>NZ_CP163435.1:630882-946323 GCF_041051975.1 Streptomyces sp. R21 | reverse complement strand
CTGCGCCCCCTGCTCGCATACGCCCGGATGATCTCCGCGTACCGGAGACCACTGCCCTTCACTGTCCGGCGCTGCGTGCCGTAGTCGACATGGACGAGGCCGAAGCGCTGGTCGTAGCCGTACGCCCACTCGAAGTTGTCGAGCAGGGACCAGGCGAAGTAGCCCGCCAGGGGAACGCCCTTGCGGGTCGCGGAGACGCAGGCCGCGAGGTGCTGCTCCAGGTACGCCGTGCGCTCGGGATCGTCGACCGTTCCGTCGGGGCGTACGGCGTCGGGGTAGGCGGCCCCGTTCTCCGTGACGTACAGCTCGCGGGCGCCGTAGTCGTGGGTCAGGCGGAGGAGGAGGCGCTCGATGCCGGCCGCGTCGACCTCCCAGTCGATGCCGGTACGGGGCACGCCGGGGCGGCGGACCGTGCGGGTGCGGGGCGCCGGTCCGGTGGGGTCGTCGGCGATGGCGGAGGGGAAGTAGTAGTTGAGGCCGAGCCAGTCCAGGGGCTGGGCGATGGTCGCCAAGTCGCCCGGGTGCTCGGGGAGTTCGACGCCGTAGACCTCGCGCATGTCCGCCGGGAAGCCGCGGCCGTGCACCGGGTCCAGCCACCAGCGGTTGGTGTGGCCGTCATGGCGGCGGGCCGCCGCGATGTCCTCGGGCCGGTCGGTCGCGGGCACGACGTCGGAGAGGTTGTTGACGATGCCGACCCGGGCGCCGGATGCCGCCGCGCGGACCGCCTGCGCTGCCAGGCCGTGGCCGAGGAGAAGGTGGTAGGAGGCCCGGACCGCCGCCGTGAGGTCCCTCAGGCCCGGTGCCATCCGGCCTTCCAGATGGCCGATCCACGCCGAGCACAGCGGCTCGTTGAGCGTGGTCCAGTGCTGCACGCGGTCCCCGAGGCGCTCCGCGACCGCCGACGCGTACGCGGCGAAATGGTGGGCCGTGTCGCGCGCGGGCCAGCCGCCCCGGTCCTGGAGCACCTGGGGAAGGTCCCAGTGGTACAGGGTGACGGACGGTGTGATGCCCGCGGCGAGGAGGGCGTCGATCAACGCGTCGTAGAAATCAAGGCCCTTGGCGTTGACCGGGCCGACGCCGCCCGGCATCACGCGCGGCCAGGCGACGGACAACCGGTAGGCATTGGTGCCCAGTTGGCGCATGAGCGCGATGTCCTCGCGCCAGCGGTGGTAGTGATCGCAGGCGAGATCGCCGTCGTCGCCGTTGTCGATCTTGGCGTCGGTGTGCGAGAACGTGTCCCAGATCGAGGGGGAGCGGCCGTCCTCGGCCACGGCGCCCTCGATCTGGTAGGCCGACGTGGCTGTGCCCCACAGGAAGTCCTGGGGAAGTGCGGCGAGGTCGATGGTCACGGAAGTCCCTTCGGGAGACAAGGAGTTGGTCACTTCACGGCCCCTGCCGTCAGCCCGGCGACGAGGTAGCGCTGGAGCAGCAGGAAGCCCGCGACCACTGGCACGCTGACCACGAGCGAGGCGGCCATGATCTGGTTCCAGTAGACGTTGTTGAGCGTGGAGTAGCCCTGGAGGCCGACGGCGAGTGTGCGCGTCGCGTCGTTGGTCATCACCGAGGCGAACAGCACCTCGCCCCAGGCGGTCATGAACGCGTAGACCGCCACGGCGACGATGCCGGGGACGGCGGCCGGCACGACGATGCGAAACAGCGCGCCGAGCGGTCCGCAGCCGTCCACCAGTGCCGCCTCGTCCAGGTCGCGCGGCACCGAGTCGAAGTACCCGATCAGCATCCAGATCGAGAACGGGAGGGAGAAGGTCAGGTACGTGAGGATCAGGCCGCCGCGTGAGCCGAACAGCGCGATACCGGTGGCGTTGCCGATGTTGACGTAGAGGAGGAACAGCGGCAGCAGGAAGAGGATGCCGGGGAACATCTGGGTGGACAGCACGGTGACCGTGAAGGTGCGCTTGCCCCGGAAGTCGTAGCGGCTGACGGCGTACGCGGAGAACACCGCGATCACCACCGAGCAGACGGTCGCGGCGCCCGCCACGATCAGCGAGTTCACGAAGTACCGCGCGAGCGGGATCGTCGACCAGATGTCGATGTACGGGCGGAGGGTCAGTCCGCTGGGCAGCCAGCGGAACTTCCCCGAGACGTCCGCGAGCGGCTTCAGTGAGCTGGAGACCATGACGTAGACCGGCACCAGGACGAACCCGGTGAGCAGGGTGAGGAAGATCCGCCGGGACCAGAGAAAGGACCGCGGGGGAGCCATCGGCGAGCGGGTGGGCGCGGACGTGCTAGACATCGGCCGCCTTCCTTCCACGGGAGGTCAGCAGGAGATAGCCACCCGTCACGGCGAGCAGGAAGAGCAGCAGCAGGACGGACATGGCGGAGCCGGTGCCGAAGTTCCAGGTGACGAACGACGCCTGGTAGATGTGGACCGAGATGAGGTCCGCGGCCTCGGGCGCGGTCTTGCCGAACAGCACGTACGGCGTGTTGAAGTCGTTGAACGTCCACAGGAACAGGACCAGCACCAGGACTTGGTTGACCGGGCGCAGCGACGGCAGGGTGATGCGCCGGATCCGCTGCCATACGCCGGCCCCGTCGAGGGCGGCCGCCTCGTACAGCTCGCCGGGGATGTTCTGCAGGCCCGCCATGACGATGAGGAAGGCGAACGGCCAGCCCTTCCACACCGACACGGTGAGCAGCGCGTAGAAGCTGTTGTCGCCGATCAGCCAGAAGGACGGCTCGTCGGTGAGGTGCAGCTGGTCGTGCAGGACGTGGTTCACCAGGCCGTTGTCGTGCTGGAACATGAAGACCCAGGTGATGACGGCCGTGTACACGGGCAGCGCGTACGGGACGAGGAACAGGGCGCGCAGCAGGCCGCGGCCGCGGAAGGTGTCCTGCATGAAGATCGCGGCTGCCGTGCCGATCAGCCAGCACAGGCCGACCGACAGCAGGGTGAAGCCGACGGTGACGAGGAACGAGTGGAGCAGCGCCTCGCCCACCGGTGCGTCGAAGTCCACCGACACCTTGTAGTTGTCGAGGCCGGACCACGGGGCGGTGCCCCAGTCGCGGATGTAGAACTGTGTGAGCTCCTTGAAGCTCATCACGATGCCGATCGCCATCGGCACCAGATGGACCAGGAGTTCGAGGATCAGGGCCGGCAGAAGCAGCAGATACGGCAGCCCGATGCGGCGGATCCGCCCGGTGCGGCGGCGGGGACCGCGCGCCGCCGCACCGGGGGAACTCTCACGCACCGCGGCCTCTGCGGTGGCAGTGGTCGTCATATCGGTGCCTGTGCTCACTTCTTCGGCATCTGCTGCTGGGCCTTTTCGAGTGCGGCCTTCACCGACGCGGTGGTCACCGGGCGCCCGGCGGCCGCATCGGCGAACAGCTCCTTGACGGCCGTACCGACGGTCGTCTCGAACTGGGACTCGTCGGCGACCTGCGGAAGCGCGGCGGCGCTTCCCGCGAGAGTGTCCTTCAGGACGGAGTTCGCCGCGGTGTTGAACGTGGTGTCCGCCTGTGCGGCCTTGACCGGCGGGATGGAGCTGTACGCCGTGTTGAGGATCTTCTGCTCCCCGTCGCTCGTCATGAACTTCACGAACTTCGTGGCGCCGTCGAGGTTGTCGGTGTTCTTGAAGACGGCCAGGTTGATGCCCGCGACCATCGAGTTGACGTTCGTCCCGGTGCCCGGGGTGCCGGACTGCACGGGCACGGGAGCGATGCCGTAGGCGTCCGCGCTCATGCCCTGCGACGTGAGGTTGGCGGAGGCGGACTGCCACAGCAGCATCGCGTTCTTGCCCTTGGCGAAGTCGCTCACGGACTGGTTCTGCGCGTACTCGGCGTTGCCCGGCGCGATGATCTTGTCCTTGGCCATCAGGCCGACGTACTGCTGGACGGCCGCGACCACACCGTCGTTCGTGAAGTCGGCCTTGCCGTCGGCGGTGAAGAAGTCGGCGCCGTGCTGCTTGGCGAAGACGAAGGAGTGGTGGATGTTCTCGGACGGGTTCGAACCCTCCGCGCCAAGGCCCCACTTGCCGCTCTTGGAGAGCTTCTTGCCGTCGGCGATCAGCTCGTCCCAGGTGGCCGGCGGCTTGGCGATGCCCGCGTCGGCGAACATCTTCTTGTTGTAGTAGAGGGCATAGGCCATCGAGTACAGCGGCACCGCGGCCGGATCCTTGCCCTGTGCACCCGTCGAACCGAGGGCCGAGTCGACGAAGCGGTCCCTGCCGCCGATCTTCCCGAAGTTCTTGGCGTCCCACGGCAGCAGTGCCCTGGTGGCCTGGAGTGAGGCGCTCCAGGTGTTGCCGATGTTCAGGACGTCGGGGCCCTGGCCGGAAGTGGTCGCGGTGAGGATCCGGTTGAGCAGATCCGACCAGGGCACGACCTCCAGCTTCACCTTGATCCCGGTCTGCTTCTCGAACTTGTCGAGCTCCGGCCGCAGGACCTTCTTGTCGGCCTCGATGCTGGCGCCCTGGTTGGAGGCCCAGTAAGTGAGCGTCTTCGGCGAGTCGTTGGACCCGCCGCCGTTCGTCGAGGAGCCACCGCCACAGGCGGTCGCGGCGGTCATCAGGGAGACGGTGACCGCAACGGCGGCCGCGGCTCGGATTCTGTGCATGGCTCTTGGCGTCCCTTTCCCGAGGGATGAGCCACGAGAGCGCGTGCGTTCATTTCCCGAACGACCCTCATGGCTTAACTTAGAGCGTGAGTTAAGACCCGGAAGAAAGTCGCGTCAAGGGATCGCGCAGGGGTATCTTGCAGGTCGGGCAGGGTCGGGAAGGAGCCACATGGCGGCGCGGAACGGACGGACGGTGCGTGACCTGCGGCGGGGCAATCGCACCGCCGTACTGCAACGGTTGTATTTCGACGGGCCGATGAGCCGGTTCGAGCTGGGTCCGGCCACCGGGCTGAGTTCGGGGTCCATCAGCAACGTGGTCGCCGAACTGGTCGCCGACGGACTGGTGGAGGAGGCCGGCAGCGTCGACTCCGACGGCGGCCGCCCGCGCACCCTGCTGCGCATCGCGCCCGGCAGCGGCCACATGATCGGCGTCGACGTCGGCGAGACCCGCGTACGCGTCGAGCTCTTCGACCTGACCCTCGCCGAACTCGCCCGCACCGAACGGCTGTTGGAGCACGGACGCTACGACGTCGACGTCATCGTCGGACACATCCGCGACGGCATCGCGGAGGTCCTGGCCGAGGCCGGTATCGCGCCCGAACGGCTCCTCGGTGTCGGCATCGGCGTCCCCGGCATCGTGGCCCGGACGGCCGAACAGGGCGCGGTGGTGCACGGCCAGACGATCGGCTGGGACGCCGTCCCACTCGAATCCCTGCTCCGCGCCACCTGTCAACTCCCCGACACCGTCCCGTACTTCACGGACAACGGCGCGCGCACCCTCGGCCAGGCCGAGATGTGGTTCGGCGCCGGCCGCGGTGCCCGCAACGCCGTGGTGGTCCTCTTCGGCTCCGGCGTCGGCGCCTGCCTCGTGTCGGAGGAGGTGGAGAACGGACGGGCCCTGGAATGGGGGCACTTGACGGTACGGGTCAGGGGGCGCCGGTGCCGCTGCGGCGCCCTGGGCTGCCTGGAGGCGTACGCGGGAGCGGAGTCGTTGCTCGACCGCTGGCGGGAGGCGGGCGGACACCCGCCCGAGGGCACGGACGAGGAGACCGCGCTGGCCGCCATGCTGACGGCCGCTCATCCGCCGGAGGGCGGCGCACCCGACCCGGTCGCGCTCGCCGTCCTGGAGGAGACGGCCGAGTACCTGGGCGCGGGCCTGTCCGACCTGATCAACCTCTTCCAGCCGGAACGCATCCTCATCGGCGGCTGGGCCGGCCTCCAGCTCGGCACCCGCTTCCTGCCCGCCGTACGCCGGTACGCCGCCTCGTACGCGCTGCGTCATCCGGCCGAGCGCGTCTCCATCGACCTCGGCCGCCTCGGCCCCGACGCGGTCACCGTCGGCGCCGCGATCCTGCCCCTCGCCGACTTCTTCGCACGGGGCGGACGGCGTGCCGAAGCCGCCGCGGGCGGGGAGCGGGCGCCCGCCTGGCGCACGGCGCTGGAGGAGCGCGCGCCGCGCTGAGGGCGTACGGGCGAAGTGGGTCGACGATCACGACCGGACGGTTTCGGCGGTCATGGTTTTGCCCGTGCCGGCTGAGGTACCCGCGCCTCGTCCATGCCGGGTCCACGCGTACACGCGGGCCCGGCAACCCGCTGAAGAGAGGCGCGCATCGTGACCGAGCACCGGCTGGAGGGTCCCGGCGAGAACGGCGACCCGATCCCGCGGGACATGCCGGACCAGCAGGCCGACGGGGGAGCGGACCGCTGGGACGCCGGCACCTCGTCGCCCGGACGTACGGAACCTGCGGACGACGAGGAGGACGACGAGAACGCGGCCGAGTCCGCCACGGACGTGCCCGACACCGACGAGGCGGGGACGGGCAGGCTGGGCGCTCCGCGTTCGGACACCGTCCACCCCGAACACCCGGAGCCGCAGGAGTCCTCCGGCTGAGCCCTGACCCGGAACCCGGTGAGCCGTCGACTCCCGGCAGACTCGACAGGACGTCGTGATCAGGGCGGCGTTTAATGAATGGGTCGGAAGTGTCTCCCGTGGGAGCGGCCCATGTCGGCAGTCCGTGCCACCAAAGGGGGTGGGCGGCCCGCACCCGGGAGGCTTCGGCGGCTGGGGGAGTGGTGCGCCCGGCACTTCGTGATCGTCATCGTCGCCTGGCTGGTCGCCCTGGCCGCGTTGCAAGTGCTCAACAACGCGTTCGGCGGGGACTATTCGGACAACTTCTCGCTGCCCGGTGTCCAGTCGACGCAGGGACTGGACGTCCTCAAGAAGCATGACCCGGCGGCCGGGGGCTACAGCAGCCAGATCGTGCTGCGCGACACGCAGAAGCCCCTGACCTCGCTCAGCTCACAGATGGGCCAGACGGTCTCCGATCTGCAGAAACTGCCGCACGTACTCTCGGCGCAGAACCCGCTGCCCCCGTCCGGAACGCAGCAGTCGTCCTCCGGTCAGTCGCAGCAGAGTCAGTCGTCGTCGGACGTCGGCCCCCTCTCCAGTGACGCGAAGACCGGCTACATCACCGTCCGCTTCGACGTGCAGCCCTCGACGCTCCAGGAGTCGTACCTCCACGGCGTGGACCAGGCCGTACAGCCTCTGCGGGCGGCGGGCGTGGATGTCGAGTACGGCGGTCCGCTCGGCGAACTGGCCCGGCCGGCGGCCGACGACCGGGTCAGCGAGCTCATCGGCTTCGCGGTGGCGATCGTCGTCCTGCTCGTGGGATTCGGCAGCGTGCTGGCCGCCGGGATCCCGCTGCTGACCGCCTTGATCAGCGTGGTGGGCGGCCTCGCGTGCCTGGGCCTGCTGGCGGCCGCCTTCACCTTCGCGACGGTGTCGCCGACGCTGGCCACCATGATCGGGCTCGGTGTCGGCATCGACTACGCGCTGTTCCTGATCACCCGCCACCGGCAGAACCTCATGGACGGCCACGATCCGGTCCGGGCGGCCGGACGGGCAACGGCGACCAGCGGCCGAGCCGTACTCGTCTCCGGCTGTACGGTGATCATCGCCCTCGCCGGGCTGTCCGTCTCCGGGGTCTCCTTCATCGGCAAACTGGGCCTCGCGGCGGCCGTCACGGTCGTCTCCGCCGTCATCGGTGCCCTGACGCTGGTCCCGGCCCTGCTGGGGCTCATCGGCAAGCGCATCGACCGCTACCGGGTGCGCCGCCCCGTCGCGGAGACGGACGCCGTCGCGGGCGAACCCGTGCAGGGCACCTGGCACCGCTACGCCCAGCGCGTGGAACGCCGGCCCTGGTGGTTCCTGGTCGGCGGAGTCGTCACGGTGCTCGTGCTGGCCATTCCGGTGCTGTCCATCCAGTTGGGGCACATCGGCGACGGCGCGGACCCCACGTCGTTCACGGACCGCCGGGCCTACGACATCATGGCCGATGCCTTCGGCCCCGGCTCCAACGGCCCGCTGACCGTCGTCATCGACCAGACCAAGGTGCCCTCGGACCAGCGCTCCGCCCTGTCCTCGCAGGCGCAGAAATCGCTCACCGACGTGGCCGGAGCCGCCACGGTCACGCCGCTGACGACAACCTCGGACGGCGACGTACTCGTCGGCACGGTCTACTCCAAGGAAGCCCCGCAGAGCCAGGACACCACCGACCTGACGAACCGTCTGGTCGACGACACCCTGCCGCAGGCGGTCTCCGGCACCGACGCCAAGGGCTACGTCACCGGCACGACCGCGGCCCAGGTCGACTTCCGTGACATCGTCGCGAGCCGTCTCCCGCTGATCATCGCCGTCGTGGTCGCGCTCGCCTTCCTCATCATCCTGATCGTCTTCCGCGGGCTGCTGGTCGCCGTCAAGGCGGCCGTCCTCAACGTCCTGTCGATCGCGGCTTCCTACGGCGTCGTCGTCGCCGTCTTCCAATGGGGGTGGGGCGGGCCCGCGTTGGGCGTCGAAGGGAAGGTGCCGATCGAGAGCTACGTGCCGATGATGATGTTCGCGATCATCTTCGGCCTCAGCATGGACTACGAGATCTTCCTGCTGTCGCGCGTTCACGAGGCCTGGCTGCGCACCGGGGATGCCAAGGCGAGCGTCGCGCACGCCCTGGAGATCACCGCGCGTGTCATCACCTGCGCGGCCCTGATCATGGTCAGCGTCTTCGCCGCGTTCATCGTGAGCGACAACATCGTGGTGAAGATGCTCGGCCTCGGGCTGGCCGTGAGCGTGCTGATCGACGCGACCGTCGTACGCCTGCTGCTCGTTCCGGCGGTCATGACCCTGCTGGGCCGGCACGCCTGGTGGACCCCGCGGTGGCTCGACCGGATCCTGCCGCACATCGACGCGGAGGGCGACCACGACGCGGCGGACTGATCCTCGGCGAGGCGTTCCTCGCCGGTATGACGTCCGAGGTAATCGACCCGAACCGGGCCTGCGGGAATCATCGGTGACGTACCCACTCGTCCCGCCACCGGATTCCGGGAGGTTTCCCATGCCGTACTTCGAGAGCCCTGTAGATGGTGCCCGGCTGCACTTCGTCGACTACGGGCCGGCCACAGGGCCGGTGATCGTGTTCGTGAACAGCTCCTACCTCGGTACGGAGATGTGGGAGTACCAGATGCTGCCGCTGGCCGAAGAGGGCTACCGGTGCGTCGGGTTCGACCGGCGGGGGCACGGGCGGTCGGACGACGTGTGGGGAGGGTTCGACCTGGACAGTCTGGCCGATGACGTGGACGGGCTGCTCCGGCACCTGGACCTGCGCGATGTCACGCTGGTCGGGCACTCGCTGGGCGCAGCCGAAGTCGTGCGCTCCCTGACGCGCCACGGTGCCGGGCGGGTGGCGAGGGCGGCGCTGGTCGCGGGCATGACGCCGGGCCCCGCGCGGTCCGCGGACCATGCCGGTGGGGTGGACCCGGAGCTCATCCGGGCCGGCAACGACACGTTCCGCCGTGACCGGTCGGCGTTCTTCGACGACGGGGCGCGAGCGTTCTTCGCCCTGGACCTTCCCGGGAACGCGCTCTCACCGGCGTACGTACAGACCATGGTCGAGCGCTGCCACGGCGCGACCGCACGGGCAGGGGCAGCCCTGGGAGACCTCGTGGTCACCCTCAACCTCGCCCCCGAACTGGCCAAACTCGACCTTCCCGTCCTCGTCGTGCACGGCAGCCACGACGCCTCGGCGCCACTGGACCTCACCGGCCGCCGGGCCGCGGAGCTGCTGCCCGACAGCACCCTGAAGGTCTACGAGAACGCGGGCCATGGACTCTTCGCCACCCACGCCGAGCAACTCAACGCGGATCTGCGGGAGTTCACGGCCCGCGCCTGAGGCCCCCGGAAGGTCACGCGAACGCGTTCACCCCGGTGAGCTCCGCCGAGAGGTCCCACAGGCGTGCGGCCTGCTCGCGGTCGATCGCGTGGTCGCACACGCCGATCCGCTGCCCGTCCGCGGGGGCGGGCTCGGCGATGTCGCAGTCCTCGCAATACAGCCCGCCCAGGCCGTCGAGCCGTGGCGAGGTCGCGGCCCACACCTGGGTCGCGGCCCCCTGCTCGGGGGTCTTGAAGCCGGCCGGGTTCAGCGGGGTGCCGTCCTCGTCGATCCAGCCGCGGTCGACCATCTCCTGCTGGGCGAGATGCCGTTGGAGGGGGGTGAGGATGCCGCCCGGGTGCAGCGAGAAGGCCCGTACGCCGGACTCCCGGCCGAGGCGGTCGAGGTGGACGGCGAACAGCACGTTCGCCGTCTTCGCCTGGCCGTACGCCTCCCACTTGTCGTAGCCGTTCTTCCAGTGCACGTCGTCCCAGCGGATCCCCGAGTAGTGGTGACCCGCCGAGGACACGGCGACGACCCGGGCCCCGCCCGGCTCGATCGCCGGCCAGAGCCGGTTGACGAGCGCGTAGTGCCCGAGGTGGTTGGTCGCGAACTGCGCCTCCCAGCCGGGCCCGACCCGGGTCTCCGGACAGGCCATGATCCCGGCGTTGTTGATGACGATGTCGAGGGTGCGCCCCGAGGCGAGGAACCGCTCGGCGAAGGCGCGGACGCTCTCCAGGTCGCCGAGGTCGAGCTCGTCCACCTCGACCCCGTCGATGCCGGCCACGGCCTCCTGGGCGACGGACAGGCGACGGGCGGGGACGACGACCCGCGCGCCGGCCTTGGCGAGCGCGCGCGTCGTCTCCAGGCCGAGCCCCGAGTACCCGCCCGTGACGAGCGCGAGCCTGCCGGAGAGGTCGATGCCCTTCAGAACGTCGCCGGCGGTGCTGTCGGCGCCGAATCCCGAACCGATCTTGTGCTGTGCGGTGGTCATGCCCTGCACGCTACGAATTGGAGCGCACTCGAAGTCAAGCGGCTGCCGCCCCCTGGGTGACCCGCCCGAGAGCTCAGGGCAAGGGAAAGGCCCCGACCGGACGGGGGAATCGCGATCGGGGCCGTTCGTGGTGGGCACGCATGGCGGTCGCCTCTCGGCGAAACGCTCCACAGGGCTTCAGCCGAACGATCGTCCCTGTGGGCAATAGGTGAGGCCCGGGGACACTGTCCCATCCGCACCCACGGTTCGTTCAACGGGTAACTACCGGTGGGTGTTCCCGGGGATGCGGTCACGCGCGGTGATGTGCGTCACGGGTCCACGCCAGCAGCTCGTCCGCCGTCCACGTGGTGATCACGCGGTCGGCGGGCACCCCGCACTCCTCGGCCCGGGCACAGCCGTGGAACTGCCAGTCGAGCTGCCCGGGAGCGTGGGCGTCGGTGTCGACGGAGAACAGCACACCCGCCTCGACCGCCCGGCGCAGCAGCCGCCGGGGCGGGTCCAGCCGTTCCGGGCGGCTGTTGATCTCCACGGCCGTGCCGGCCTGCGCGCAGGCCGCGAAGACCGCGTCCGCGTCGAACTCCGACTCCGGCCGGCCGCGCCCGCTGACCAGGCGGCCCGTGCAGTGCCCCAGGATGTCGGCCCGCGGATTGCGTACGGCGGCGACCATGCGGCGGGTCATCGCGCGGGCGTCCATGCGCAGCTTGCTGTGCACGGACACCACGACGACATCGAGCCGGTCCAGCAGCTCCGGATCCTGGTCGAGCGAGCCGTCGTCGAGGATGTCGCACTCGATGCCCGTGAGCAGCCGGAACGGAGTCCACTTGCGGTTGAGCTCCGCGACGATCGCGAGCTGCTCGCGCAGGCGCTCGGGGGACAGCCCGCGCGCCACGGTCAGCCGCGGCGAATGGTCGGTCAGCACCGCCCACTCGTGGCCGAGGCGCGCCGCGGTGCGGCCCATCTCCTCGATGGGGCTGCCGCCGTCCGACCAGTCGGAGTGCAGATGGCAGTCGCCGCGCAGCAGCGCCCGCAGCTTCTGGCCTGCGGGCGGAGGTTCGGCCGCCCGCTCCTGCTCCAGCTTCTCCAGATAGCCGGGAACGTCACCGGCCAGCGCCTCCCGCACGACCTGCGCCGTCTTCGGGCCGATGCCCTTGAGGGACTCCAGCGAGCCGGCGGCCGTGCGCTCGGCGACCTCGGCGGCGGGCAGCGCGGTCAGGACGGCCGAGGCGGTCCGGAACGCCCGTACGCGATAGGTGGGCGCCTGGGCCCGCTCCAACAGGAACGCGATCCGGTCCAAGGCCTCGACGGGATCCTTGGGGCTCTTGGAACTCTTGGGATCCTTCGGCGCCATGGGGACCTCCTTCCTCCAGCCTTGCCCACCCCACGTCGGAGCGCACGGCGGGCGGGCCCGCACCGTCCCGAAGCTGACCCAGGAGAACCGTCTTACGCTCTAGACATGACCGAAATCGCGAGCCCTTACATCGCCACCCCGCGGATCATGGTGCTCGGGGTACAGCCGGGCACTCCGCCGTTCCGGATCGTGGAGATCGACGGGGAGGTGGTCGGCGCTGCGAAGGCGATGGTCGACGTTCTGGAGACCGCTGCGGCCTACGGCATCACGGTCCATGACCTCGACGACCCCGACGTGGTGCGCTGGGTAGGCGGCGACAAGTACACCTGGAAGCCGCGCTAGGACACCTCCCGGAGCCGGGGCGCAGGGAGCGCGCGGACCTGCGGGTTTCGCGCCGTTGTGAGCTGTCGTGCGGAGAGTGATCCCGCACCTCGGGAAAGATCACCGATCGGTGGGAACCGGGCATGAGCCCACTCCGGCGAGGGGACGGTTGATCTTGCCGGGCGATCAGAACCGCCCGGCGTCCCCCTCTTCCCACCGGGAGCCGTCATGTTCCGTGGCCTCGCCATGACCGCAGCAGTCTTCCTCGCCTCGGCCGCCTTCCTCGCCCCGGCCGCTCCGGCCGCCGCCGTACCGGGGAGCGCCGCGGCCCACCGTGCGCCGTCCGCCGGCGCCGTCTGCTTCTGGACCGCCGCGGGCCAGCACGGCACCTCGTGGTGCTACACCCCACCGGGCTATACGGACGTCCCCGACGCTCTCCATGACGGGGCGGCCTCCTTCCGGTCCGACGCCGACACCGACGTGTACGCCATCGACTGGGCCCGCGGCACCTGCTACTACCGGCTGATCCGCGCGCACGACCTGGCCGACAACTGGCCCTGGGGCGCCCGCCTCGACGGCGTCGCCGACACCACGATGGGCTGCGAGGTCGGCTGACCCGTGCGACTTCTTCGCGCGCTGTGCGCCGCCGCCCTGGCGGTGCTGGCGGTGACGGGCTGCGCCACGACAACGGCCGGGCGCGGCACCGCTCCCGTCCTGCCCGGCACCGAGCGCGGCAGGGACGACCTGATCGACGCCGGTCAGCGGATGCTGGTCGACCGGTGTCTGGCACGGCAGGGGCTGGCCCTGCGGGAGCCGCCGGCCGACGGGCAGCAGTCCTCGGCCGACCGGCGGCTCCAAGGTGCCCTTTTCGGCCGCGGCCGCCCCGAGCTCTCCGTCACCCTCGCCACCGGATACACCGTCACCGCCCACACCGACGGCTGCCTCGCCACGGCGCAGCGCGAGCTGTACGGCGACCAGCGGCGCTGGTTCCGCGCGCAGGTCGTCGTGAACAACCTGCGTGCCGAGGCCCAGCAGCGCATGGGGCACGACCCCGACTACCGCGCGGCGACCACCCGTTGGGCCCGCTGCGCCACACCTGCGCACGGGCCGCGGCCCAGCCGCCCCGACCCCGCCGTCGCCGCGCGCTGCGCCCACAAAAGCGGGCTCGCCCGCCTGCGCGCCCGACTGGAACCGGCCGAACTGGCCCGGGTCCGCGCCGACCGGCGTGGACAGCTGACCACCTACCGGCACCTGCGCACCCGCGCACTGCACCGCGCGGCGGCCCTGTCCGCCGAGCGGACCGTTCGAGGAACCCGACAGAAAGGCAGCACCTCTTCGTGATCACCAAGCGCCTCGCCATCACCGCCGCAGCGGCCCTCCTCGCCCTCACGGGCGGCCTGGCCCTCGCCGCGCCCGCCGGCGCGGCCGACTGCCCCAGCGGCAACTTCTGCGTCTGGGAGAACGCCAACTTCGACGGACAACGCGCCAACTGGTCCGGAGACGACGGCTGGTGGGAGAGCTGGATCGCCGACGCGGACTCCTCGTGGGCCAACCACGGCATCTCCGGTCCGGGCGTCAAGGACCACGTCCGCGTCTACGAGGACGCCTGGCAGGGGGGTGCCATGACCATCTGTCTCACCCCGGGCCAGGAGGTCGGCTACAACGGAGTGGCCAACGACCGCGGTGACTCGCACACCTGGTCCATGAGCTGCTGACAGGCGCCGTCCGCCCGCGGTGGGGGCCGTGGGCGGACGGTCGGGCGCGGGGGTGGCGAACGCCTCGGTCCGGCCGTGCAGCCGTAGCATCACCTCGACACGACGGACAGTGGTGACGAGCAGAGAAGAGGCCGACATGGCCAAGACCGTCCTGATCACCGGCGCCTCCTCCGGCATCGGCCTGGCTGCGGCCGTGGCCGCCGCCGAGGCGGGCTGGACCACCGTCGCCACCCTTCGCGACACCGGCAAGGCCGATGCCCTGCGCAAGTCCGCCGCCGAGGCCGGTGTCGCCGACCGGGTCCACGTCAAGCGCCTCGACGTGGTCGACGCCGAGTCGGTGGCCGCCTGTGTCGACGAGGTGATCGCCGAGTTCGGGCAGCTGGACGCGCTGGTCAACAACGCCGGGGTCGGTCAGGTCGGCACCATCGAGCAGGGCACGGTCGAGGACGTCCGCGCCGCAATGGAGGTCAACTTCTTCGGCGTGGTGAACGTCAGCCGGGCCGCGCTGCCCCACCTGCGCGCCTCCAAGGGCCGACTGATCACCGTCACCAGCGTCGGCGGCGTCGTCGGCCAGCCGTTCAACGAGGCGTACTGCGCCGCGAAGTTCGCGGTCGAGGGCTTCATGGAGTCGCTGGCCCCCGTCGCCGCCACCGTCGGCGTCCGTGTCACCGTGATCGAACCCGGCGCCGTGGCCAGTGAGTTCGTGACCAACGTGGGTCTGGACCTGCCGACCATGCTGACCGCCGCGGGTCCGTACGCCCCCGCCCTGCGGGCCTACGTCGACCGGACCATGAAGTCCTTCGGCAACGCGCAGACCCCCGCGCAGGCCGCCGCCCCGATCATCGAAGCGCTGAGCGCCGAGCAGCCTGCCTTCCGCGTCCAGACCTCCGACTGGGCCCGCGAGTTCGTCGGCGCCAAGCTGGGGGACCTCGACGGGTCCTCCGTCGTCGGGCTCACGAGCGACTGGGTGCGCTGACGGCAGTGCCGCCGAGGCCCGGGCGGCCCCGCGTGCCCCGCGTCGGTTACGACGAGGACGCCTTGAGCGTGCGCAGGTCCCGGGTGAACTCGGCCGTCCGGTCAGCGAGGGCGCCGAAGAACTCCGCGTCGCAGGCCTCGACCGCGACCACGGCGCGGTTGGCGAGTGCTTGGCCCTCGGGTGTCACCGCGAGGGCTCGCGCGCGGCCGTCCTGGGGGTGGGGACGGCGTTCGACGAGACCGCGGGCCTCCAGGGCGCGCAGCACCTGGGAGGTCATCATCGGGTCGGTCGCCGCGTGGCCGGCCAGAGCCTTCTGGGTCACCGGGCCCTCGGTGCCGAGCCAGGTGAGCGCCGCGAGCAGGACGAACTGGACGTGGGTGAGCCCGTAGGGCTTGAGGGTGGCGCGCTGTGCTGCCTGCCAGCGGTTGGTGACCTGCCACAGGAGCAATCCGGGGCTCTCCTCGGCGTCGGCGAAGGCGGAGTTGAGGTCGCGGTCGTTCATCCGGCCATCATGGCCGAGCGGATGAGGTCGAAGTCGGAGGGGGTCAGCTCGACCAGGCCCCGGCGCAGTTGGTACCCCCAGTTCCGGCCGGACGTCAGCTCCAGCGCCCCGTCGAAGGCGCTGACGAGGGCCTCCGTCGCGTCTGCCAGATAGTCGACCCGGCGGCGCCAGGGCTTGAAGGCGCCCTCGTCGGCCTGCCAGATCTCCTCGTCGGCGACCTCCCCGATCGCCGTGAACGCCTGGAGCGGGCGGCCGCCCTGCAGGCTGGTGCGGGGCGAGTAGTAGACGAGCCAGTCCCCGGGGCCGAGCCGCGCCAGGCCCTCTCGTTTGCCGTGGCCCAGCTGGGCGATACCCATGCCGGTGCCGCGCTGGACGTGGTCGCGGCAGACGACTCCGAGCCAGTACCTCATGCCCGGACCTCGCTCCCGGTCTCGGCGACGACCTGGAGAGCCTCCAGGTCGCGCTGGAGGCTCTCCTTGATGCCCTTGCCCAGGATCAGATTCCACACCCGGGCCAGCGGACCGGCCAGCGTGACCGCGACCCGAACCTCCGAGCCGCCGTCAGGGGTCGCGCCGATGAGGTGATGGAAGGTCAGACGGGCACCCAGGAGCAGCGAGACGTCGGTGAACTCGCTGTCCGACAGTTCGGCGATGACGAACTTCGTCCTGGGTCCTCCCTTGGGCTTGAGGACGCCGGTGGACCCGGTGGCGAAGGGCCCGTCCAGGCGCACCCATTCGGTGTCGGCGTTCCACTCGGGCCAGGTGGCTATGTCCGCCCAGCGTGCGAAGAAGGCGGCAGGCGCGGCAGCGGAGGTGATGCGGGCGTTCCCGAGAGTCATCATGCATTTAGTATGCGCGCTTACTATTTGGTGGTCAAGTCCCCTTGCTCGAAGCGGAGTCCGTCCGAAGGGCTACGTCCGGCGGCCGAAGGAGGGTCCGTCGTAGTTCCCGCGACGGACTCCCGGGGTCGTCAGTGCAGGTGACGACCGTGATCGCCTCTGCCGCCTAGCGTGCTGCAGGTGATCGGGACCATCCGGCGGTCGCCCGGGGTTCCGCTCGCCTCCTCCTTTCATTTCGGCCTGGGGATTTGCCATGTCCAAAACATTATTTGGCGCTGCCGGCCCGGCAGGTCTCACCCTTCTCCTCGGGCTGTGGGGGATCACGCGCGAGAACAGCATGTGGCGCGACGAGGCGGCGACCTGGGAGGCGACCCACAGGACCGTCCCTGAGCTCTGGCACATGCTGGACCGGGTCGATGTCGTCCACGGCCTCTACTACCTGTTCATGCACGGTGTTTTCGCCGTCTTCGGAGACAGCCTCCTCGCCCTGCGCCTGCCCTCCGTCCTGGCCATGGCCGGTGCCGCCGCCCTGGTCACCCTCCTGGGCACCCGGCTGGCCGACCGATGCACGGGGCTGGCCGCGGGCCTGGCTCTCGCCCTGATCCCCGCGGTTCAGCAGTACGCGCAGGAGGGGCGTCCGTACGCCCTGGTGGCGGCCTGCGTGGCACTCGCCTCCTGGCTGCTGGTCGCGGCGGTCGACCGCCCGGGCGCCGGTCGCTGGGCGGCGTACGGCATGACGGTGCTGATGACCGGACTGCTCAACTGGTTCTCGCTCCTGATGCTGTGCGCACACGCGGTGACCCTTGCCCTCGCCCGCCCGCCGCGCGCGACCGTCCTGCGGTGGGCAGTGGCCTCGTCCGCCGCTGTGTTCGGCACGCTGCCCCTCATCGTGGCCAGCGAGGCCCAGTCGGGCCAGGTCGCCTGGATTCCCCCGGTCAGTCGGAGCACGCTGCTCGGCCTGGTGCTGACCGTGCTCGCGGGCGCGCTGTGCGCATGGTTCGCGCGGTCGGGCAAAGGCCACCGCACACCCCCCGGCGCTCTGCTCCGGCTCACCGAGGTCGCCCTGCCGCTGCTTGTCGTTCCTCCCCTCCTGCTGTTCGCCGTTTCCCTGGCTCATCCCGTCTACCTGGCCCGCTACGTCCTGTTCAGCCACCTCGGGCTCGCTCTTCTCATCGGTGCGGCATGTCGCGCACTCGCGTTCCGGCTGCGCACATCGCCTCGCCGGCTGATCGTCGTGGTCATGGCTCTCGCCTTCATCGGGCTGCTTCCCGTCGAGCTGTCGCTGCGCACCGCGACCAGCCGGGTCGACGACGTGCTGTCCACGGCCGAGAACGTCGCCGCGGTCCGTCAGGCGGGAGACGCGGTGCTGTACATCCCCACGGCGCGCCGAGACACCGCCCTCGTCTCGCCCGCCGAATTCACCGGGACCAGAGATCTGGCACTGGTCCGGGACCCGCTGGAATCCGGCACCTTGAACGGCATGGAGGGCACCCCGCAGCAGATAGCGGACGCCATGCTGGCCGTGCGCCGCATCGTGGTCATCAGCGACGCGGCCGCGTCATCCGCCGGCACGCCTCGCGACCGGGCCAAGCGGCGCGTCCTGAAGACGCACTTCGTCCGCTGCTCCGAAACCAGCGAAGGGGGGCGCCGGGTCACGGTGTACCAGCGGCGCGCTCCCGGCACGGGGACCACCCGGGCCGGTCAGGGTGCCCCGGACGACGGCCGCCGACTGCGCCGGGACCGCCGTATCTCCGTCACCAGCGGCAGCAGCGAGACCACGACGACCGCCGCGACCAGCGGCAGCAGGTAGCGGTCCAGATGGGGCACCGACGACCCCAGGGCGTACCCGGCCAGGATGAGACTCTGCGTCCAGAGCAGACCGCCGACCACCTGCCAGAGGGTGAAGGCGCGCCCGGGTACCCCGAGGGCCCCGGCCGCCGGGTGCAGCACCGTCCGCAGCACCGGTACGAAGCGGCCCAGCACGAGCGCCTTGCCGTGGCCGTACCGGGCCAGCAGCTCCTCGGCCCGCGCCGCGCCCCGTTTCAGCCGCTGGTTGGAGGTGCGGGTGAGGAGCGCCCGTCCACCCCGCCGACCGATGAGGAAGCCCACCTGCGCCCCGGCCGTGGCCCCGACGGCCGCGCACATCAGCACCTGCCAGAGCACCAGCTGCGGTGGCTGGTGGCCGCTTCCCGCACACAGCACCCCGGCCGGGATCAGCAACGTGTCACCGGGCAGGAAGAAGCCGACCACCAGCAGGCCGGACTCGGCGAAGATCACCACGAGCACGCCCAGCGCGCCGAACGCCGCGAGCACCGAGGCGCCGTTGGTCGGGTCGACGGCGATCACCGTCAAGGCCGCCTGGCCTGCTGTCCCCACTGAGCGATCCCCTCATCGGCGGGCGATCCCTCCATCCAGCATCATGCGAAGGCGGTCCGGATGCCTCCTCGGACGAGCGGTCCGAGAGGGCGGGAGCGATCTCCGTCAGTCCGTCGCCTCCTTCCGCGCCCGTGCCCGCGCCCGGCGTGACGTGCGTGGATGCACGGCCCGCCCGAGCCGCCGGCCCAGCAGCAGGTAGCCCACGAGCGCCCCGGCGGTGTTCAGGAGGACGTCGTCGATGTCGAAGGCGCGCCCGGTGATCAGTGCCCCCTGGACCAGTTCGACCAGCAGCATCACCGCGGCCGTGAGCGCCAGGACCCGCAGCACCCCACGGGCCCGGGGTGCGAGGACGGGCAGCAGCACCCCGAAGGGCACGCCGAGCAGCAGGTTCCCGCCGACCTGTTTGACGGCGTCGCGCAGCGCGGGCTGGGCGAGATAGGCATGCAGGGAGCGGCCAGGCCGCAGGTTGCTGTGGATCAGTGACACGGACGCCGGGGACGGCTGGAGCGTGAGCCGGGCCAGCGCCACCGCGAACGCGACCATGGCGGTGAAGGCCAACAGCATGATCAGCAGTCGTGCGGGGAGCGGGAGCGTCCTTCGTGCCGGAGGCGGTGCTTCCGGCCGGCGACCGGATTTCGCGGTACGCGTGCGCAGCACGGTACGGACCATGCGATCCTCCAGGTTTCAACTGCCTTGACTATCAAGGCGGTTACCCGAATCCGCGGCGACGATGCGGAGCCGCGCGCCACCGGCGACGCGGTTGCGCCGACGCGCCGGTGGCGAGCCCTTCGGTTTCCCTTTGCGCCCCCGGGGCACTCCGGCAGCGGCCCGTCGCGCGCCGCCGACCCGAGGGGCCGGTGCGGTGCTTGGATGACGGAACAGAAATTCGGCTCAAATCGGTTGGAAGAGCTCGGCCGACGTGGCGGGCAACGTCCCCGGAGGTGGCGTATGAACCGACGTACGATGCCCCGGGCCGTGCTCGAAGTCCTCGCCTGGTGGGCCGGTCTCGGTGCGCTGTGGCTGGTGTTCATCAGCACGGTCGACACCCTGGAACTCGCCGTCGGAGGCGGCGCCGCCCTGGTCGCGGCGCTCGCGGCCCGGGCCGCGCGGCGGGCGGTGAGCGGTCGGTGAACGCCTGGACCGTCGCGGCGACCGCCGTGTTCGCCGGAGGTGTCGGAGCCACGGTGTGGGGCGTGGCCACCGGACCGCTGCGCCGCCGGGTCGTCGCCCAGAACCTCTCCACGGCCCTGGCCTGCCCCGGCCTGCTGCTGCTCTCCCAGGGCTACGACCGTCCGTCGTACGTCGATCTCGCCCTGATCCTCGCCCTCCTCGGCCCCGTCAGCACCCTCGTCTTCGCCCGGCTGCTCGCCGAGGACCTGGCCAAGGACCCACCGCGCGCCCGGGCCCTCACCTACACGACCGCCGGGCTCGGCGCGGTGGTCGTGCTGGCCCTGTGCGCGGCCGCCGGCCCGAGCCGGGCGATGGTGAAACTCCTGGTGATCGGTGCCCTGCTGATCGGCGGGAACGTCGTCGCGTCCCGGGCCCTGTCCGGCGGGTTCGCGAGGAGGGGCCATGGATGACCCGTTGATCGTTGTCGCCCTGCTGCTGGTCGCCGCCTCGGCGACCGCGGCCGTCGCGGTGCGCGACCCCGAACGCCAGGCCCTTGTGCTGGCCGTCCTCGGCACGGTCCTGGCCGTCCTGTTCACCGTGCTCCAGGCCCCCGACGTGGCCCTCTCACAGCTCGCCGTCGGCTCCGCGCTGACCCCGCTGCTGCTCCTGCTCTCGGTGCGCAAGGTCAGACGGCGCCGGCAGCGCAAGCGGGAGTCGCGATGACCCGGCGCGTACGGCTGTGGCTGGTGGCCCTGGGCGGCGCGGGCCTCGCGGCGCTCCTCGTCGGCGCCTGCCTGCGGCTGCCCGGCTTCGGCGGCGACCGGCACCCGTACGGCGCCCGGGCGGTCCACGCCTCCCTCACCCGGCACACCGCCAATGTCATCTCGTCCGTCAACTTCGACCAGCGAGCCTTCAACACCCTCGGCGAGATGGCGATCCTCTTCGCCTCGGTCCTCGGCACGGTCGTGCTGCTGCGCCAGACCCGCGACGAACGGCGCGGCGCACCAGAACCCGAGGACGTCGCCCCGACCGTCCGCCGCTACGCGCTGATCGTCCTGCCCGTCGCCCTCCTCACCGGCCTGTACGTCATCGCCCACGGGCAGCTCAGCCCCGGCGGCGGCTTCCAGGGCGGCGTGATCGCCGCGACCGCCCTGCACCTGCTCTACCTCGGCGCCGACTACCGCGCCCTGGAACGGATGAGGCCACTCGGCCTGTACGAGGCCGGTGACGCGATCGCGGCATCCGCCTACCTCGTCACGGGCCTCGCGGGCGTGCTGGCCGGCACCGCGTTCCTCGCCAACACACTGCTGCCGTACGGCACGTTCAACACCCTGTCCTCGGGCGGCACCGTCCCGCTGCTCAACGCGGCCATCGGCATGGAGGTCGCCTGCGCCGTCGTCGTGCTGCTCGCCCGCTTCCTGGACCAGGCGGTCGAGATCGACGAAGGGAGCGCGAAGTGATGTCGGTACTGCCCTATCTCGTCGCCGCGTGGATCTTCCTGGTCGGCTGCTACGGCCTGGCCACCAGCCGCAACCTGATCCACGCCGTCGGCTGCCTGGCCGTGTGCCAGTCCGCCACCTACGTCCTGCTGCTGGCCGTCGGCTACCGCGACGGCGCCACCGCGCCCGTCTACTCCGACATCAAACCCGGCTCGCGGCCCGTGGTGGACCCGGTCGTGCAGGCGCTCGCCCTGACCGACGTGGTCGTGGGCGCCACCGTCACCGCGCTGCTGCTCGCGCTCGTCATGCAGGTCTCCAAGCGGCACGGCACGGTCGACCCCGACGAACTCTCGGAGCTGCGCGGTTGATGAACCACCTGCTGCCGCTGCTTGTCGCCGTCCCGCTGCTCGGAGCCGGACTCCTGACCGCGGCAGGACGTCGGCTGCCGCGCGCCGCCGCCGAGACGATCGGCTGCGCCGTCTCCGCCGGTACGGCGGCCCTCTCGATCGTCCTGCTGCTGAACTCCTCGCCGCCCTTCGTCGAGTGGGTGGGCGGATGGACCCCCAAGAACGGCGAGAGCGTCGGCATCGTCCTGGTCGGCAACGGCCCGGGCCTCGGCATGTCCGCGCTCGCCTCACTGCTGACGCTGGCGGCACTCGCGTACTCCTGGCACTACTTCGACGAACCGCCGCGCCGCCACGCGGGCTCCTTCCCCGCCCTGATGCTGCTCTTCCAGGGCGGCATGTGCGGCTTCGCGATCGCCGGAGACCTCTTCGACGCGTTCGTCTTCTTCGAGCTGATGAGCGTCGTCGCCTACGCCCTGACGGGCCACCGGGTCGAGGAACCCAAGGCCGTACAGGGTGCGTTGACCTTCGGCGTCGTCAACTCGCTCGGCGCGTACGCCATGCTGATGGGCATCGCACTGCTGTACGCGCGCACCGGCGAACTCACCCTGACCCAGATCGGGCGGGGTCTGGACGCGCACGGCGGGCCCGACGCCCTCACCCTCGCGGCCTTCGTCCTCGTCATGACCGGCCTGCTGGTGAAGGCCGCGGCCGTGCCCTTCCACTTCTGGCTGCCGGACGCGCACGCGGTCGCACCGACACCGGTGTGCCTGCTGATGTCCGGGGTGATGGTGGAACTCGGCGCGTACGGCGTCTGGCGGATGTACGGCACCGTCTTCTCCGGGCCCGGCGGGATCCCGGCCGCCGACCTGGAGCGGGCACTGCTGGTCCTCGGCGTCGTCACCGCCGTGGTCGGTGCCGTCCTGTGCTGGTACCAGCGGCATGTGAAGCGGCTGCTGGCGTACTCGACGGTCGCCCACATGGGGCTGTTCGTGATCGGCATCGGCTCGCTCACACCCGAGGCGGACGACGGAGTCGCCCTCTACATCCTGGGCCACGCCGGCGTGAAGGCCGCCCTGTTCGCCTGCACCGGCATCCTGCTGGACCGGTACGGCTCGGTCGACGAGCACGTGCTGCACGGGCGCGCCCGGCCGCTGCGCGGAGTCGCCGCCCTGTTCGTCGCCGGCGGGCTCGCCCTGGCCGGGCTGCCGCCCTTCGGCACCGGGCTCGGCAAGGCGGTCAGCGAGGAGGCGCTCGGCGGGCTCCTCACCGTGCTGTTCGTCGTTGTGTCCGCGGTCACCGGGGGCGCCGTGCTGCGCGTCGCCGCACGCGTGTTCTTCGGGCTCGGCCCGACGCCGCCCGAGGACTCCTCGTACGAGACGACCGGCACCGAGGAGGAGCCCGAGACCCGGCACCGGCTGAAACGGGTGCCGGACACCATGACCGCGGTGCCCGCCCTGCTGCTCGCCGCGTCGCTCGCCGCCGGCACGGTGCCGGGGTTCGCCTCCGCGGTGGGCCACGCCGTGAGCGAGGCCGGGTCCGGCGGGGCGATCACCTCACCCCACTGGACCCTCGCCGGCGTACTCCTCGGCCTGCTGTCGGCGCTGCTGGCCGGGGGCCTCGCGGCGCTCGCCGTCGCCCGGCCGGAACTGCTGAGGGAGCGGCCTTGGACCGGAGCGCTACGACGCCTGCAGTCCGGGCACATCGGGGACTACGTGGCATGGCTGCTGGTGGGCGCGACCGTATTGGGGGCGCTGGCCCTGCCGGGAATCATCAGCAGCTGAGCCGTGGTGTCCGCGCTCACGCGCCGTAGGTCACGTTCACCTCCTTGAAGCCGAGGGAGCGCAGCAGCCCCTGGAGCATGCCGGTGGTGTTCACCTCGGCGCGCGAGGTGAGCCGGCTGTCCTTCGCGGCCTCGCCGATGTGCCGGGCGGCGAGGCGCTGCACGGCCCGCTCGTCGTTCGGGTTGTCGGAGAAGAGATCGCCGAGCCGGTTGAGGAGCCCCCGCTGCTTGGAGACGGCGTACGAATGGTCCGGGTCCAGCGCGGGCCTGCCGAGCGTCGCGTGCGGCAGCCGCAGCGTGGCCGACGTGCGGTCGTCGTTGACCGTCACGTCCTTGTCGCCGAGAGTGCCCAGGTCCACGTATGCCTCGACCGTGCCCGCCCCCACGTACAGCGTGCGGCTGCCGCGGATCGCGTCCGGCAGGTACTTCGCGTCCTTCTCCAGATCCACCACCACCTGGAAGTTGCCCGAAGCGGCGTCGTAACGGCTCATGTCCTGGATCGACTTGAGGAGCGCGGGACCCGAGCGGTCGTGCGTGTCCTCGCCGAACACATCGTGCAGACCCACGTCAAAGGCCAGCCGCAGTCCGGCGAAGATCACTACGAGCACCAGTGCGACGGCACTGAGAACCTTGGCCCAGCCGGGCACGCGCTTGATGGACGTCGTCATGTCGACGGTCCTCCCTTCCTGCCGCCCGAGTGCCCCCCAATTCCCGTGCCAGGCAGATCGGTTGACAATTCATGGACCGCCCCGGGGCGCGTCAGCGCGCGTGCGGCGCCCGCACGGCGCGGTCGCCCGACGGGCGCGACCACCACACGCCCTCCCCGCGGGTCAGCCCCGGCAGCCGCAGTTCGACCTCCCGCACCTGCCGGGCCGGAATCTCCCCGGTCACCGTCCAGGCCGTACGTCCTCCCGTCGTCTCCCGGAACTCCGCTCCCCGCACGGCGAGTTGGGCGGTCACCGGGGACAGCGCGTCGAGCGGAAGCTCCACCTCGAAGGCGTGGGACGGCTCGTACACGAGCGTCCCCGCCCCCTCCAGAGCGCGCCGCAGCACGAGCGGAGTGAGCCCGCGGAAGTCGGCGGCCGTGCTCAGCGGTCCGACATAGCCCGAGCGGACGAGCGTGACCCGGCAGTCCGTCACCGCCCAGCCGTGCAGCCCGTCGAGCAGGGACGCGTGCACCGTGTCCTCGATCGCCTGGTGGAACGCCCGGGGCAGGGCGCCGAGTTCGGTCTCGTACCCGAACACCGTGCCGGAGCCGACCGGTCCCGGCTCGACCCGCAGTCCCACCGTCGCCCAGAACCCCGTGTGCCCGTGCCGCTGGATCTCCTCGACCGCCTCACCGATACCGCTCGGTCGCTCCAGAAACCGGACGCGGCTCGGTTCGAAGTCGGCCTCGATGCCGAAATCCTGCGCCAGAGTGGCCGCGAGGACCTCCTTCTGCACCTCCCCGTACAGAAGCAGCGAGGTGCCGCCGGACGCGGTGGGCCGGGCGTGCAGCAGCGGGTCCTGGTCGGCGAGGGTGAGCAGCGCGGAGCGCAGCGCCGCCGCCTGCTCGGCGCGCCGGGCCCGCACCAGGGTCTCCAAAGTCGGCGCGGCGAACTGCGGCGCACGGCCGGTGACTTCGCCGAGCCGGTCGCCTACACGGATCCCGGCGACACCGCGCAGCGCGGCGATGTTGCCCGTGGTCAGCGAAGCCGCCCCGGGCCGTCCGACCACGTCGAGGTCCATCGCCCGCCCGGACACCCGGACGGTGCGCCCGTCGGCCTCGCGCCGGACGAAGCTCAGCCGCTGACGTCGCGTCACTTCACCGTCGTACAGCCGCAGATACGCGGTCCGCTCGCCGCCCGGTCCCGGGCGGACGGCGAAGACCGTGCCGCGCGGTGGGACCGGGGAGCCGTCCGTCGTGGGGCCGGCGGGCGCCGGTTCGCTCACCTCCGCCACCTCCGCTGCGCCGGAAGCCAGCCGGACCAGCCCCGCGACGAGTTCGGGGACTCCCTGGCCGCCCAGCGCCGACCCGAAGAAGACCGGGTGGGCGGAGCCGTCGGCGGTCCGCGCGGCGAGTGCGGCCCGCAGCCGGTCCTCCGTCGGCGCGGGACCGTCCACGACCGCGGCAAGGACGTCCGCGTCGACCTCGGCGAGCGTGGAGAGCGCCGGCTCGTCCAGCGCGCGCGGCACGACCCGGGCGTGCGGAGTGCCGATGTCGCGCACACCCGTCAGCGGGACGACGTACGGCGTCAGGCGGCGCTCGATCTCGGAGAGGAGCTCTCGCTCCCGCGCCCCCGCCCGGTCGATCTTGTTGACGAAGACGAGGGTGGGCAGGCCGAGCCGCCGCAGGGTCTTCATCAGGACCCGCGTCTGCGCCTGGACGCCCTCCACGGCGGACAGCAGCAGCACCGCACCGTCCAGGACCTCCAGGGCGCGCTCGACCTCGGCGATGAAGTCGGAGTGCCCCGGGGTGTCGATCAGGTTGATCTGCACATCGCCGAGGGTGAACGCGGCGACGGCCGAGCGGATGGTGATGCCGCGCTGCCGCTCGATCCGCCCGTCGTCGGTGCGGGTGTCACCCGTGTCGACGCTGCCGAGCCGGTCGATGGCGCCGCCGTCGAACAGCAGCCGCTCGGTGAGGCTGGTCTTACCGGCGTCGACGTGGGCCAGAATTCCGATGTTCAGGGTGTGCATGCGTGGTCGAGTCCTCGAGAACAGTCGTCCGATGGGGGCGCTGAGAAGTTCCGAGGAATCGGCGCATTCGGTTCTCCTGGTTCGAGTGACATCGGGTTACATCGAGTGACATCGAGGGGCTCGGGGCCGCGCTCATCATGCCGTGACCCGGGCGGCCGCCCGCAACCGGTTTTCCGCTGTCAGAGCGCCCGGGCGCGCCCAGTAGCATGAGCCACGCATCCCCGGTCGCGATCATGCGAGGAGCCGTCGTGCGTGACATCGCCGTGTTCAGCGGTAGTGCCCATCCCGAGCTGGCGGCGGAGGTCTGCACCCATCTGGGGGTGCCGCTCAGCCCGACCCGGGTCAGCAGGTTCGCCAACGACTGCCTGGAGGTGCAGCTCCAGGCCAACTGCCGCGAGCGTGACGTGTTCCTCGTGCAGCCGCTGGTCAAGCCCGTACAGGAGCATCTGGTCGAGCTGCTGCTGATGTGCGACGCGGCCCGGGGCGCGTCGGCCGGGCGGATCACCGTGGTCATGCCGCACTACTCGTACGCCCGCTCGGACAAGAAGGACGCGCCGCGGATCTCGATCGGCGGACGGCTGGTCGCCGATCTGATGGTGGCGGCCGGGGCGAGCCGCGTCCTCGCGATGACCCTGCACTCCCCACAGGTGCACGGCTTCTTCTCGGTGCCGGTCGACCATCTGCACGCCCTGCGCGAGCTGGCCACCCACTTCCGCGGCTACGACCTGTCGCGGACCACGGTCGTCTCGCCGGACCTCGGCAACGCCAAGGAGGCGGCCGCCTTCGCCCGGATGATCGGCGCCCAGGTCGCCGCGGGCGCCAAGCAGCGGTTCGAGGACGACCGGGTGAGCATCAACTCCGTCATTGGCGAGGTCACGGGGCGGGATGTCATCGTGCTCGACGACGAGATCGCCAAGGGCAGCACCGTCCTGGAACTCCTGGATCGGCTGCGGGAGTTGGGGCCCCGGTCGATCCGAGTGGCCTGCACCCACGGGCTGTTCGCGGCCGGTGCGCTCAAGCGGCTGAGCGATCAGCCCGACGTCCTGGAGATCGTGTGCACCAACACCGTGCCGATCCCGCGCGAGGAGCACACCGAGAAGCTGCGGATCCTGTCCATCGCACCGGCCCTGGCCGAGGCCGTGCGGCGTATTCACAACGGCGAGTCCGTCAGCGCCCTGTTCGACGCGCCCCCGAGCGAATAGACAGGAAGTAGCGAAGAGCCGGAAAGCGAAGAGCCGGAAAGCAGCGAAGCAACGCTCGGCGTCACCCAAGGTGATCAGGAGGGTTTGCAGTGGCCAAGGCGAAATTCGAGCGGACCAAGCCGCATGTCAACATCGGCACCATCGGTCACATCGACCACGGGAAGACAACGCTCACGGCGGCCATGACGAAGGTGTTGCACGATCGGTTCCCCGACCTCAACCCGTTCACGCCCTTCGACCAGATCGACAAGGCGCCCGAGGAGCGCCAGCGCGGCATCACGATCTCCATCGCCCACGTCGAGTACCAGACGGAGAACCGGCACTACGCGCACGTCGACTGCCCGGGGCACGCGGACTACATCAAGAACATGATCACCGGAGCCGCGCAGATGGACGGCGCGATCCTCGTCGTCGCGGCGACCGACGGCCCGATGCCGCAGACCAAGGAACATGTGCTGCTGGCCCGGCAGGTCGGCGTCCCGTACATCGTGGTCGCGCTCAACAAGACGGACATGGTGGACGACGAGGAGATCCTCGAACTCGTCGAGCTCGAGGTGCGTGAACTGCTGACGGAGTACGAGTTCCCCGGCGACGACGTCCCCGTGGTCAGGGTCTCCGCGCTCAAGGCCCTGGAGGGCGACCCGCAGTGGAGCGCGTCGATCCTCGAACTCCTGGAGGCCGTGGACACCGCGATCCCGGAGCCGCAGCGTGATGTCGACAAGCCGTTCCTGATGCCGATCGAGGACGTGTTCACGATCACCGGCCGCGGCACCGTCGTCACCGGCCGCATCGAGCGCGGTGTGCTCAAGGTCAACCACGAGGTCGAGATCATCGGCATCCACGAGCAGAAGACGAAGACGACCGTCACCGGCATCGAGATGTTCCGCAAACTGCTCGACGAGGGCCGGGCCGGCGAGAACGTCGGACTGCTCCTGCGGGGCGTGAAGCGCGAGGACGTCGAGCGTGGCCAGGTGGTCATCAGGCCCGGCTCGGTGACCCCGCACACCGAGTTCGAGGCGCGGGCGTACGTCCTGTCGAAGGACGAGGGCGGCCGGCACACGCCCTTCTTCGACAACTACCGCCCGCAGTTCTACTTCCGCACGACGGACGTGACCGGGGTCGTGACCCTCCCCAAGGGCACCGAGATGGTCATGCCGGGCGACAACACGACCATGCTCGTGGTGCTGATCCAGCCCATCGCGATGGAGGAGGGGCTGAAGTTCGCCATCCGTGAGGGCGGCCGGACGGTCGGCGCGGGTCAGGTCACAAAGATCCTGAAATGACTCGCTCTCCGTCCTGACGGAGGGAGTCCTCAGAGGAGGTGTACGTCCTCGTCGGTGGTCTTGCGGTTCCGGTTGGCCATCTTTTCCCAGAAGGCATGCAACTCCCTCACGGGGATGCTCACCCATGGCGCGGTGTGCCGACTGACGGCTGGCAGGTGCCAGCGGAAGCGGCTGTGCAGGAGCGCCTGTTGCTGCCGGCAGAACAGCTCTGCCATCTCCGTCTGTGCCTTTCCCGCCTGAGGGGGATAGGGGCACAGACGGAACTCGCACGGGGACAGGCAGGTGGTGTGGGACTCGTCCCTCTCGGCCCGGCCGACACTGCGTTCGGGGTGGAGCCGACTGCGGTCATGGGTGAGACAGTGCGGGAGGTCGTCCCTGTTCGCAAGTTTCAGACGTTGCTCGATGTCGTCCGGATTTCCGTTGCCCTCGGTGAGATTGAGCATGACCAGTACGTCCGCGAGAAGGCGTTGGGCTCGTGGATGCAGGATGCTCCAGCCGACGGACGGGGCGATCCACAGGTTGTGCTTCCGGTAGCGCTCCGGATCGGCCGGGGTGGAACCGACGTTGTCGATGGCCCCGTTCTCGTCGATCCAGATGAACCGCTCGGGGTGTCCTGTCTCCAATGCCAGGGTGACCAGATCGCCGGCTTCGGCGACAAACGGGTGGAGGACCTTTTCAGCATGGCGTTGGTGCGTGGCGCCGATGGGGGCCGGGGGCTCGTGCGCACTGCCCGCCAACGTGAGCCACCGGGTGACCGACCTCATGGGCTCCAGGGGACTGCGGGATGCCAGGTCGCCGTCCGTCCCGAGGTCGTCGGCCCGTGGCGGGGGATGGCGGCGATGCCCGTTCGCCGCGCCGGACCTGGTGGTGCGGCCTACCGTGTCGGGAAGCTCCCACAGACACAGCGCATGGAGCAGACTCACCTGGGCGTACCAGTAGCGACTGCAAGTGAGCATCTTCTCCGCCTGCTTCACCAGGTAGGCCCGGGTCTCTTCGTAGGCGTCCGGGTGCCGTCTCCTGCGGTTGGCCGCGTTCTTGAAGCCCTGGGCCAGAGCGTTCTCCAAAGAGAGCGGCATGAGCGGGTTCTCCTGGCCTGGTGTGGTGGTCAGGCCGCGCAACCAGAGGCCCAGCCGCTCCTTGGCCTCGTCACGGTACTTCTCGGAGACAGACCCGACGACCATGGGAACGAGCCAGGCCCGGAGGGAGAAGTGGCGCCACCATGTGGTGCGGCTCTGCTCGTACTCGTGCACGAGCCAGTCATGCTTCCGCCGGCTCTTTTCCGCCGCCTCGGGGTCGGCAGCAGGGGTCGAATTCACTTCCTCGAGCCAAGCGGTGTAGTCGCGGTCAAGCTTCTGCTTGGCGTCACGGATCTTCTGCAAATACTGGGATATGGGATCGGTTCCGAGGGGGAACTCCGCGCGCAGGTCTTGGAAGGCCGCATCGCCGCCGGCAGCTATCTGATGTGAGATCGCGATCCGGACAGGATGAGAGGGCTCATGTGTACCGATTTGGAAGAGGTGCCTGTAGGGAAGGGGTGGTTGCACAGGCTCCTTCCCTGAGCGCGGACGACTCCTCTTGCTGCGACGGTCCCGTTCGCGCAGAGCGGCTCCGAAGCACCGCAGCAACCGCAGCTTCGCATCCTCGATGGTCCGCTGGTCGCCCCTGATATCAAGGTTTGCCCATTGTTCGTCGAGGTCCTGGGCCAGCTTGTCCTGTATCGGCACCGGATCGACGGAATCTATTTCGAGGGCTGCGGCGTACAGGTCGAAGTACTTGGCGTCGTGCCGGTTCGCTGCCGCATCACAGAGCATCTCGGACAGTCTCGGCGGCGCTCCATGACTGCTCTGGGCACGAGGAGTTGTGTGCGACACGGTGGACGACTGGGTGGTGAGGGGATGATCTGCCCGGTGACGTGAGAGCAGCACCAGAGCGATGAGCAGTTCCCGGGACGGACCAGGGCTGTGCAGCGCCGGTTCGATGACCGCGTAGATCTCGTCGTCTTCCATCTCCCGCAGCACGCGGAAACCCAGATATGCCTGGAGGATGCTGTGCGGAAACCGAACCTTGTTCTCGCAGCCGTACACGAGTCCGAGCAGCTGTCCGTTGGCGGTGTATCTCGCCAACTCGGTACGACACTCGATGGGGTATTCCAGGGTGTTGAGCCAGGGCGTCGACCTGCCCATTCTTCGGCTCAATACGCTCCATATCGCGTCGCGTTGTGCCGGGGAAATGACAGGGCGGGTCCCATGCTGATGGGCACTGCCCGGTGGTTCCTCGTGATTGCCCTGAGATTCTCTGCGGCTACGAAGATCGTCCACGTGTGCGCTGACGAAGTCGTCGAACGTCACCTCGATACTGTCCTGCAACAGTCCGAGGCAGGCCAGTGCCGACACGACCCACATGGTTTCCCGACGTTCCTCGCGATCCATCACCAACTCGTCGAATATGCGGCCGTCTTCTATGGCCTGACGGTAGGTGTTCAGAAGCCCGAGTCTGAGAGTGGGGCAGTCGTCGCTGCGTGTGTCCAGACGGTCGCCTTCCTCACGGAGGGTCAGATGTTCCAGCAGCCCGCACTGCTGGAGCAGACGGGCGATCCGTAGGTAGATCGGCGAATCCGTGACCTGGGCGGTCTCCACCAACCAGTCGAGGCGGCGCTCGTCCAGCTCACCGGGTTCTCGTATCAGATATTCCAGGGCCGCTTCTTCGCTCAACGGTTCCAGCCTGGCGATCGCGGCCCGGGTGCCCTCCAGTGGTGCGTGGGGGCGCGAGGCGATGACCAGGGGCAGCTTCTGGCGATCCGCTCGGTCTATCGCCCGTCGGATGATGTTGTCGCGGTCCTCCTGGTACTTCTCGTCGAGGAGGGCCTCTTCCAGGCCGTCGGCGATGACGACGGCCTTGTCGTCGAGTCTCAGCTGACGCCATGTCTTGTCGATGTTGCTGCCGGCGAGCACTCCTTGGTCCGCTTCTTCCATGAAGCGGCGCCGTGCCATTTCCTCGAAGTCGAGCTCATCGCCGCCCTTCATGTCGCGCAGATTTATGGGCACGGGAACGGCGGACTGCTGTGCCAGCATCCGAGTGAGTTCCACCAGGACGGCTGTCTTGCCGACGCCGACGCCGCCGACGAGCAGATAAGGCTTGCGGGTTTTCCGATTGCGGAGTGTCTGGGCCATCACCTGGGACAGCTGGCGGCGCCCGACGATCCGGTTGACGAGGGTTCCGGCCGTGGGGACCAGATCATGTGGGCGCGTGCGCGCCTTGTCGACGAGCGGCTTCTTGGTCTTGTGATACCAGTAGAGAAGGAAGAACGCCAGCAGTAGGGAGCCCGTCAGAACAGGGCCCACGATGTGGTTTACGGCGTCGAACCATAGGGAGTCGAGCACGCTATGGAACGGATCTTCCTCGTCCTTCACGAAATCGTAAATGGCCAGTCCCACCCAAGCGAAAAGCAGAACCGTCCCGATGAGAGCGTAGGCACGCAGCAGGGGGCCGAGGGAAAAAGCCGACGGGCGCCAACTGCGATTTGGGACGATGCTCCTGCGCGCCTCCCTTTCAGTCCTGAACCTACGCCATCTTCTGCCCACTGCCCCTGAGAAACGGGACCACCACCGTCTCGGATACAACGTGTACCAGGGGGCGCTGTGTGGCCGTTCCTTGCCTTTCGGATGACGGATGACCTTGGTGGGCATGAGGTCCGTTCCCTCCGCGCTGCACATCATTGGCGGGACGTCGTACGGACGTCGAGTGTTGGTGTGAAGGGAGGCCCGTGAGTTGAACTCGTGGTGCCGCGCATCACCTGTGCGTTCCTGGCTCCACAAGGCCACCGCGCGATATCGCCGCCCCGCGTCGAGGGCATCTGCCTCGCGTTCGAAAATCGGCTGCACGTATGCCTTCATTTCCATGAAAGCACTCGGGGGGTAGACCGCAACACGGTCGCCGGTGGGCGGTCGGGAACGACGTCACTGAAACCTTCTCATCCCGATCACCGTGCGGTCTCGATGGCGTGACCTACTGCGGGAGTGGCCGAGGTCTCAGTCCGGTGGCGCCATCGGGTGCGACCGACATGCGAGTTGGCCGCCTCTCGGCACTGACGATGCCGACCTCGCGTCCGTGGCCGGGCCCTGGCGCTGAGCTGCGCCCGGGAACGGGTTCTGACGCTCAATCAGGTCACCGCAACTCGTCCGGTCGAGCGAAGTCCCGTGACTGCCCGCGCACCCTGCCGGCCAGCCACGCGCGTGGCTCAGCAGAGGCCTGGCACACCCGTGCGGCCGTCAGCGTGCGGCGGTGGGCAGGTCGTGTTCCAGGGCGACCGAGTCGGCCTGGGGTACGGGCCCGCGGCCCACTCGGCGATCTTGAGGGTTCGCGCGTATCGTTGGTGACGCGGCAGTGGTCTGCGTGCCAGGTGTTACCAGCAGCAATACCAACCCGCAGCTTGACCATCGAAGTTCCTATGAACAATCTGCGCTCTCTTGTGCGCCGTCCATCCTGCTCGCTCGCGCCGGAATCCCAAATATCCGTGGCGGCAGCCCATGGACACATTTGATTCCAACCCTTCCTTTCCGCGTGACCAGGGCGCCGACCGCCGACCGGATCCGATAAATCCGCTCGAAAGGCAACGGAGTTCAGAAATGCCCGAGTCCATCACGCACCACGTGCGCGCCCGCACCAATCGGCCCACCGACGCTTCCCGAGCGCGGGCGAGCGTCCGGGCCTCCTTGCTGGTGACGCCATGGGCCGTGTGACCGTGGCCGACCGACTCGAATCCTGGCTGCCACGCCGGTCCCGGCTGCGCCTGGCAGCAGAAGAGTGAGGGCCCCATGTACGAGAAGTTCCCCGAGGGGGCGACGAAGAGCACCGACCCCGTTGCGGCGGCAGACGTTGTCTACGACGCCGTCATTGTCGGCGGCGGGATATCCGGTGCCCTCATCGCCTTGAGGCTGAGCGACGCCGGCAAGAGAGTGCTGATACTCGAAGCGGGCCCGGCGGAGGACCTGACCCTGAGGGGTTACGAGGACTACCTCAACCGGTTCTACTCGGCTATCAGCAAGGACAACCAGGCCCCCTACCCGGCCATCGCCAACGCCCCGATGCCCCGCGGCACCGACGCACGGCGCATCACCCCGGGTGCGCCGGACGCCTCGACCTACATCGTCCAGAGCGGGCCCCTCGCCACCGATACCACCTATACGCGGGTCCTCGGCGGCACCACCATGCACTGGGAGGGCAAGACGCTGCGGATGCTGCCCGAGGACTTCCGGATGCGGACGCTCTACGGCGAGGGGTCGGACTGGCCGCTCACCTACGAGGACCTCGCCCCGTACTACAACGAGGCCGAACGCGAGATCGGCGTCTCCGCCGACGTGGAGGACCAGGCCTACCTCGGGATCACTTTCGACGACGGCTACGTATTCCCCATGAAGGGCCTGCCCCTGTCCTACCTGGACCAGATGGTCGCCAAGGACGTGGACGGGATGCCGGTCGAACTCGATGGAGAGCAGCGGGAGTTGAGGGTCCGGCCGTTCCCGCAGGGCCGTAACGGGGTACCGAACCCGGCCTACGACGGCGGGAAGGGCTATGTGCCCCAAGGGGCAGTGAGCGCGTACCAGGTCGAGGTCGGCGAGCGGTGCCAGGGCAACAACAACTGCGTGCCCATCTGCCCGGTGCAGGCCAAGTACAACGCCGGCAAGACCCTCGCTGTGGCCCTCCGCAGCGGCCGGGTCGACCTGGTGGCCCAAGCGGTGGCCTACAAGGTGCACATCGACGAGCACACGCGCCGGGTGACCGAGATCGAGTACCGCCGCTACGACCGGCCCGACAGTCCTGGCTTCACCACGATGAGGGCCCGTGGCCGGCTGTTCATCCTGGCCGCCAACGCGGTGGAGAACCCCCGGCTGATGCTGGCCTCCGGCCTGCACGGTTCCAATGGCCTGATGGGGCGCAACTTCATGGACCACGCCTACCTGTTGGCGTGGGGCCTGCTGCCAGAGGTGGCCGGCACCTTCCGCGGGACGATCTGCACGGGCGGCATAGCCGACCTGCGCGGAGGCCGCTTCCGCAGCCGCCAGGCGGCGTTCACCGTCGACATCCACAACGACGGCTGGGGCTGGGCCCGGGGCGCGCCGATGACCGACCTGATGGACCTGGTGGATTCCGGTGGCCGCTATGGCGAGTCCCTCCGCCAGGGCCTGGTGGACCGGGTGTCCCGCCAGCTTCAGCTGGCGTTCATGGTCGAGGTCCCCGCCAGCCCGAGCAACCGGGTCACCGTGAGCCCGGACTTCACCGACCAGCTGGGGAACATGCGGCCCGTCCTCACCTATGACATCCCCGAGTACACGATGCGGGGGGTGGCGTACGCCCGGCAGTTGTCGAGACGGATATTCGCCCGGCTGGGGGCCGAGGACCATACCGCGTACAACCCGAACTTCTGGGGCTACGCCGTCCACGACGGTGAGGGGTACGAGCTCCGCGGGGGCAATCATCTCGCCGGCACCCACGTGATGGGCCACGACCCGTCGACCTCGGTGGTCAACGCGGATCAGCGGTGCTGGGACTACGAGAACCTCTACATGGTCGGCGGGGGAAGCATGCCCACCGTGGGCACGTCGAACGTGACGCTCACCGTCGCCGCCCTGTGCCTGCGCAGCGTCCGGGCCATGCTGGCCGAGCTCGACTCCCAAACCGCACCGGTCAACGTTGCCTTCGACCGGCGTCACGCTGCGCCGACCGCAGAGGAGGTGGCCCCATGATCGCGTCGACCATCGAGAACCGTGACGACCTGCTCAGCTACCTGAACGCGGCGATGGCGCTCGAGCACGCGACCATCCCGCCGTACTTGACCGCTTACTACTCCATACACTCCAGCACCAACTCCGACGCCGCCCATGTGATCCGGGTGACCGCGGTGGAGGAGATGCTGCACCTGACCCTCGTCGCCAACGTCCTGAACGCCATCGGCGGGAAGCCCGACCTGACCCGCCCCGGCTTTGTGCCGCGCTATCCGGCCTACCTGCCCGACGGGGAGGACGACTTCACCGTCGACCTGCGGCCGTTCTCCCCCGAGGCGGTGGAGACGTTCTGCAAGATCGAGCGGCCGGGCAAGGCTCCCAGCGCAGACTCGCGCCTGGTGAAGACACCGGACAGCAGGACCCGGTTCCTGGTCTCCAGCCCCACGGCCCAGGAGCTGCGCTTCTACAGCATCGGTGAGTTCTACGAGGAGATCATCGAAGGGCTCGAAAAGGTGGCGGCCAACGACCCCGCGCTCTTCTGCGGGGATCCGGCCCGTCAGGTGGGGCCCGAGTACTTCTACTCCGGCGGCGGGACGATGATCGTCGTCTCCGACCTGGACTCGGCCCAGCAGGCGCTCCGCTTCATCGCCGGCCAGGGCGAGGGCCTCGATTCAGGCATATACGACGCGGACGGGGAGCTGGCCCACTACTACCGGTTCCGGCAGCTGCAGCTCGGGCGCTACTACCAGGTGGGCGACCATCCTGACGCACCTTCGGGGCCTTCGCTGAGCATCTCCTGGGACGATGTGTACAAGGTGAAGGTGAGTGTCCGGCTGGCCGATTACCCGGCGGGATCGGAACTCGCCCGTGTAGCCCAGGACTTCAACGCCGAGTACGGGGCCTTTCTCGCCCTGCTCACGAAGGCGTTCAACGGGCAGCCAGGCCTCTTGCAGGAGAGCGTCTGCGAGATGTTCCGCCTGCGCGACGGGTTCAACCGGCTGGTGTGCAATCCCCTGCCGGGCAGCGACGGCCTGCACGCCGCTCCCACCTTCGAGATTCCGGCCGGTGTCGGGTCCGATGCGCACGCCTCGCCGGATTCCGGCGAGACAACTGAGGCGGTGACGCGATGACCGCCCCGTCGTTGGAGGAGTTCCTCCTCCTGTCGGTCGACCTCACCGCCTTCGAGGAGACCGATCTGCTCGGCACCGGCATGGCCTACGACTACTTGGCGAAAGTGCGGGCCGCCTGCGGCGACGAGGTCGTCACCGCCCTTCTGGACGCCCACCGGGCAGTCCGGGCCGATGCCGGTGACGCCGCAAGCCGTGCCCGTGCGCCGCTCGACGGGGATCTGTTCGACCGGGCCCTGCGCCATCGGATTTTCAGCGACGACCGGCTCGGCCCGGTGGCCCGCAATGTGATCAAGCTCTGGTACGCGGGGATGTGGTACGCGCTGCCGCCCGATTGGGTCGACCACTATGGGCCCCATACAGCCGCAGAAACCTCCACGGTCACCGCTGCGGCCTACCAGGAGGGGCTGCTGTGGCGGGCCATCGGGGCCAATCCTCCCGGTGCCAAGGCACCCGGATACGGCTCCTGGGCTCAGCCACCCCGCATCGCGGACCGCTACCTGAAAGGGGCGACAAGATGACGGATCTGGCTGAACGCCTCAGTCCGGACAAGGTGAAGCTCGGCGTCTGCTGCACCTTGTGGTGGAACGACGACTTCCCCACCCTCGACGCCGGTATCTCCTTCGGCCAGGCCGTGAGCGAGATGGCGCTCGCCGGCTTCCAGGGCTGCAGTATCGGGCACAAGTACCCTTCGGACGCTGCCGGACTCAAGGCCGCCCTCGATCTCCGGGGCCTGCGGGTGTCCGAGCCCTGGACGAGCACGTACTTCACGATCGGCAATATGCGGCAGAAGACGATCAGCGCCTTCGAGGAGACGCTGGCCCATCTCAAGGCGCTGGGCGGGACCGAGCTGGTCGTGGCGGAGTTCGGCGCTTCGTCGCACCTGCTCCCCGTGGACGTGTTCGCCAACCGCCCGGTCTTCACCAACGCCCAGTGGGACGCATTGACATCGGGCCTGGACGAGCTCGGCAAGATCGCCGGCTCGGCCGGGATGAAGCTCAGCTATCACCACCACATGGGCACGGGCGTCATGACCCGGGCCGACATCGACCGGCTGATGGCTTCGACCGATCCGGACCTGGTGCACCTGCTGCTCGACACCGGCCACATGGCCTTTGCCGGCGACGATCCGCTGGAGGTGGCACGGGCCTACGCCGACCGCATCGGCCACGTCCATATGAAGAGCATCCGGCCCGAGGTCGTGAGCCGGGTGCGCGAAGAAGGCCTGTCGTTCCAGGAGGCCATCGAGCTCGGCGTCTTCACCGTGCCCGGAGAGGGCGCGATCGACTTCCGGCCCATCCTCGAAGCGCTGGCCGACGCCGATTACCAGGGGTGGCTGGTCGTGGAGGCGGAGCAGGATCCGAACAAGGCCATCCCGCTCGAGTACGCCAAGAAGGCCCGCGCCTATCTCGCCGACGTCTTGGGGTGGTGACGATGAACGCGACACTCGGACGAGACGTGTTCTTCAGCTTCTTCATGTTCACGGCTGATCTGCGGCCACAGGACACGCGGTACACGCGGACCCTGATCAACCACCTGAACGCCCTGACCGACATGGGCTACGACGGCTTCGACGTGCATATCGCCGCCCAGCCCACGACCGTCGATCACAAGCTCGAGGTCGACTGCTACATCGGCCTCAAGAAAGCATTCGAGAAGGCAGGGCTGGGGGAGGTGAAGTTCACCACCAACGTCGGGACCACGCGGACCTTCGACCCGACGTCACCCTACGAGGAGCAGCGCAGGCAGGCCCTGTCCTACCTCAAGTCACGCGTCGACATCACCCGGGTCCTGGGCGGCGACTCGATCATGTCCGGGCCGTTCATCTACCCCTACGGGGTCTTTCCGGTCACGGACACCGATGAGCAGATCTGGAGCGACGCCCTGCAGGACTGGATGAAGCCGCGCTACGACGCGGCGCGTTCCGTCTTCGAAGAGCTGTTGGAGTACGCCGCAGCGCGAGAGGTGAGGCTCGCCGTCGAGCCCGTCAAGAGCTGGGAGACGCCGCCACCCAACATGGTCTCGGAGGTACTGGACTTCCTGGAGGGCCTTGAGCACCCCCAGGGTGGCGTAACGATCGACACCGCGCAGGTCGTGATGGAAAGCCAGGGTCCGTCAGTGCTCAAGGAGAATGTCGCGCGAGCGACACAGCAGGATCGGCTCTACTACGTCCATATATCTGCACCCGACCGGGGTGCGGTGAAGGACAGCTGGATCCCGTGGCACATCATCTCGAAAGAGATCGAGCCGGTCTATCACGGGCCGTACCTGATCGAAGTGTTCAACGCCATCCCGCCGTTCGACAGCTCTATGCGCATGGCACGCCGGCGTTTCTGGCGCCCCGGTGAGGATGACCCGGTGCCCGACAGGGACAGCGCCTACGACGTCGCGAGGGCTGCGTTGGAGGAACTGCGAAAGCAGACCACATAACCTCGGAGAGGCCTCGAAATGCTGGCTCAGGTGTCAGATCCCATCATCATGGTCGTGAAGAAGACGGGTGACGTCCGTATTCACACCTTCGTGGCGTCCTTCGCGGACAACAACATTGCGAACGCCACGCATATCATCGAAACCAGGAATCAGCTGGTTCTCGTCGACGGACAGTTCCTCGCCCCATATGCGAGGGCATTCAGGGATTACGCGGACAGCCTGGGCAAGCCGATCGAAAGGCTGTACCTCTCTCACCGGCACCCTGACCACTGGTTCGGTCTGGGGACTGCGTTCACCGACATAACGATCTACGCGTTGTCCGAGACCATGACCTTCATCCACGATCATGGGGAAGACTCGAGAAGCGACCACTGGAAACTCGGTGACCTCGCCCCGGAAGAAATAGTCGTTCCCAAACAAGTGGCCGGTCCCGGTGAAGAGACCATCGACGGGGTCAGGTATGTCTTCGACCGTGTGACAGATACCGAAATCGATTTCACCCTCGCCATCAGGCTCCCTGAGGTGGGCGTGTATTTCGCTCAGGACCTGGTCTACAGCGGTACACATCTGTACCTGACGAAACACATGGACCACTGGGCTCGGGTGCTGCAAGAAATGTTGGCATCGGACTACGAGTTGTTCATGCCGGGCCACGGCCTGCCGGCGGACAAGAACGAAGTCGCTCGCAACGTCGAGTACCTTTCTGCCGCTCGGCAGGCAATCGGTAACGGGCTGACAGGCGACGCCTTCAAGGAGTTCATGCTCCAGCGGTATCCGGAACGGAAGTGCCCGGGGATCTTCGACATATACATGCCCCGGCTGTTCGGTGGCGCGAGCGACTACTGACCACGGAGGTGCTCCAATCATGAACGAGGGCTGCACTGTAGGACGGTACCTGGTAGACCGGCTCCGCCAACTTGGGTTGGAGCACCTGTTCGCAATAGCTGGCGACTATTCGATAGAATGGTTGAACCGGTACGTCGCGCCCAACGGCATCCAAGTCATCGAGGAAGTCAACGAGGTAAACGCCGGTTACGCGGCGGACGGATACGCAAGGCTGAAGGGAATCGGCGCCCTCTGCGTCACCTACTCCCCAGGTGCACTGTCTGCCGTGAACGCTGTGGCGGGTGCCTACGTCGAGAAGGTGCCGCTTGTGCTGATCAACGGCACACCGAGCATAAAGAAGACCATCACCTTCGAGCAGACCGGCTTCAGCGCGCATCATTTCATCAGTGGGCGTGAAACGGATCTTCAGTCGTTCGAACACCTGACGGTCGCAGCCATACGGATCGAGAATCCGGACCTCGCACCGACGCTGATAGATTACGCACTGACGCGGTGCATAAGTGAACGGCGCCCGATCTATATCGAGCTGCTCCAGGACATGGTCGACATGGAGTGCGAGCCGCCGACGGGTGTTCTGAAGCCGGCCAGGGCCCTGTCGGATGAGACCAGCCTGGAACAGTCGGTCGCGCAGATCTGTGCACAGCTCGAAAGCGCCGAGAATCCGCTCATCTGGCTTGGCGTGGAGATCGACCGGCTCGGCCTTCAGGACAAGGCCATGAGGCTGATCCGGCAACTGAACGTCCCGTTCGTCACGGAACTCCTCAGTAAGGCCGTGCTTTCCGAAGACGATGGGCTCTTTGTCGGCGTGCTCGACGGCCAGGCATCATCGACGGCCGTGACGGATCTGGCCAGCAAAGCTGACTTCATACTGGCTCTCGGTGTGTGGCTGACAGACATCAACTCGCTGGGCTGGGACCCGGACTACGAAAAGACCGCATTCGCGTCGTTCGACGCGGTCAAGTTCGGAACCTATTTCGGTGGCCAGGTCGCGCTGGAGCACCTGATCGACCGCATCCTGGCGGAAAAGATTGCGCCCAAAGAGCGGGAACTGCCGAAAAAGCCGGCTCGCAGCGTGCCGACCGTGGGTGAGGCCGATGTCATCACATACCAGGGGTTCTACAACTTCATCCAGCAGTACATCGACAGGAACACCATCGTCGGCGCCGACGCGAGCATGAACTACTTCGGGAGCCTGCTGCTCGATGTGCCCGGCCCGGGAGGGTTCATCGTTCAGTCGTCCTACTCGTCGATAGGTTACAGCGCGCCGGCCGCGACGGGTATCTGCCTGGCGAAGAGCTCCGACCAAAAGGTAATCGTCTTCTCGGGTGACGGCGGCTTCCAGATGACCGCTCAATGCCTCTCGACGCAGACTCGGTTTGGGCTCGATCCTGTCATCTTCGTCATCGACAATGGCGTCTACGCCGTGGAGCAGTGGCTCGCCGATGCGGCGGTATTCCATTCCGACCAGCCGTTCTACAAGCCCTGCGTGCTGCACCGGTGGAATTACAGCATGCTGGCAGAGGTCTTCGGTTGCCAGGGGTGGGAAGTCGGCACGTATGGAGAGCTGAGGGATGCCGTGAAGGGTGCACTGGAGAACTCGAGCGGCCCGTCCATCATTCAGGTGCGAGTGCCTGATAAAACGATCCCCGACAATGCGAAGTGGAAGACCCAGTAGCTGGGTGAATCGCACACCGAAAGGGGCGCCTCTGATGGACGACTACCCACTGATAGAGAACCACGGTCTCATCGGCGATCTGCAGACCGCGGCGCTGGTGACCACCGAGGGCGCGGTCGACTGGTTCTGCTCCCCGCGGTTCGACTCGCCGAGTGTCTTCGGGGCGCTGCTGGACAAGGAGAAGGGCGGGCACTGCACGGTCCGTCCGGCGCACTGGACCCATGCGACCAAGCAGTTGTACCTGCCCGACACGGCGATCCTGGTGACCCGGTTCATGACCGCGGCGGGCGCCGGTGAGGTGGTCGACTTCATGCCCGTGACCGGGACGACGGCCACCCCTCGCCACCGGCTGGTGCGTCTGGTCCGCTGTGTGCGCGGCACCATGACGTTCCAGGTGGAGATCGCTCCGCGGTTCGACTACGGACGCAGCAAGCACGAGTTGCACATCACCCCGCACGGAGCGGTCTTCGCCGCGGAGGACGGCACGGAACTCACCGTGCACCCCATCCGCGAACCGGAGGACGAGCGGCTCATCGACGTGCTCACGAACCAGGATGCCGACCTGCACCTGTCGCTGACGCTGCAGGCCGGTCAGCAGCGTGGGCTGGTTCTGGAGATGGGCGCCGAGGGGCCACCCGCCGAGGTCCGCCTGGACGCATACCAACAGCTCTTCGACGAGACCGAGGCGTTCTGGCGCTCCTGGCTGGCGCAGTCGCGCTACGCAGGACGCTGGCGCGAGATGGTGGAGCGTTCCGCGATCACGCTGAAGCTCATGACCTTCGCGCCCAGCGGCGCCTTGGTGGCGGCCCCGACGGCGGCTCTCCCGGAGCAAGTGGGCGGCGAACGCAACTGGGACTACCGCTTCACCTGGATCCGTGACGCCTCCTTCTCCGTGTACGCCCTGCTGGGGCTGGGCTTCACGGAAGAGGCCCGGGCGTTCATCGGCTGGCTGAGCGACCGGGTCAAGGAGCGGGCCGGCAGCGGCGGGAACACGGGCCCGCTCAACATCATGTACAAGGTCGACGGCTCGTCCGACTTGGACGAGCAGATCCTCAACCACTGGGAGGGCTACGCGGGCTCCGCGCCGGTACGGATCGGCAACGGCGCCGCGACGCAGCTCCAACTGGACATCTACGGCGAGGCGCTGGACAGCATCTACTTCGCGCACCAGCACGGACTCCAGATCGGGCATGGGGGATGGACCTCGATGCGCGCGAACCTGGACTGGCTGGCCGACCACTGGGACCAGGCGGAGGAGGGGATCTGGGAGACCCGCGGCGGGCGCCAGGACTTCACCTACGGCCGGGTCATGTCGTGGGTGGCGTTCGACCGCGCTCTGCGCCTCGCCGAGTCGAAGGGCTGGCCGTCGGCGGCCGGACGGTGGCAGAAGGAGCGGGACGCCGTCTACGAACAGGTCATGGCCAAGGGGTGGAACGAAGAACGCCAGGCCTTCGTCCAGCACTACGGCAGTGACGTATTGGACTCCTCGCTGCTGCGCATGGGGACGGTCGGGTTCCTCAGCGCCGAGGACCCGATATGGGGATCGACCCTGGATGCCATCGATCGGGAACTGGTCAGCGACAGCCTCGTCTACCGCTACAACCCGGGGGCCTCGCCCGACGGCCTGCGCGGCTCGGAGGGCACCTTCTCGCTGTGCACGTTCATGTACGTCGACGCCCTCGCCCGTGCGGGGCGGACGGACATGGCACGGCTGGTGTTCGAGAAGATGATGGGGTACGCCAACCATCTGGGCCTGTACTCGGAGGAGATCGACCTGACGGGCCGCCAACTGGGCAATTTCCCACAGGCGTTCACGCATCTCGCCCTCATCGACGCGGCCCTCACCCTCGACAAGGCGCTCGACGGTCGGTAGCCCGGGGCCGGTTCACCCGACGGATGCACTACGAATGGATTCCGGTGGCTTCCGACCGGCCGAGTGCCTCGTCGAGCGACGCCGACGGCGGCAGCAGGCCGGCGAACCCGGTCACCTTGAGGAGGCGCAGTGTCAGCGGGTGGGTGCAGACGAGGTGCAGATGTCCGCCCCCGGCCAGGACGCGGCGCCTGGCCCGGAACAGCAGGCGCAGTCCGGAGCAGTCGAAGAATTCGATGGGCCGCAGGTCGATCACGAGCTGCGGCGCCGGGCGCCCTGTCGCGGAGTCGAGGAAGGGGATGATCTCCAGGGCCGCGCCGATGTCGATCTCGCCGTGGAACTCGAGAACGGTGTGACCCCGATGTTGGTGTACGCGCAGATGCCGCGTGAGCGGTGCAGGATCGCTCTGCACGACGACATCGCCTCCAACCGGCTGCTGACCCACGCCTGGTGGCAGGGCCCGGGAGTCACCGGGGGCCGGGGTGACGATATCCAGAGATCCTAGACACGTCACTGGGGTGCCGGTGGTTGCAAAACCGTTCCTTGTTCTGCAAGTTACCCTCGTTGGGATGAATTTCAGCATGTTCGATTGACATATGTCTTCGATTTGCGCTGCGAGTTGGCCGGCAGGATGTGGGCTGTTGTTCCGCGCGATGGGCCCGGCTCGGCCCGTGAGTCGTGTGCGGGAGCTACGACAGCGCGTGCCAGGCCCTGGACAGTGCCCCGCGGAACTGGTCGGTCTGGTGGGCCGTGAGGTCGCGGACCATGCGTTCCTCCAGCTCACGCACCGGCTCGGTGAACCGCGCGAGCAGTTCGCGTCCCTCGTCGGTGAGCAGGATCAGCAGTTCGCGCCGGTTGCGTGGGTTGCGCTCGCGGCGCACGAGCCCGCGGTTCTCCAGGGAGCGCACCAGGTCGGCCATGGACTGGGCGGTCACGAACGAGTCGCGCGCGAGCTGGGCCGCCGAGAGGCCGTCGTGACGCTCCAGCACGGTCAGCGCGGTGTACTGCAGTGCGGTGATCCCCGCCGGTTTCACCAGCTCGTCGAGGCGTGCGCGCACGACGAGCTCCACCTGCTTGACCATGTAGAGCAGTGACGGGGGTGCCTTGGTGACGACCATGGGTTCACCCTAGACCATTGACAGGAAACCTGTCTGTAATGAGACTGCGGACAGACAGGAATCCTGTTTGTTGAAATCTTGGCGAACAAGCTGAGGAGTGGGCAATGACGACCACCTTCGAGAGTGAGCCCGGGCGGCTGTTCATCGGTGGACAGTGGCGCGAGGCGGCCGACGGCGCACGGACGGACGTGATCGATCCGTCCACCGGCCAGGTGGTCGCGAGCGTCGCCGAGGCGGGCGCCGTCGACGTCGACGCCGCCGTACGCGCCGCACGTGACGCCTTCGACAACGGGCCGTGGGCCCGGCTGAGCGGCCGCGAGCGCGGTCGCGTCCTGCGCCGGGCCGCCGAGCTGATCCGTGCGAACGTCGACGAGATCGCCGCCCTGGAGAGCCTCGACGTGGGCAAGCCCATCTCGTTGTGCCGCCCCGTCGACGTGCTGACCGCGGCCGACGAGTACGAGTACTGCGCCGCGCTCGCCCAGACCCTGGACGGTGCCACCCGTGACACCCCGCTCAACGCCTTCGCGTACACGCGGCGCGGCCCCCTCGGTGTCGTCGCCGCGATCACGCCCTTCAACTTCCCGCTGATCCTGTCGAGTTCGAAGCTCGCCCCGGCGCTCGCGGCCGGCAACACCGTCGTGCACAAGCCCGCCGACGAGACCCCGCTCAGTGCCCTGTACATGGCCCGGCTCCTCCAGGACGCGGGTGTCCCGGACGGTGTCGTGAACGTCGTCACCGGCGCGGGCCCGGTGGCGGGCGAGGCGCTGCTGCGCAACCCCGGCATCGACAAGGTCGCCTTCACCGGCTCGACCGCCATCGGCCGGCACGCGGCGAGCATCGCGGGGGACGCGCTCAAGCCCGTCACCATGGAACTCGGTGGCAACGCGGCCCACCTCGTCTTCGAGGACGCCGACCTGGACAAGGCGATCGGCGCCGTCATCAAGGGCTTCGTCTTCAACACCGGGCAGTTCTGCATGGGCGGCCCGCGGCTGCTGGTCGCCCGCCCGCTGTATGACACCGTGGTGGGCATCCTCGCCGGCGCGGTCGCCGGAGTGCCCGTCGGCGACCCGCGGGACCCCGAGACCGTCGTCGGACCGATGGCGGGGGAGAAGCACCTGCGCAAGGTCGAGGAGTACGTCGCACTCGCCCGCAAGGAGGGCGGCCGCATCGTCTGCGGCGGTGAGCGTCTCGACCTGAACGGTGGCTATTACTACAAGCCGACGGTGATCGCGGACCTGTCCAACGACTCCCGCGTCGTCCAGGAGGAGATCTTCGGCCCGGTCCTCACCGTCCAGCCCTTCGACTCCGAGGACGAGGCCGTCGCACTGGCCAACTCCACGCCGTACGGCCTGGCTTCGGGCATCCAGACCACCAACCTGGCCCGCGCGCACCGCGTCGCCGACCGGCTCCAGGCGGGCATCGTCTGGATCAACGACTGGGCGATGCTCGACCCCGCGGTGCCCTTCGGCGGGGTCAAGGACTCCGGCTTCGGCCGCGAGTACGGGCCCGAGGCGCTCGCCGCCTACACCAAGGTCAAGTCCGTCGTCGTCTCGCTCGACTGAGCGCCCTCGCCTAGGAGTTCATGCGATGTCCCTCACCACCCGCGCAGCCGTCGTCGAGTCCGGCGGAGCGCCCTTCACCCTCGCCGACGTGGAGCTCGACGCGCCCGGTCCGCACGAGGCCCTCGTCCGCATGGTGGCGACCGGCCTGTGCCACACGGACCTCGGGGTCGCGAGCGGCGGCCTGCCCTTCCCGCTTCCCGGCGTCCTCGGCCACGAGGGCGCGGGCGTCGTCGAGGCCGTCGGCTCGGCCGTCACCGGCGTGGAGGCGGGCGACCACGTCGTGCTGTCCTTCACCTCCTGCGGCGGCTGCCGCAACTGCCGCGACGGGCACCCCGCGTACTGCGCCGCCTGGCTGCCGCTGAACCTGATCGGCGGCCGTCGCGCCGACGGCACCAGCACCATCAGCCGCGACGGGCAACCGCTCGGCGGCCACTTCTTCGGTCAGTCCTCCTTCGCCGAACGGGCGTTGGTGGACGAGCGCAGCCTGGTCAGGGTCGACCGGGACGTACCGCTCGAGTCCCTCGCACCGCTGGGCTGCGGGGTGCAGACCGGAGTCGGCGCCGTCTGGAACGTCCTGGCGCCGCGCGTCGGCGACACCCTTGTGGTGCTCGGCGCCGGAGCCGTCGGCCTGTCCGCCGTGATGGCCGCCGCGCTGACGCCCGCGACGACGATCATCGCCGTCGACAGGGTCGGCGAACGCCTGGCGCTGGCCAAGGAGTTGGGCGCCACCCACACCGTCAACGCGGGCGAGGCCGATCTCGGCGAGACCCTCGCGGTCCTGACGGACGGCCGGGGAGCCGACGGTGTCGTCGAGACCACCGGCAGCGTCGCCGTGCTGCGCCAGGGCGCCGACGCCCTTGCCGCCCGCGGCACGCTGGTCGTCGTCGGCGCCCCGCCCTTCGGCACCGAAGTCGCCCTGGACGTCAACGGGTTGCTGCCCGGCAAGCGGATCGTAGGCCTCACCCTCGGCGACAGCGAGACGCAGACCCTCATCCCGGCCCTGGTCAAGCTGGTCAAGGACGGGCGGCTTCCGCTGCACCGCCTGATCGGCACCTATCCGTTCGCGGACATCGACCAGGCGGTACGGGACATGAGCGCGGGCAAGACGATCAAGCCCGTGCTCACGTTCTGATCCCGCTGATCATCCGGCTGATCCGGCTCAGTCCATCAGCAGGACGAGCTTCCCCGTGGTCCGGCCGGTGTCGCCGAGCGCGTGCGCCTTGGCGGCATCGGCCAGCGGGAAGGTCTCGGCGATCGTCGCGCGCAGCTTCCCCGCCTCGACGAGCTCCGCGATCGCCTTCATGCCGGTGTGGTCGGCCTCGACCAGCATCTCGACCGCCCGCACACCGAGCTTCTCGGCCTCGGCGGACAGCTCCTTCGAGCTTCCGGGCAGGATCGACACCACCAAGCCGTCCTTGCGCAGCACCCGCAGCGAGCGCACGGCGTAGTCGCCGCCCATCGTGTCCAGGACGACATCGACGTCCTTCACGGCCTCGGTGAAGTCGGTCGTCCGGTAGTCGATCAGCTCGTCCGCGCCCAGCTCGCGCAGGAAGTCGTGCTTGCCGGCGCTCGCCGTGCCGATCACGTACGCGCCGCGCGCCTTGGCGATCTGCACGGCCACGTGGCCGACCCCGCCGGCCGCCGCGTGGACCAGCACCCGCTGCCCGGGCTGTACGTCGGCCGTGTCGACCAGCGCCTGCCAGGCGGTCAGTGCCACCAGCGGGAGGGCGCCCGCCTGCGTGTGGTCGACCGAGGAGGGCTTGGCCGCGAAGGAGCGGGCCGGAGCGGTGACGTACTCGGCGTGCGAGCCGACGCCGAAGGGGTAGGGCAGCATGCCGAAGACCTCGTCACCGGGCTGGTGCACGGTGACCCCGATCCCGACGGCCTCCACCACACCGGAGACGTCCCAGCCGAGCACGAAGGGCGGCTGGCCCAGGAAGATGCCCAGCTCCCGGTGCTTCCAGTCGGTCGGGTTCACTCCGGCCGCGCGCACTCGGACCAGTACCTCGCTCGGTCCCGGCGTCGGGCGCTCCACCTCCACTTCCTGCAGGACCTCGGGGCCGCCGAGGACGTTCTGACTGATCGCGTGCATCGTGTTCGCATTGCTCATGAACACCAGCGTGCCGGGATCCGCCCACCAGGAAAATGGCAAGATTGCCAATGTTCGATATGATCGTGCCATGTCTTCTGTGGAACGGGTCGTGGTCCTGGCGCTCGACGGCGTCTACCCCTTCGAGCTCGGCATCCCCGCCCGGATCTTCGGCGCGGCGGACGGCCGCTACGAGGTGGTGACCTGCACCGTCGACGGGAAGCCGGTGCGCAGCAACGCCGACTTCTCGATCATGGTGGAGCACGGCCCCGAGGCGCTGCGCACCGCCGACATCGTGGTGATCGCCCCCGTCAGCCCGGAGCGCGTCACCGGGGAACTCCCCGCGGAGGTCATCGAGGCGCTCGCCCTCATCCGGCCCGGCGCCCGCCTCGTCTCCATCTGCACCGGCGCCTTCGTCCTCGCCGCGGCCGGCCTGCTCGACGGGCACCGGGCGACCACACACTGGCAGGTCGCCGACGCCTTCCGCAGCATGTACCCGCAGGTGCCGCTCGACGCGGACGTGCTGTTCGTCGACGACGGCAAGGTTCTCACCTCGGCCGGTGCCGCCTCCGGAGTCGATGTCTGCCTGCACATCGTCCGTCGCGACCACGGCAGCGAGCTGGCGAACAAGGTGGCCCGGCGCTGCGTGGTGCCGCCCTGGCGGGACGGCGGCCAGGCCCAGTACATCGAGCAGCCCGTCCCCGACCCGTCGGCGTCGAGCACGGCCGCCACCAGGGCGTGGGCGCTCGGGCGGCTCGGCGACCCGCTCGCCCTGGCCGACCTCGCGGGCCACGCCCGGATGAGCCTGCGCACCTTCAACCGCCGCTTCCAGGACGAGGTGGGTATCAGCCCCGGCCGCTGGCTCATCCAGCAGCGGGTCGCCCGCGCCCGCCATCTGCTGGAGGCGAGCGATCTCTCGGTGGACCAGATCGCCGGCGAGGTGGGCTTCGCCACGGGCACCTCGCTGCGCCAGCACCTGCACGCGTCGATCGGCGTCTCACCGCAGGCGTACCGGCGTACCTTCCGGGCGGGGGCCGTCAGCCACTGAACGATCTCGGCCACCCGTGCGTCGGAGGAGGGACACGACGGTCGGCGGACAAGGGGCGGGGCATGCGCAGAGGAATCGCGGCGGCGGTGGTGCTGGTCGGGCTGACGGCGGCGGCGTGCGGTGACGAGACCCGCGAGGACCTGGTGGTCACCGGAACGCCGCCGCCCACGCCGTACGCCGGATCGCTGAACGTGCCGCTGAAGCCTCCCCCCGAGGACGGTGACGAGGACGAGGGCACCGTACGGGCGTTGCAGGCGAGTTCGGGTGCGGCGGGTCGTGCCCTGGAATGCGACGGGGACATCTACGAGGGCGGCGGAGCCGACCGGTGGAGCGAGGGCGACGGCGGCTCCACGCCGGAAGGGGGCCTCCAGGCGTACTTCGACATCGAGCAGGCCGACGTGCCGCGGTCCGGCTACCGGGTGGAGCGCGAGGAGTCCGGCCGCGTCCTGTTCTCCTTCGACGTCGACGGCCGGACCAAGGTCGCCGTCGTCGTTGCCAAGGACCAGCCGCACCGGCCCGGTTGGGGGCCGGAGACCAGCGCCTCCTGCGACCCGGCCGAACTCCCGGCGAGTTTCACCGACTCGAAGGATTACGAGATCTGGACCGACCGGGACGGCCGGCGCGTGGCCACCACCAAGGTGAGCAGCTCCGAGGGGGCGGAGCACTGCGACTGGCAGAGCGCGCACTTCCTGGGCCTCGGACACGGCAGGGACTCCGTGCTGTACGCGCGCGACCCGGAAGGGGTCCTCGGCACGCAACTGCTCACCTCCGCATACGACGCAGACGTGCGCATGCCCGCCGACGCGCACGACACCGGCTACCGCTTCCGCGACTGGCGGCTGTGGGTGACGCCCGACAAGGCGAAGGTCTACGTGCGCACCCCGGACGGTGTGGAGGCCTGGCCGCGGACGAAGGAGGGGACGGGGTGCGCCTGAGGAGTTGTACGCGCTTGGGGATTGTGCCGAGCCTCAGCCGACGTCGTAGGGCGGTGACCGGTGGTTCCGGACGGCGTCGTAGCGGCTGACGATCTGTCGGAGTTCGCGGGCGGTTCGAGGTGACATGGCCCGCAGCACGTTGTCCAGGAGAGCGCGGGCTTCAAGAGGGTCGCCGCAGCACTCGTCGTACGGGTTGCCCCACTCGTACTCGCGCCACAGTTCGCGCTCGGGACGGTGGACGTAGTTCTTCCACAGGCGCACGGCCGCGCCGACCGCTCCGGGCTGCAGGTAGTTGCGGGTGCGCTCGAGGTGGCGGATCTCGGACATCGAGCGTGCGGACAGGCCGTCGATGTCCGGGGTTGCTTGTTGCGTCCGGTGGTGGAAGATGCCGGTCCGTACGCGTCCTGGCCGGCTACGCGGCATGGACCTTTCGGTTCGTCGTCATGCCAGGCATGCTGCCATGATCTTGATCGGGGGCGCGAACGGTTTTGTTTGTGACACGAGTCGGGTCCCGGGCTCACCGGCTCATGTGCAGGGCGACCAGCAACTGCCAGACCTGGTGGGCGATGTCCTCCGGGGCGCCCTCCAGGAGGCCGTGCAGCCAGTCGGCGAGGACTCCCGCGAAGGTGGCGGCGACGGCGGAGGCGATGAGCGGGGCGTCCGCCGCGCCCACCAGTTCGCGCTCCGCCAGGCTGCGGGCCCGCAGGTCCCGGTGCAGGACCCGGCCGAGCGGGCCGCCGCCGCCCGGGCTCAGCAGGGCGCGGTAGAGGGCGGTGTGCGGGGCGAGTTCGGCGAAGAACGCGAGCAGGGCGCGCGGCGCGGACACCGGGTCGGGCCGCCCGCGCCAGGCGTGCAGCGCGTCCACGGCCTCGCGTACGACATCGGCGCAGGCGTCGACCGCCAGGGCCTCCAGGTCGGCATAGTGCACGTAGAACGTGGCGCGGCCGACCCCGGCCCGACGCACCAGCTCGGCGACGCCGACCTCCTCCAACGGGCGCCGGGCGCACTCCTCCAGGAGGGCGCCGCGCAGCTTCGCCCGGGTCCGGGCGGCCCGCGGGTCCTCCGGAGCCGCGGCGCGGGTCCGCGGCGCCTCGGGCGTCACTGCGCGAGGAGGACGGCGGCCAGGGCGAGCGCGCCGGGCAGTGCCTGCGCGAAGAGGATGCGGCGGTTGGCCGTGGCGGCCCCGTACACCCCGGCGACCACGACGCACACCAGGAAGAAGACCTGGACACGGAACCCGGTCGGGTCCGCGGCGATCAGTCCCCAGACCAGGCCCGCCGCGAGAAACCCGTTGTAGAGCCCTTGGTTCGCGGCCATCGGCGCCGTGGCCCGCGCCATCTCCGGGTCGAACCCGTGCAGCCCCCGCCCGGGCTTCTTCTCCCACAGGAACATCTCCATCACCAGGATGTACGCGTGCAGCGCGGCCACCAGCCCCACCAGCACGTTCGCCACGATCTCCATCGTCGACAGGCTCCCTTGTACGCGGTCATACGCCGAATTACGTCATGGACAGGTGTCCACTATAGCTGGACGACTGTCCATGAAGTTGCCATGTCAGTCCTCGGCGATAACCTCGCGCCTCATGACTGATCAACCGCATCTCGAAGTGATCGTCCGTCGCGCCCGCGCCGCGGACCTGCCGGGCCTCGTCGCCTCCAGCGCCGCACTGTTCGCCGAGGACGCCGGGACCCGTGACCCGGGCGTCGACGTCGACTGGCCGCTCCGGCACGGCGCCGAGCGTTTCGCCGCGGGCCTGGACGACCCCGGGCTGCTGCTGCTCGTTGTGGAGCACGGTGGGGAAGTGGTCGGACACCTGTCGGGGACGGTGGCGGACGGTTCGGACAAACGTCCGGTGAAGGTCGCCACGCTGGTCAGCCTGTACGTGCGGCCGGAAAACCGGCGGACGCGGACCGGTGCCCGGCTGGTCGAGGCGTTCGTGGCCTGGGCGAAGGAGCGGGGCGCCGAGGAGGCGGAGGTGTCCGCCTACGCGGAGAACCCCGACGCCATCCGCTTCTACGAGCGTCACGGCTTTGTGGCTCGTTCGCTCACGCTGGGGCTGCCCTTGTGATCTGCGGCGGATTGCCCCACCGGCGACCGGGGTAGCGATGCAGCGATTACCTTGATCGATAAGGGAGTTGATGTGTCGAGCAGTCTCGCGCCGGGTGGCTGGAGCGTGCGCGAGCGCGGGATGTGGGAAGCCTTCCGCCGGGGGGAGTGGTTCGAGGACGAGGGTGGGGTCCGGGCGTCGGCCGTACGGCGGTTGCTGCTGGCTCCGCCGCTCGTCGAGCCCGGGCATCTGGCCCGGCTCAGACTGCGCGGCGTACGCGTGATCGGGCGGCTCGACCTGGCCGAGGCCGTCGTGGCCGGAACGCTGCGACTGCACGGGTGCCGGTTCACCGAGGCGCCCTGCCTCGACGGCGCGTCATTCGGGGGATTGGAGATGCGCGGCTGCACGCTGCCCGGTCTGTCCGCCGTCGGAGTGTCCATCGGTGGGACGTGCGAGATCGCCCTGTGCCGGGTGGACGGCCCCCGACAGCCTCCTGCCCCGGCACTCTGCCGCGGAGCGGCTTCCCCTGCTTACCCGTGACCACGACGGCTTCGCCCCGCAGCCGTACGAGCAACTCGCCGCCTCCTACCGCCGGCACGGCCACGACGCCGACGCCCGCACCGTGCTGCTCGCCAAGCAGCGCCGGCTGCGCAGCACCCTGCCGTGGCCGGGGCGGGTGTGGAGCCGCCTCCAGGACATCACCGTCGGCTACGGCTACCGGCCCATGCGCGCGGTGTGGTGGCTGTGCGCGATCATGCTGAGCGGCAGCCTTCTGTTCACGCTGTGGCCGCCGCAGCCCCTGGATCCGGGCAAGTCGCCCCACTTCCAGCCCGTCATCTACACCTTCGACCTGGTGCTGCCCCTGGTCGACTTCGGCCAGGAGGGGGCGTTCAGCCCGCGCGACGGACTGCAGTGGGCGGCGATGCTGCTGATCTGCCTCGGCTGGCTGCTCGCCACGACGGCGGCGGCGGCGGGGGCGAACCGGATTCTGCGGAGGGCGTGAAAGGTGATGTCAGCCGCGTCTCGAAGTGCTGCGTCGGGATCGTGCAGTCGGTCGCGCATGAACTCGTCTGCGCGGCGCATCCGGTAGCGGACCAGCCGCGGACGTGCCGGGAGCTGTTCGTGGCGCGGTGAGCCCATCGCGGCGATCGAGCCGAGGTGGGCTCACCGCAATGGCGTCCACGCGCCGTATTGCATGAGCCTGCCGATCGTCTCGTCCGCGGCGGGCGGTTCGACGGTGCTGAGATCGATCAACCCACCCGCAACGCTGCTGGAGGTCCGGTTCGCGGGACGCCGTAATCCTGTATCTCCAAGTGGCCTTGACCAGCGATGGTCAAGGCCCGGGCGGGCCAGGGGTGCATGGCCATCAGCCGAGCCGGATCGTGACGAAGCGTTCACCGCTGTCATTGCGGTGCATGATTTTGTCGACTTGAGCACTCTTGGTCGAGCGTGACCGAATGCTCACCGATGCGCTGCGGGGAGTTGATCCTTTCGATCTCAAACCCGATAAGCTCCCCTGCGGCGCTGCGAGTTGACACGAACACGCTCGGTCGCCCAGCGCTGCGTGCTCGACACACGCGGCGTCTGCACACCCCCCCGTTCGATTGTGTTGCTTCGAAGGATGCAGATGGAACTTGCCACTCCGCCCCCGGAGGCACGGGCACCTGTCGCCTGGTACAGCTGGTGGCTGATGCCACTCGCCTTAGGAGCGGGTACCGTCGCCGCCGCGGTCGCGGGGCCCGACCAGGTCCCGATACCCGCGACCTTCGCCGGCGCCGCGGCCACCGCGGCCGGCGCCGTCTGCGTACGGCTCCTCGTCCGCTCCCAGGGCCAATTGCGCCGCAACGCGGGTGACTTCCGCGCCTCGCAGGCCGAGCACTCCCAGCAGTGGCAGCAGCATGTGGCGGGCCTGGAGCGGAAGTTCGCGGCCGAGCGCTCCGCCCTGGAGTCCGGGCTGGCCGAGCAGGCCCAGGCCTACGAGGCGCGGATGGCCGAGGAGGCGCGGGCCTACGAGGTCCGACTCGTGGAGGAGATGCGGGCCCACGAGGCCCGGCTCGCCGAGGAGACGCAGGTCTCCGAGGCGCGGCTCACCGAGCGGACCGAGGCCTGGCAGGACCAGCTCGCCCGTCAGCAGGCGGCGATCGCCCGCCTCGGCGACGAGTTCCTTCCGCATGCCCTCAAGCAACTGCGCGAAGGTGACTCGATCGACGACATCCTGATGTCCGTCGCCGAGGAGAGCGACGCGAGCCCCGAGCTGCGCGCCGACATCCGCAAGGTGCTCAGGACCGCGTTGATCGGTGTCGAGGAGGAGTTCGACCGCTCCACCTCGGCCGAGCAGGCCGTGATCAGCATCGGCAACCGCATCCACGTACTGACCAGCAAGCTGCGCGGCCGTCTGCACGAGATGCAGGGCGAGCACGGCCGGCTGCCCGTCGTGGCCCAGGGACTGATGGAACTGGACCAGGAGATCGGCCCCGCCGACTGTCTCGCCGCCAGCATCGGCGTGCTCGGCGGCTCGGACCGGCCCGGCCGCCAGTGGCAGGAACCGCAGCGGCTGCTCAGCGTGGTCCGCGGCGGCATCGGCCGGATCAAGGACTTCGACCGCGTCCAGGTCCGCCACCTCCCCGAACTCGGCGTCGACGGCGGTCTGGTGGACCACCTCACGCTGATCTTCGCCCACCTTCTGGACAACGCGGTGCGCTACTCGCCGCCCACCGAACCCGTGGTCGTCTCCGGCAAGGAGGTCCCCAACGGCGTCGGCATCGAGATCCAGGACGCGGGCAAGGGCCTCAACGAGGAGAAGAAGCGCGAGGCCGAGCAGTCACTGGACGGCGTCGCGGCCGGCCCCGGGCTCGGTGGCCTCTCGGAGGACGCCAACCTCGGGCTTCGCGTGGTCGGCGCCCTGGCGCGCCGGTACGGCATCCGGGTCACCTTCTCGGACTCGCCCTGGCTCGGCACCTCGGTGGTCGTCGTGGTTCCCCACAAGTACTTCAGCCCGTTGGCCGCCCCCGTCGCGGAACCGGTGGCCCCGGCCGCCGCGGTCGAGACCGCGTCCGCCCGCGAGTCGGTGGAGGCCCCGCCCGCGGCCGGCGCCGACGACGTGGACACCACGCCCGGCGGTCTGCCGCGTCGCAGAAGCAGGCGTACCGACGCGCCGGCCACACCGGTGAGGTCCGTCGAGCGGACCGAGGAGCCCGTGGCCGCCGTGCCGCCGGACACCTCGTTCGCCGGTCTCGCGGCCTTTGCCACCGCCGGACGCGAGAGCGCCCCGCCGCGTGAGCCGGCCGCGGACGCCGTACGCGAGACGACCGCCGGACGCGAGTCCAACGAGCACCGCACTGAAGAGAGCGACTAGTCCACATGACGCAACAGGGAACCGACGTGAGCTGGGCGCTCCGCGATCTGACGGAGAGCATCCAGGAGATCCGCTTCGCCCTCGTGGCCTCCAGCGACGGCAAGGCCATCACCTCCTACGGCGCCGACGACCCCGACGACGTGGACCGCTTCGCCGCCGTGGTCGCGGGCCTGCAGGCGCTGGCCCAGCCCGTCGCCGCGCAGTTCCCGCAGTACGCGGGGCAGTTGCGCCTCGCGATGATCGAGGTGGACGGCGGCCATCTCTTCGTGGTGCGGGCCGGCGTGGAGACGTACCTCGGAGTCCTCGCCAAGGAAGGGCTCGACCAGGGCCTGCTCGGACACCAGATGAGGGACCTGGCGCGAAGGATGGGTGAGCTTCTCGGCACCACTCCGCGCCTGGAGGAGCACTCTGGATGAGTGGTCCCCGCCGGCCCATGGACCCGTCCGGTCTCGAGCGCTACTACGTCCTCACCGGTGGCCGCAGCGGACCGGGCGGTTCGGCGTCGACTCTTGACGTGGCGACCCTCATCGTCTCGCGCGACGCGGCCGTCCCCGGCATGCAGCACGAGCACGAGGAGATCCTCCGGCGCTGCCGCGATCCGCTGTCGGTGGCCGAACTGGGCGCCCACCTCGGATTGCCCTTCAACATTCTCGCGGTGCTCCTGGCCGATCTGCTGGACGCAGGCCGCGTCGAAGCCCGCGATCCCATTCCGGCGTCAGGCGCCGGCAGCGGGCCCGACCTCGCGCTCCTTGAGGAGGTACTCAGTGGACTTCAAAGGCTTTGACCACCCCGACCGGCAGACGGACGGGGGCACCCGCTCGGTGAAGGTGATGATCGCCGGCGGTTTCGGCACCGGAAAGACCACGATGGTGCGCTCCGTCAGCGACATCAAGCCGCTGACCACCGAGGAGACCCTGACCCAGGCCAGCGCGGACGTCGACAACCTGATCGGGGTGGCGGACAAGCAGGAGACCACCGTCAGCCTCGACTTCGGCAAGATCGGCATCAACGACCAGCTGGTGCTGTACCTGTTCGGAACGCCGGGGCAGGAACGGTTCTGGTTCCTGTGGAACGGGCTGTTCAAGGGCGCCCTCGGGGCGGTGGTCCTGGTGGACACCCGGCGGCTGGCCTCCAGCTTCCGGGCCATCGAGGAGATGGAACGGCAGGACGTCCCCTTCGTCATCGCCCTGAACGTCTTCCCCGACTCCAAGGACCACCCGATCGAAGAGATCCGCGACGCCCTGGACATCCCCCCGCACACCCCGATCGTGGCCTGCGACGCCCGCGACCGGACCTCCAGCCGTGACGTCCTCGTCGCCCTGATACGTCACTTGAAGGAACGCTCTGCCGTCGCACTGGAGTCCCGATGAACGCCCAGCCCTTAAACGATCCCGAGGCACCGCGCGGCTGCCCCGTCGCCCACGGTTCGGCCGAGCTCACCCGGCTGTACGGGCCGGAGGCGGCGACCGACCCGCTCGGCATCTACGAGCGGCTGCGCAAGGAGCACGGCTCCGTGGCGCCGGTACTGCTGGAGGGCGACGTCCCGGCCTGGCTGGTGCTGGGTTACCGGGACAGTCGGCGGGTGCTCGACAACCCCCGCCAGTTCGCCCGGGACTCGCGGAACTGGCGGGACTGGCGGGAGGGCCGGATCGCGGAGACCTCTCCGTTGGTTCCGATGCTCGGCTGGCGTCCCGACTGCGTGTCCCTGGACGGCGAGGAGCACCGCAGGCTGCGCGGCGCCGTCAACGACGTACTGCAGGCTGCTGCCGGCCGCGGGGTCCGGCGCCACGCCACGAATTTCGCCAACAAGCAGATCGACACGTTCGCGGACAGCGGCCGCGCCGATCTGGTGGCGGACTACGCCGACCTGCTGCCGATGCTCGTGATGTCCCGCATTCTGGGGCTGGCCGAGGCGGAGGGGCGCCGGCTTGTCGAGTCCTGCGCCCAGGTGCTCAAGGGCGGCGAGGACGCCGTGATGCACGACGGCGTGATCAGGGAGATCTTCGGTGAACTCGCCGAGCGCAGGCGGTCCGAACCGGGCTCCGACCTCGCCACCGGGCTGCTGGAACATCACGCAGACCTCGACCACGACGAAGTCGTCCATCACCTGCGCGTGGTGCTGATCGCCGCGCACGTCACGACCAATCTGCTGGCCCGGGTGCTGCAGCTGGTCCTGACCGACGCCTCCCGGCTCTCCGGGCTGATCAGCGGTGAGCTGAACATCTCGGCTGTGGTGGAGGAGGTCATGTGGAACTCTCCGCCGCTGGCCGTCCTGCCGGGGCGCTTCGCCGCCAGCGATGTCGAACTGGGCGGGCACCGCATCGAGGAGGGCGACCTGCTCGTGCTCGGTCTCGCCCCGGGCAACCTCGACCCCGGGGTCCGGCCCGACCCGGGTGTCTCGGTGCAGGGCAACCAGTCGCACCTGGCGTTCGGCGCGGGCCCGCACGAGTGCCCCGGGCAGAGCATCGGGCAGTCCATGATCGAGGTTGCGGTGGACGTCCTGCTGCACCGGCTGCCGGGCCTGCGGCTGGCTGTGCCGGCGGATGAGCTCACCACGACCGCCTCCACCTGGGATTCCCGGCTGGACAGGCTGCCCGTCGAGTTCCCGGTGTGAACACGCCGCTGCCCGGTCGGAAACCCGACCGGGCAGCGCGCTGTCTCACCCGGCTTTGAGACGTCAGCCGTCGAGCCAGTCGCCCTCGACGTCCGTGGGACGGTATCCGGTGGCGTTCCAGAGGAAATGCGGGTGGGCGCAGCCGAACATGTAGGCGAGCAGCGCGGTGTCTTCCCTCCCGGTCTGAGGGTCCTACAGGGGGTAGAACGTTTCGGATCCGACTACGCCGGCGTCCTGTTGGACCTGACGAGCGCGCTCCGGGGACGGTGCGTCGCACAGGCGCCCAGGCATCAGCCGCCGCACCCTGGAGCGGCACATCGCCGTACTGCGCGAACTCGGTCTCCTCGTCCGGGCCGTCCACGGCACCCGGACCAACACCCGCCCCGCCGGAAGCCGCGAGTGGGCCGGTACCGCCACCATCTACGCCGTAGTCGCCCCCCGCATGGGACGACGCGGTCGGACACCGGATCAGCGGCCGCGGCTACCATGCAAGGCACATCGGATTCACCGAGTACGGACGCGAGTTGGCCATCGCACACGCCCGGCGCGGCGCCCAACCCGTACAGCGTCGTGATGCCCCTTCCTGTAACACCAACCCCCCACGACATTCAGCTGAGGTGGAACGGAAGAAGAACAACACCTGCGCACCCAGGCCCGGCCGCGCGCGGACCTGTCGTTGCCCGCAGGTACCGGAGCCCTACCGGTCGGCCCCCGAACAGGTCGCCCACGCGGTAGCCGTTGCTGCCTTCATCCGCCCCCGGGTGCCCTGGACCCAGGCCGAGGGCCTGCGCCGGCTCGCTTTCGCCGTGCGACCGTGGATCCTCATCGGACGCTCGGCCGCAGATCTCGCCGCCGACCTCTCGGTCTGGCGGGTTCCCCGCCGTCCGGCCTCGCCGGCTGCCCTGATCATGGCCCGCTGGCGCGAGGACGGCGACCAGGCCCCGGCCGTCGGCGCCCCGCCGTGCCGGGAGGCAACGCCGTCCGGAGTCCCGCCCAACCGGGACGTCCTGGATGCCAAGGACGCCCTGCGAACCCGCCTGCAGCACCTGCCATCGACCGTGGAGCCGGTTCCGGACCAGCCAGCGGTCCCGAGCGCGCAGTGCCTCACTGCCTGGCTCCCCGATCTCCCCATCGACCCCCCACACGCGGGCTTCTGTCCCACCTGATCCAAGGGCATACGGGTCATTGCCAGACCGTCAAGATCCCCGCTGCAAGGACGACCTGGCCCAGTCCTCGCAGCCTTCAGCCGCCGTGCGTGAGCAAGGCACGCACTGATGCCCGGTGTCGCAGGTGGCCAACCAGCTTGTCCCACGTGGCGCAGGACACGTTCATGACAGGATTGCACTGGAGAAGGTTCAGGGAAGTCATAGGGGCGTCCATGATTGCCGTGAAGGGAATGACCCGTGACGTCCACTGCGCCTCCCCCCATACCCCGAGCCGCAGGATCGTTTCCGCTCATCGGTCACGCGCTGAAGATGCGCGACAACCTCGGCTTCATCGACTCGCTGCGCGAGACACGGGAACCACTCGTCGAGATCGTCCTGCAACCCGGGACGCGCACGATCGTGGTCCAGGACCCGGCCCTGATCCACCAGATGCTCAGGGGCCTGGGACCCAGCCTCGACAAGGGCCGGCTCTACGACAAGCTGGGCCAGCTGCTGGGCGACAGCGTCGTCACCGCCACCGGCCGCAACCACGTACGCAAACGCCGCCAGCTTCAACCCGCGTTCGCCCACACCGAGATCAGCCGGTACGTGGACCTCATGCGCGCCGAGGCGACGGCCACAGTCGCCGCCTGGGAGCACGGGCAGCTCCTCGACGTACACGAGGCGATGGTCGGCCTCAGTCTCGACATGCTGGCCAAGACGGTGCTCGCCGGCAGCCTCGATGACGCCGTCTTCCGCCAGCTGCGCAGCGACGTGTCGGTGGTGATGAGCGGTGTCGGTCTGCGCATCATGCTGCCCGACTGGGCCGAGCGCCTGCCGCTGCCCTTCAACCGCCGCTTCGACCGCGCCCGGGCCAGGGTGCGCGCCACCATCAACACCGCCGTCGACGAACTGCATGCCTCCGGGCACGACACCGGGGACATGCTCTCCATGCTGCTGCGCGCCATCGACGAGGAGACCGGCGAGCCGCTGACCGGGGATCAGATCTGCTCCGAGATCTTCCTCCTGGCCGTGGCGGGCACCGAGACGACCGCGACCTTGCTGTCCTGGACCCTGTACGAGCTCGCCCGCAACCCCGGCATCGAGGCAAAGGTCCTGGCCGAGCTGGACGAGGTCCTCGGCGAACGGCCGGTCGCCTTCGACGACGTGATCCGGCTGCCGTACCTGAACCGGGTGATCACCGAGACCCTGCGGCTGCATCACCCCGGCTGGCTCGTCACCCGCCGCACCACCGAGGAGACCCGGCTCGGCCAGTGGACGCTGCCCGCGGGCACCGAACTGGCCTACTGCCAGCACGCCCTGCACCGCGACCCCGAGCGTTTCCCCGACCCGCTCACCTTCGACCCGGACCGGTGGACCGACGCCGCTCAGGAGCCTCCGCCGGGCGCGTTCGTGCCCTTCGGGGACGGCAAGCACAAGTGCATGGGGGACCGTTTTTCCCTCACCGAGATGGTCGTGGCGCTCGCGACGACGCTGCGTTCGGTACGGCTGGAACTCGCAGAGGGCCAGGTCATCCGTCAGGTCGCCCGGCTCACCGTACGGCCGCGCGCCCTGCGGATGACCGTCCGCCCCCGAGCCGGGGCCGGCTTCTAGCGCCAGTGCTGTCACTCTGCTGGTGATGTTGACGGGTCTCTCAGGGGCATGCGGCGGCTGCGCACAGTGCGTGAAAGCGTGTGGTGCGGCGGCGAGTGCTGGTGGTGCCGGTCGTCCAGTGGGAGATCCGGGTGACGTTGCAGGCCATCGCGGTGAGGACATGTTGGACGTGAGTTCTCGCGAGCCTCGGTAGCGGGAGCAGTGCGGGCCGTGGGTGCGGACGTTCTGCGAGAGGGTGGCCTCGCTCCCGGCGCGGATCGCGTAGCGGCGCTGCCGGCGCTCGGTGCGCTGGCAGCGCCGGTTGTGCATCTAGATCTCGTGCGGCGCTCGGCGCAGCACGGCGATCGAGCGGGGGCCGTTGGCTGACGCGGTGCACTGGGCGCGGTCTGGGCAGGCTCGGCAGCCTGCTTCGGCGAACCGGGCTTGCAGATAGGTGTGGTCCTTGTTCTTCAGCTTGGTCCAGGACCCGCTGGGGGCCCCGTGCGGGCAGATCGCCTGCTCGTTGTCCCAGTCGATGGTGAAGGCCGCCTTGCCGAGCACGTGGTCGATCCCGGCTACGTCTCACCGGCCCGCATCGAGCGAGCCCACGGCTTCCCAGGCGCGCTCCCTGGCAGTGCACGGTCACCACTGTGCATCCCCTGCTGCCGGCCGTGCGCGGGATGTTGCGTCGCTCCACCCCGGTTGGATGGGCCGCGGCACCGGTCCGAGGTCGGTGGTGGGGACGGCCCCACCACCATCCACCGGGTTTCTGGAACAGGACTGAGTCGTCAGCCGTCGAGCCAGTCGCCCTCGACGTCCGTGGGACGGTATCCGGTGGCGTTCCAGAGGAAATGCGGGTGGGCGCAGCCGAACATGTAGGCGAGCAGCGCGGTGTCTTCCCTCCCGGTCTGCGGGTCGTACAGGGTGTAGAACTGTTCACTTCCGACTGCGCCGGCGTCTTGTTGGACATGGCGAGCGCGCTCCGGGGACGGTGCGGCGCTGGATGCCTCCACGGCGGCGATGTAGGTGCGGCGCAGGATCTCCCATGCGCTGTCGATGTTGCCGTACCAGGGACCGTGCAGCGCTTCGAAGGCATGGAGCTCGGCGTCGAAGAGGGGCCACGTCTCGGGGTGTTCGGCTCGGCAGCGCCCGGACAGCTCGGCGGTCCGGGCGCTCAGCGCCGGCGCGGTGGGCCGCGGGGCGAAGGTGAGGGTGGTGCCGTGGGTGAGGATGCCGGTGCATGCGTTGGGCTGCAGGTCGCACAGCGGGCAGTCCTCGGCCGGGGGGAGGCCCTCGGTGATGCCGTCGAACCACAGGGCGTGGCGGCCCGTCAGCCCCAACCAGACGACGGTGCTGGGCATCAGCCAGGTGTTCCACATGGGGGGATGCGCCTCGGGCATGCAGCCGTACTTGACGCTGGCGATGGCGCAGGCAGCGTAGAGGGCCTTGGTGTGGGTGGGTATGTCGGCGAGCCAGAAGTTGCTGATCTCGCCGGTGAGGGCGTCGGCTCGTACGTCGGTCATGTCGTCGATGACGCGGCACAGCAGCAGGGAGGCGAGGTGTTCTTCCTGCCAGAGTTCGGTGTCGGGTGAGACGTGCCAGAACAGGCAGTCCAGCATCTGCAGGAGCGAGTAGGTGCTCTGGCTGAGCGGGTTGGTCTGCGGGAGCGAGACGTTGCCCGAGTGGTGCTGCTGGAGCCAGTATTCGTCCACGGATCGCTTGTGGGCTGCGAAAAGCCCGCAGACCAGGGCCCTGGCGCTGTTGGTGCTGAAATTCTCGGCCAAACGGCCTTCGATGAGCTGGGTGAGGCGCGCGGTGTCGATGGTGTCGATCACGCGTTTGTACTCGTGGAAGAGGAGGATGTCGTCCTCGAACGAGTCCCGGAGGCCAAGGTCCTGTTCCAGGTCGTTCAGCTGCCGCGCGTAGGTCCACCCACCGGTCAGGACACTGTCGAGTTCCTCGCGGTACGGCCAGGCCTTGACGGTGAGGGGGAGACCGGCGCTTTGTCGCCAGCCGTAGTCGTCCAGCGTGCGTGCGGGGGGCGTGGGCAAACGACGGCACAGCGGGCAGGCGCAGGCGGCTATTCGCTCCTCTTCGTGCGGCGGGGCGAGGGCCCGGCTCCGCCAGGCCCCCTCCAGCATCGTGCAGGTGAGCCGGCAGATCTCGATATCGGTGCTGACCTGGGGGAAGGCTGCTTCGATGACGCGCAGCCCGGCGTCGAGGTGCCTCAGCCTGGCGTATCCCTCCTCGTCGGGCGGGAGGAACGCGGGCTGCGCCAGATGGACGGCTCCCTCCACATGCAGCGTGGTGCCGGCGTGCGGGGATCCGAGTGCGTTCAGCCGCTGCTGAGCGGCGTTCTGGAACCTTCGGTGCTCCTGCGTACTCCCATGAACGCGTTCCACGAAGAGGCGGGCCAGGGCGTTCCCCGCCTCCGTGGGCTGGACCTGGGCGCTTGGCTGCGCCGGGATCAAGCTGTCGGCGGACGCCTTCGAAGCGGCATCTACGACTCGAGATTTCACGCCGGTCTCCCAACAAGCTGTGGTCATGACAATGGAGCGATCGGCCGTGGTTGCTGGCCGGTCGCGTCTTGAAGCCGAGAAAGTGGAGCGGATCGCCTATCTGACCTTCGAGGACGAACCGCCCCGGGCCCGCTCGGTTCTCGAGCGCTGCGAGCCCCTCGTCCACGCCGGATTCATGCTCTCCGGCTCAGCTGTGTTGATCAGGAAGCGCTCGGCCTGTCAGGCGAGGGCCAGGGAGACTCTGGGTGTGCTCCAGATGTCTGCTGACGGGCATGTCGAAGGGGAGGTCGAACGTGACGTCCTGAGGCATGCGCTTCCTTCCGGGAGACGGCGAGACAGAATCCCCCCGCCCTGCGAACGGGTGGCCGACATGGCCACCCGTGCACTCGAACTCGGCTTCTACGGCCGAAAATTGAACCGTGAAGCGCTACGAGGCTTCCCAGAGCGTAAATGATCTACGCGTGACCTCACCGTGATGTCCGTTACTGCCTACGCCTCTTGGGCTGCGTATACTCGCGCGCCCCCCACATACGTCTGCGCGACCCGCGTGTCGCCGATCGCCTCAGCCGCCCCGTCGAACGGATCGCGGTCGAGCACCACGAGATCGGCCAGCGCGCCGACCCGTACCTCGCCCGTGTCGTCGAGGTGGTTCACATACGCCGAGCCCGCCGTGTACGCGACCAACGCCTCGGCCAGTCCGATGCGTTCGGCGGGCAGGAACACCGGCGTGTCGTCGACGTCGGGGGCGACACGGTTGACCGCGACATGGATGCCCTGCAGCGGATCGGGACTGCTCACCGGCCAGTCGCTGCCTGCCGCGAGCCGGGCACCGGAGCGCAGCAGCGCACCGAACGGGTACTGCCACGCGGCCCGTTCCGGCCCCAGGAAAGGGATGGTCAGCTCGTCCATCTGCGGTTCATGGGCCGCCCACAGCGGCTGGATGTTCGCGGTGGCGCCGAGCCGGGCGAAACGCGGCACGTCCGCGGGGTGCACCACCTGCAGATGCGCCAGGTGGGGCCGCGTGTCGCTCGGCCCGTTCGCGGCCCGCGCGGCCTCGACCGCGTCCAGCGCGTCGCGTACGGCACGGTCGCCCAGCGCGTGGAAGTGGCACTGGAAGCCAAGAGCGTCCAACTCGGTGACGTATTTGGGAAGTTGATCGGCGTCGAGGAAGCTGGTGCCCCGGTTGGCGGTGGCGCAGCCGCACCTGTCCAGGTAGGGGTCGAGCAGCGCGGCGGTCCCGGTCTCGGCCACCCCGTCCAGCATCAGCTTCACGCTGCCCGCGCGGAACCGGCCGTGGCTCGACGCGGCCCTCCGCTCCACCAGCTCGGGGATCTGCTCGGGACCGCGCTCACGGTCCCACCACAGCGCGCCGACGACACGCGCGGTGAGTGAGCCGTCCCGGGCAGCCGTCAGATACGCCCCCGACGGGTCCTCCATGCCGAGAAAGTCCCCGACGAGCGCGTCCTGCCAGGCGGTGATGCCGAGCGCGTGGAGCCGGCTCTGCGCATGCAGCAGGGCCGCAAGCCGGTCGGCCGGCGTGGCCGGCGGCGTGAGCCGGCCCACGAGCTGCATCGCCCCCTCCTGCAGTGAGCCGCTCGGCTCACCCGAGGCGTCCCGGTCGATCCGCCCGTCGGCCGGGTCGGGCGTGTCGCGTGTGATGCCGGCGAGCGCGAGGGCCCGGCTGTTGACCCAGGCGCCGTGATGGTCGCGATTGGGCAGATACACCGGCCGGTCGGGTACGACCGCGTCCAGCAGCTCCTTGGTCGGCGTACCGCCCTCGAACGCCTCCATGGACCAGCCGCCACCGGTGATCCACTCCCGCTCGGGATGGGCGTCGGCGTAGGCACGGACGGCGGCGAGGGTCTCCGCGGCGGTCTTCGTGCCGGTCAGGTCGCACTGGGTGAGTTCGAGCCCCGCCGGGAGCGGATGGACGTGCGCGTCCTGGAACCCGGGCAGCAGGAGCCGTCCGGCGAGGTCGACGACCTCGGTCCTCGGCCCCCTGAGCTCCAGGACCTCGGCGCCTCCGACGGCGGTGATCCGTTCGCCGGTGACCGCGACGGCGCTCGCGCGCGGGCCCTCGGGGGTGAGGACGGGGCCGCCGGTGAAGAGGAGGTCTGCGTGCATGTGTCGTGTCCTTAACTGACGGTGGTCAACAACTGCGGGGCATCGGCGTCCGTGCCGTGGCCCGTGCGGAAGTACGGTGACTTGCGTACCCACTTGGCCCACGCGGCGGCCAGGAAGCCGGAGGCGATCATCACGGCGGGGGTGAGCAGCAGGAACCAGCCGTTGTCCGCGCTGACTTCGAGGTGGTCGGCGGAGCGGGCGAAGGACCAGCAGAGGTACCCGCCGAGTCCGAGCAGAGCCGTGGCGCTCAGCGTCGGCAGGACCACCGCCCGCACCCCCTGCCGCCAGTCCTCGCGCAACAGCCCCCGGAAGCGCACGGCCGCCGCGAGCGCGGTGAGCGCGTAGCAGAGGGCCACCACGATCCCGACCGCGTTGACCGTCGCCATGATCATGTCGGCGAGCCGGGGGATCACCAGGGCGAGCGCGGCCACCGCCGCCGCCAGCGCGCCGATCAGCAACGTCCCGGTCGCCGGAGTCCCGTACCGGGCGCTGACCTTGGACCACACGGGCCCGAGCGTTCGGTCCCGGCTCATCGCGAACATGCCGCGTGCCGTGGGGATGACACCTGCCTGGAGCGAGGCGACGGCCGAGAACATCAGGGCCACCAGCGGCAGCGCGGCCAGCGGCTGCGAGGCGAGCCGGTCGCCGAAGAACGCCAGACCCTGAGCGCCGTGTCCGGCCAACTCCCCCTCGGACAGCACCCGTTGGAAGGCGACCGAGCCGAGCAGGAACAGGCCGAGCATCGTGACGAGCGTGATGATCCCGGCGCGAGAGGCGTCCCTCGGGTCGCGCACCTCCTCGTTCACGGTGAACGCCGCCTCGAAGCCCCAGTAACAGAAGACCGACAGCAGCAGCCCCTGGGCGAGCGCCGACGCCGACGGGATCGCGAAGGGGTCGAACCAGCTCAACTCGAAGGGGTGCGGCCCGGCGACGATTCCGTAGCCGCAGAAGCCCAGCAGGACGAGGTACTCGAAGACCAGCAGCCCGCTCTGCAGCCGCGCGGCGGTCTTGACTCCGGTGACCGCGGTGAGCGTCACGGCAACCAGGATCACCATGCCCACGGCCGTCGTCTGGGCGGTGGAGCCGGGGTCCAGCGCGAGCCCCGCCACCCGGTGCAGGTGTGCCTCCCCGGCAAGCTGCAGGACGGCGGATCCGGTGACGGCCGTGGTGTACGCGAGGAACGCCACCGTGGCGACGATGTTCACCCAGCCGACCAGGAAGCCCAGCCAGGGGGTGAGCGAACGCCCCACCCACACGTAGCCGTTGCCGGCGTTCGGCTCGACCCGGTTCAACCGGGAGTAGGCGCCCGCGATCCCGAGGATCGGCAGGAAGGCCAGCAGCATGATCGCGGGCAGGTGCAGCCCCACCACTCCGGCGGTGACGCCGAGCCCGATACCGATGCTGGTGGTGGCCGCCGTGCTGGAGGCGGCGATGGCGACGCCGTCCACGACTCCGAGGGACTTGCGCAGGGACGGGGGATCCACACCGTACGGCTCTTCTGTCATGGCCTGCTCCGATCGCACCCGGGGCCCCGATGCAGGCCCGGTGACCGGAAATGAAACTGCTCGGGTACTTAACAGGTCAACGCTGTTGTCATAAGGTGCCGACACGGAGCCTGTCGGACAGGAGGAAGCCGATGAACGAGCGAGTGGTCCCGCCGGAGGCGCGCCGCCGCCGACGCCCGACGAAGACGGGGGTCGTGCTCTCCGAGGAGCTGATCGTCGAGACGGCGCTGCGGCTGCTCAAGGAGCACGGCGCCGACGCCCTCACCGTCCGCCGCCTCGGTCTCGCCCTCGGCGCCGACCCCAGCGCCCTGTACCGGTACTTCCGCGACACCGACGACCTGCTGCTCGCCATCGCCGACGAGCTCATCGGCCGTACGCTGCGCACCTGGCATCCCACCGGCGACTGGCGCGCGGACCTGTGGGACCTGGGCCTGCGGGTGCACTCCGGCGCCCTCGCGCACCCCCAGGCCGCGGTGCTCAGCGCCTACCGCGTGACCGGCCGGGTCCACGAGATCGCGGCCGTCGAGACCATCCTCGGCGTGCTGCGCGGAGCGGGCTTCCCGGACCCCGACGCCGTACGGATCTACCACGCCTTCGTCGACCAGTCCCTCGCCTTCGCCGCCCTCGACGCGGCGAGCAAGGCGCTCCCGCGAGCCGCGCGCGAGGCCGAGGCCGGCGTGTGGCACACGACCTACGCACAGCTGCCCGCCGACACCCACCCGCACATCGCCGCCACCGCCCGGCATCTGCTCGCGGACATGCGGCACAGCGCCTACCCGACCGCCCTCGACATGCAACTGACCGCGGCCGCGGCCCGGCTCGCCGAGATCACGGCGCACCGGCAGCCCCGTCGCGACCCGCCGGGGCCCGCCCCCGCGCCACTGCCCATGACCGATTCCGTATGACATCCACCAGGAGGCTGCCCCAGATGACCCCCAGCGCCCGCACCCCGAAGCAGCGCAAGCAGGACACCCTTGCCCGGCTGGAGCACGACGAGGACGCCTGGGTGTCGACGGCCGACGCCGACGGGGGAGTGCCGTATCTCGTCCCGCTGTCCTTCCTCTGGGACGGCGCGACCCTGCTCCTCGCCACCCCGGCCGCCAGCCCCACCGGCCGGAACCTGCGCACGACCGGCAGGGTGCGCCTGGGCATCGGGCCGACCCGTGACGTGGTTCTCGTCGAAGGCAGCGTCAAGACGCTGGAACCGGCCGAGCTGCCGGACGGAGTCGGCGACGCCTTCGCCGAGAAGACAGGCTTCGATCCGCGCCAACTCACCACCGCCTACCTCTACTTCCGCGTCAGCCCGCAGCGCGTACAGGCCTGGCGCGAGGCCAACGAGCTCGAAGGGCGCGAGCTCATGCGGGACGGTGAGTGGATCGTGCTGGACTGATCCCGTGAGACGGGGTACCCGAAGCGCAGGGCAGCGGGCGGCGTCGCCGCCCGCGCCCGTGACTGCGCGCGGAGGAAGCATGGCACTGGTACTGACGGGCGTCGTGGTCCTTGACTGCTCCGAGCCCGAGAAGCTCGCCGCCTTCTACAAGGATCTGCTCGAAGCCGAGGAGACGGACGCGGCCGCGAACGTGGTGGAGATCAGGAGCCCCGACGGACTGCGCATGGCGTTCCGCCGGGACGCGAAGGCGACCCCGCCGAGCTGGCCCCGCCCGGAGAACTCCCTTCAGGCCCATCTGGACTTCCTGGTGGAGGACCTCGACGAGGCCGAACGCGCGGTCATCGCGCTCGGCGGCCGCGCGCTCGAGACGAAGGACGCGTCCGGCCCGTTCGAGGAACGCGGATACGCGGATCCGGCCGGACACTCCTTCACCCTGCGCTGCGTGCGCTCCACAGCCCCCAAGATGGGCTGACGCGCCCCCGAGGCACCAGCAGCTCAGTCCCGGCCGCCCTTCTTTTCCGCCTTGTCCGAGACCGGCCAGATGCCCGTCGAACGCTCGACGGCCTTCGCTCCCGTCCGGTCCACGGCGCTGCGGACGACGGCGAAGAGGGCGCCCTGCACGGCCGCGGCGAGCAGGATCTCGCCCCAGCCACGGTCCTTGTCCAGGGCGTCCGGCGCGTCCTCCTCGTGCCGCAGCGCCTTCCATGTCGCCTGGAAGGCCCGAGTCGCGAGGGCGCCGCTCGCCCAACTCAGTGCGAAGCCAAGGGGCTTGTAAGCGAGGGGAAGCTTCAGCTTCTTCTGGTTCTTCTGCTTCTTCTGCTTCTTCGGCACCGGGGGTCTCCTCTGCTTCTCCGTCGGCGAACGCCCTGTCGCCGGAGAGTGGATCCGGCCTTGCAGTACGTTCCCCGATTTCCGCCGTCGGCACAGTGTGGGGCCGGACAACCGGGGAAATCGGCCCGAGTGACCAGGAAATCAGCGGACCGGAGAACCCGTGTCACCGTGCTGGTGGCACTCGGCGCCAACGTGCTGATCGCCTTGGCCAAGGCCGTGGGCGGCCTGTTCGCGGGCTCGCCCGCCCTTCTCTCGGAGGCGGCCCACTCGGTGGCCGACAGCCTGAACGAGGTCTTCCTCCTCGTCGCCCTGCGCCGCAGCCGCCTTCCCGCCGACCGCCGCCATCCCTTCGGCTACGGCAAGGAACGGTTCTTCTGGGCGCTGCTCGCGGCCGTCGGCATCTTCGTGATGGGCGGCTGCTTCTCCTTCTTCCAGGGCTTCGAGGCCCTGCGCGGCGGCGCCGAGGAGTCCTTCAGCGGCTATGTCGCCGGATTCGTGGTGCTGGGCGTCGCCTTCCTCTCGGAGGGGGCGTCCCTGCTCCGTGCGCTCCATCAGGTGCGCGGACAGGGCGGCACCGAAGGGATGCGTGACCCCGCCCTCCGCACGGTCGTCGCCGAGGACGGCACCGCCGTGCTCGGTGTGACCCTCGCGGGTGCCGGCATGGCACTCCACATGCTCACCGGCCAGGTCGTGTGGGAGGCGTCCGCCTCCCTCGCCATCGGAGCGCTGCTCGTGTACGTCGCCTACATCCTGGGCCGCGATGCCCGCGAGCAGCTGATCGGGCAGGCCGCCGACGCGGAGGCGAACCGTACGATACGTGCCCTGCTGGAGCGGCAGCCCGAGATCGACAGCGTCGAGTCGCTGCTCACGATGCAGCTGGGTCTCGACTCCACCCTCGTCGCCGCGCGCGTCGACCTCGTCCCCGGCCTGGACAGCGAGGAGGTCGAGGACGTCGCCGTACGGATCAAGGGCACCGTAGCCGAGGCCGTGCCCGAGGCCGACCAGATCTTCCTCGACATCACCGACGCCGACGCGGCACGCGCCGCCAAGGCGTCACGGACCGCCGCGCGCTGGAACCAGGCAGAAGAAAGCCCCGCCGCGACGGGGGAGCGCGGCGGGGCCTGACGCACGAATGCCCGGTCGGCGCCGGTTCATGCATGGCAATCCCCGACGAATTTCGGACCATCGAACGGGAGTGCGTGATTCCGCTGCGCACGGCCGCCCGTCAGCCCGGACCGCGCCGATCAGCCGGTGGGTTCCAGCACGAAGACGGGGATCTCCCGGTCGGTCTTCTTCTGGTAGTCGGCGTACGGGGGATAGGCCGCGACCGCGCGCTCCCACCACAGGGCCCGCTCCTCTCCGGTGGCCTCACGGGCCGTGAAGTCCTGGCGCACGGGCCCGTCCTGGAGCTCCACCTGCGGGTTGGCCACGATGTTGTGGTACCAGACCGGGTGCTTGGGCGCGCCGCCCTGCGAGGCGACCGCCGCGTAGCGCCCCTCGTGCTCCACGCGCATCAGCGGGGACTTGCGGATCTTGCCGCTCCGGCCGCCCAGGGTGGTGAGAACGATGACGGGCAGGTCCGCGATGGCCGGTGGCACGGGCAAGAAGCTGCCCAGCGTCAGGCCCTCGGTGCCGCCGGAGCCCTCGTAGAGCTCCACCTGATCGCGCACCCACTGCGTCGGGCTGGGTTCGTACTCGCCCTCAAGAGGCATGACTTCCGTCCCATCGTCGCGTTCGTACGAGTACTGATGTTGTTTCTGCTGTCAGGGTGCAACACCGGCACCGACGCGAATCATCCGCGACCGCCGCACCGGCCGCCGCGGACGGTTCGCGGTCACGGCGGCGACACCAGCATCCGTACGGCCAGCACCATGATCACGGTGCTGGACGCGACCGCCGTCATCAGCCGCCCCCGGTGTCCTGTCAACGCCCGGCCGAGCAGCGCCCCGCCCCCGGCGATCAGCAGTTGCCAGCTCGCGGACGCGGCGAACGCGGCGAGCACGAACACGCCTTGTTCCACCGGGTGCACCGCCTGCGTCGTACGGCTGCCGAGGACCAGCGCTGCGAAGTAGATCACGGTGGTGGGGTTGAGGAGAGTGACGCCCAGCAACGTCAGGTAGGCGCGGGCCGGGCGTGCCGGGTCCCGTCCGGACCGGGCGGCGCGCCGGCGGTCGCGATAGTGGCGGACGGCGGTCACCGCACCCCGGGCCGCCATCGCGGCCAGCACCAGGGCCGAGGCCCAGCGCAGCGGGACCAGCACCGGCTGCAGCGCGACGGCGAGCGCGGAGCCCCCGAGCGTGGCGACCAGGGCGTACAGACCGTCGGCGGTCGCCACGCCCAGCGCGGCGCACATGCCGATTCTCAGGGTCGTACGAGCGGTGAGGGAGACGAGGTAGGTCGCCACCGCTCCGACGGGCATGGCGATGCCGTAGCCCGCGAGCAGCCCCGCGACGAGCGCGGCGGTCATGACCGGGGAAGCGCAGGCCTCCACGGTCGGCCGGGCTGCTGCTGGACCCGCACCGGAGCAGCGGTGGCGGGGGTCAGCGGCAGGAAGGCTTCGGTCGTGGTCATGGCCAGATCCTGCGGCCCCGCGATCCGTCCGCGCAACCGAATATCGCACGCGTGCCGGACCTCCGGATCCGGCCGGGTCCGGCGGTGCGGAGGGGCGGGGAAGTGGCGGAATCCGGCAGGGGCCGGACGCAATCGCCAACGGCCCGGATGGCAGACGTACAGCCCGTGCGCGGTGTCCGGCCCGGGGCACCCCCGTCCGACGTCGGAGATCGGCCAGATCAGGTATCCGGCGGATGTGGCCGAACTTCGCGTGGATCTGTTAGATGCCCTGGGCATCTAATGAAGATCGGCACGAGGGAAACATCGCTTGCGAGGTCATCACATGACAGAACCCGTTGCCTTCCCCCAGGACCGCACGTGTCCCTACCACCCGCCCGCCGGCTATGACCGCCTGCGCGAGGAGCGCCCGCTGTCGCGGATCACCCTGTACGACGGCCGTGACGTCTGGGTGGTGACCGGGCACGGTGCCGCCCGTGAACTTCTCGCCGACCCGCGCCTCTCGTCCGACCGCACCCGCCCGGCGTTTCCGGCGCCCACCGAGCGTTTCCAGGCGATCCGCAGTCGCCGTCTCGCCCTGCTCGGCGTCGACGACCCCGAGCACCGCATCCAACGCACCATGATGGTCCCGAACTTCACCCTCAAACGGACCTCGGCACTGCGCCCGCGCATCCAGGACACCGTCGACCGGCTCCTGGACGCCATGGAGGAACAGGGCCCGCCCGCCGAGCTGGTGAGCGCCTTCGCGCTGCCCGTGCCCTCGATGGTGATCTGCGCCCTGCTCGGCGTCCCCTACGCCGACCACGACTTCTTCGAGGCGCAGTCGCGGAAACTGCTGCGCGGTCCCACCCTGGCCGACGCCCAGGGGGCGCGCGACCAACTCGACGCGTACCTCGGCTCGTTGATCGACCGCAAGCAGAAGGACCCCGGCGACGGGCTCCTCGACGACCTCATCCAGGAGCAGCTGCGCGCCGGGGCGGTGGACCGGACGGAGCTGGTCTCGCTCGCCACGATCCTCCTCGTCGCCGGCCATGAGACGACCGCGAACATGATCTCCCTCGGTACGTTCACGCTGCTCAGGCATCCGGAACGGCTGGCCGAACTGCGGGCCGACCCCGCGCTGATGCCCGCCGCCGTCGAGGAGCTGCTGCGCTTCCTCTCCATCGCCGAAGGGCTGTTGCGCGTGGCCACCGAGGACATCGAGGTGGGCGGGGTGGTGATCCGGGCCGACGAGGGCGTCGTCTTCTCGACCTCGGTCATCAACCGCGACACGGCCGCGTTCACGGAGCCCGACGTCCTCGACTGGCATCGCCCGCCCGGCCACCACGTCGCGTTCGGCTTCGGCATCCACCAGTGTCTCGGGCAGAACCTCGCCCGCGCCGAGATGGAGATCGCGCTGCTGTCACTCTTCGACCGGCTGCCCGGCCTGCGGCTCGCCGCACCGGTGGACGACATCCCGTTCAAACCGGGAGACACGATCCAGGGGATGCTGGAACTCCCCGTGACCTGGTAAGAGGCCCGGCCATGACCCTCGACATCACCATCGCCAAGGACGTGTGCATCGGCGCCGGTCAGTGCGCCCTCACCGCGCCCGGCGTCTTCGCACAGGACGACGACGGATTCAGCGAACTGCTCCCGGCGCGCGCCGACGGCACCGTTGACCCGATGGTCCGCGAGGCGGCCCGGGCCTGCCCGGTCCGGGCGATCACCATCTCCGGGGCGTCATAGCCGGGTTGCGCCGCCGAGTCGGCTACCGGCAGGCCCGCACCAGGAGTCGGGCGGCCTGCCGGGCCTGCTCGGCGGGCTCGGCGCTCCCGTTGATCCCGGCCGTGACCATGGCGCCCTCGGCGAGCAGGAAGAGCTGGCCGGCGAGGACGGCGGGCAGGCCCGCGTCGGTCACCAGCCCGGCCAGGTAACCCTGGAACGCCCGCTTGTGGGCGCGGACCTGGGCGGCCACGCGGGGCGATACGGCGCCCAGTTCGCCGTACGCGTTGATCCACGCGCACCCGCGGAAGTCGGGCTCGCCGAACCACAGTCGCAGCCAGTCGAACACCGCGAGGATCCGCTCCTCGGGGTCCCCGTGCCGCTCGACATGCGTGGCCAACCGCTCCCGCCAGCGAAGATCGCGCCGCTCCAGATACGCCTCTATCAGCTGGTCCTTGGCGGGAAACAGCTGGTAGAGCCGCTTGAGCGAGACCCCCGACGCGCCGCGGACGGCATCCATCCCGACCGCCTGAATACCGCGGCCGTAGAACAGCTCCTCCGCGGCATCCAGTGCCTGCTCCCGGGCTGCTGCGCTGTCCATGAGGGCCTCTCCCAACGCGCTTGACGACCTTGGCGACTCTGACGACCTTGACGCGAGAACGCGCGTTCTCTACGGTAGCAGCCACAGCCGAGAACGATCGTTCTCCCTTGTCGATCACCGAGGATGCCGCCATGACGGACCGCCCGCCCCTGCCGCCCTTCACCCGCGAGACCGCGATCCAGAAGGTCCAGGCCGCCGAGGACGCCTGGAACACCCGCGACCCCCACAAGGTCTCGCTCGCCTACTCCGAGGACTCGGTCTGGCGCAACCGCGACACCTTCGTCACCGGCCGCGCCGAGATCGTCGAGCTCCTGACGGCGAAGTGGGCTCGCGAGCAGGAGTACGCGCTGCGCAAGGACCTGTGGGCCTTCGACGGCAACCGCATCGCCGTCCGCTTCCAGTACGAGTCCCGCGACGCCGACGGCCAGTGCTGGCGCTCTTACGGCAACGAGCTGTGGGAGTTCGACGAGCACGGCCTGATGACCCGCCGCGAGGCCAGCATCAACGACGTACCCATCGAGGAGAAGGAGCGCCGCATCTTCGGCCCGCGCCCCGAGGCCGAACGCGGGACGTCCTTCCCGGTGCGCTGACCGCGAACCGCACTCTCTCGGTTTCACTAGGGTCGCCGTGTGACCGAACACGCCGGAAAACCCTTCCTCTACGTCGTCGTCTGCGCTGCGGGCATCGCGCAGGACGTCAGCAGACTCATCACCGCGGCCCAGGAACGGAATTGGGAGGTCGGCGTCATCGCGACCCCGCAGGGCCTCGGGTTCTTCGACGCCGCGGAGGTCGAGGCCGAGACCGGGCGCCCCATCCGCTCGGCCTGGCGTGCGCCGGGCGACCCGCGCCCCTTCCCGGCGCCCGACGCGGTCGTCGTCGCGCCCGCCACCTTCAACACGGTCAACAAGTGGGCGGCCGGGATATCCGACACGCTCGCGCTCGGGACCCTGTGCGAGGCGTACGGCCTCGGGGTGCCCATCGCCGTCCTGCCCTGCGTGAACGAGGCGCTCGCCGCCCACCCGGCATACCGGGCGAGCGTCGAGCGGCTGCGCGGCATGGGCGTCCGCTTCGGCGATCCCTACGCCGGGGACGAGCCGGAGGGCGGCGAGGGCGGGGAGTTCCGCTGGGAGCGGGCGCTGGACCTGTTGGTGACAGGGCCCGATCCGTCAGAGACCCTTTGACCGTGAGCAGGTGACGGTGGGTCCGGAGATCATGCCCCCGGCGGACGAGCCCTGCCCCTGGGGCATCCAGTAGCCGAGCTTGGACACGATCGCGCCGCACGCCTTCTTGACGGTCACCCGTACGACGATCGTGGAGGGGTGGCCCGGCTGGAGGTCGGTGGGGGTGCAGTCGAGCGCGAACATGTTCCGCTTCGTGGACGGATAGCGGCCGGTCAGCGGATTGACGCAGCGCGGGTCCGCCGTGGTCAGCCGCACGCCGGACGCCTCCTGGCCGATGAGCCCGAAGCGGGCGCTTCCGTCGCCCTGTTCGCTGTCGCGCGCGACGGTGTACGTCAGCGTGGTCGTGGCGTTCGCCCGCACGACGCTCCGGTCGACCGAGATGTGGTGCGTGGGGACCTGCTTCGGCTCGACGAGGGTCAGCGAGGCGTGGACCTGCCCGGTCAGGTCGACTCCGGCCGACGACGACTGGACGTGGACGGTGCCGCTGACGCGGTAGGTCGCCGGGCCCGGGTACTCCGTCCCGCCGGGAAGCGGGCCCGAGGCGACGTCCTCGCCCGCACGCCGCACGGTCCAACTCCCCGAGGTCCGGCAGGCGTACCGGACGGACTCCCCGGCCCGCCTGCACGCGGCGGGCGCGGACACCGTCATGACCCGGCTCCCCGTGCTCACGCACAGGCTGACGGCGGCCCGCTGCCCGCCCTTGCCCTTCAGCGTGCCCGCGTGCGCGCAGAGCGTGCCGGGGACGGGAGCGGAAACCGGAACGGATGCCAGGGCCGCCGGCGAGCGGTGTACGGCTGCCGCCGGGGCCGGGCCGGTGGCGGCCATGCCGAGCCCGGTGGCCAGCAGCGCCGCCACGGCACAGGCCCGGAGCGAGCCACGGGACGAAGCCCTCAGCGTCCTGCGGGATGGGGGGCGTTTCAGCACCGGTTCCTCCTCGGACGGCCGTGACCGGCCGAGTGCCGGTCCGCGCGAGTCGAGGATGCGGGACCCGCCGTACCGCCGCGGCGCTCCCACGCCGGACGGTCACCTGAGGGCAGGAACGACCGTGGCCCTACGGCATCACCCGCGGCGGTAGATCGTGATGGAGTGCCCGACCTCGTCGATCGGCGTGCTGGTGGCGATCAGCGCCGCCAGCCGGCCCCTGGCCTTGGCGACCGCGGAGTCCGAGACGACGAGCAGCCCGTGCACCTCGCTCGGCGGCGCCTTGCGCGGATCGGACGCCTCGATGCCGTAGTACGACGGCACACCGCTGCCCTTGTAGACGAGCCAGACCCTCTCGCCCGGGTGGCGCTCGCGGAGGCGGTCGGCGAGGCGGCCCAGGTCCTGGCCCCAGTCGACGTTCGAGTCGTGCAGGCGCAGATGGGTCTTCGCGGGACCGCCGAACGCCTCGTTGGAGTACGGCAGGTAGTACGGGAACGTGCGCAGGGAGCTGACCGCGACGAAGAGGATCAGCGCCGCCGCTGCCATCCGCGTCCACCGCCGGTGCACCGCGAGCACACCGGCCGCCGCGACCGCCAGGAACATCGGCACGAAGATCGCGTACCGCACGCCGAGGTCACGCGACCCGGACATCGCCGCGACCAGCAGCACAGCCGGCGGGAGGAGCAGGTACGGTGCCGCGGGCCGCAGCCGGCGGATCGCCAGGAGCGTGACGGCACCTGCCGCCCAGAGGACGAGCATCCCGAGCGGCGTCTTCACCAGCAGCGCGGTCGGCAGGTAGTACCAGAGCGAACCGCGGTAGAGCCGGCCGAAGAGAAAGCCCTCCCAGGTCGCGTACTCGAAGCCGAACTGGATGCGCATCCCGTCCCGGAACGGCCGCGGGAAGGGCATCCAGTCGATGACGAGCCCGCGCAGCCCGTGCACGGTGGGCACGTCCGCGGGCGTGGCCCAGCGCAGCCGCGGGTCGACGGCGAGATACGTCAGCCACACCACGGCCACGGCGATCAGTGCCACTCCGGCCGCCACCGCCAGACCGACCGCGACGAGCCGCACCTTGCCGCGCGCGTCGAGGCCGGGGGAGCGGCGGGCCCGCCAGACGGACACGACGACCAGGAGCAGCAGGACCGGGACCGCCGTCAGGGTGCTCATCTTCGTGGCCAGGGCCGCGCCCAGCGCCACCCCGGCCAGCGGGAGGTACAGGCGCGGCCGTCGGCGGGCACGCCACAGCAGCCAGGCCGACGTCAGCACGAAACCGGCCGCCGGAACATCGAGCGTCGCCAGCGAACCGTGCGCGATGACGTCCGGGGAGAACGTGTAGAGGGCGAGCGCCGCCAACCCGCCCGCAGGGCCCACGAGATCACGGGCGAAGGCGAGGACGACCAACCCGAACAGCAGCGTCAGCACGATCACCGGCAGGCGCGCCCACAGCATCAGTCGCCAGGGATCGTTGCCCGACTCGTACAGCAGACGTCGCCCGAGCTCCCCCTGATCGCCGCTGAGCCCGGCGTCGAGGTGCGGGTGGGCGAGAACCAGCCCGCTCGCGATGATCAGCTTGCCCAGCGGCGGATGCTCCGGGTTGAAGTGCAGATTGTGCTGCTGCGCGTAGACCACCGCGGTGCCCGCGTACACGGGTTCGTCGATGGTCGGTGTCTGTTCCACGGCCGTCGTGACCATCGCCACGGCCATCTGGGCCAGCAGCGCGACCACGGCGAGGGCGAACAGCCACCGCCGGTGGCGCAGCAGGAGGGCCCCTCGGCGCGGCGGCTCCGCAACGGCGGTCACCGGCACGCTGTCCTCGCGCCCGTCGGCCATGAATGTCGGCATGTCCCTTGTTACGTCCGCTTCGTACGCGCCCGCTCAACCGGCGGCGGGCGGATATGAGTATGCACCGACCTGTGCCTCTGCCCGGGCGGTCGCGGTGGAGGGGGGAGCCGTGTCGTGGCGGGCCCCAGCGTCAGCGCGTCTTGCGGACGTAGTCCTTGCTGCCCGGCGTCGACACATCGACATCCCGGCGCACGATGCTCAGCCGGTCGCCGAAGCCCGAACGGGCCTTGCGCAGACCGCTGTCGGTGTACTCGATGACGAGCACCCGGTCGTGGAAGGCCTTCGCGTACTCCCCGCACTCGTCCCACTCGGCGCACTCCTCGGCCACCGCGAAGTCGAGCCCGGTTCTGGACCTCTGCCCGGCCAGCTCCAGGGTGTTCTTCTGCGCGATGGCCAGATGGCGTGAGTGCGCGTGGGCCGAGAGCAGCGTGATGAACGCCGTGGCGTCGTCCGCGGTGAGCCGGTGCCGGGAGCGGGTGTAGCTGTCGTAGTTGTCCGGCTCGATCGCGTCGTAGCCCTTGGCGGCGCACCCGTCGATCCACTCGTTGATCCGGGCGGCGACGCGCTCCCGTTTGGCCGGCGTGCCGATGTCGAGCAGCACCTCGTCCCAGTCGCGGTCGACGACCAGCTTGCCCCGCGTGTCCCGCAGCAGCAGGTCGGCGGGCCACTTGCCGCGTTCGTCCGGCTGGACCTGGAAGGCGTTGACGTAGCAGATGTTGTAGAGGCCCGGCGCGGGGGAGGAGGCACGGTCGCGGCTGACGACGCGGACGCCGGACGGCGGGGGATAGGCGCCGCCGATCTGGTAGTCGAAGCCGGCGTGCAGCGGTGGCAGACGCACGGCGGTCGGCGTCGGCTTCGCCTTCGAGGCGGTGGTGCCGTCGCCCCCGGAACCGCAGCCCGCGACCGTCATCAGGGCGACCAGCAAGGCGGCCGTCTTGAATCCTCCGACACGGGCAACACGCTTGACGGACAAGTCCGCTCCATCAATGGCGAGTACGACCCCGCCTCGGACGCTCCTGTCGTCCTGGCGACTCGGTCCGGACTTGGACTCTCGTCCGCTACCGGCTGGGCGCACCTCTGGGCGTCGAGCGCGCGGCCCGACAGGCCAGGATCAAATCGTCCGCCGCCGTCTCGCGTCAAATGGAACCCCGTGCTGGAACCCCGTGCGCGAAGGCCAGTCACCTGACAGAAGAGCCGGTCAGCGCCCCGGGCCGAAGCTGACCATGGCCGTACGGCGCTTGAGAGGGAAGGCAGCGCGCATGCCCATCGGAATCATCGGGTCCGGAGCCATCGGGCAGGCCCTCGCCGGGCGGTTCGTCGCGGCCGGGGAGGAGGTCGTGATCAGCAACAGCCGTGGCCCCCGGTCGCTGTGGGGCCTTGCCTCCTCGCTGGGGACCGGGCTGAAACCAGGCACGGTCGGCGAGGCGGCGAGCGAGGAGGTCGTCGTTCTCGCCGTGCCCTGGCGGCGGTTGCACGAGGCGGTGAGCGCGGCGGGCGCACCGGACTGGCAGGAGCGGATCGTCATCGACACCACCAACCCGCTCGGGTCGCCCGACACGGAGGTGGCCGACCTCGGCGGCCGTACCTCCAGCGAAGTCGTCTCCGACCTCGTGCCCGGCGCCCGCCTCGTGAAGGCCTTCAACACGCTGACCCCGGCCGTGCTCGGGGCCGATCCCCGCACTCCCGCCGGACGCCGGGTGATCTTCCTGTCCGGGAACCACGCGAGCGCCAACGAACGCGTCGCCCGGCTCGCCGCGCGCGTGGGCTGGGCGCCGATCGACCTCGGATCGCTGGCGGGCGGCGGGCGTCTCCAGCAGCTTCCGGGCGGCTGCCTGCCGATGCTCCCGCTCCTCATGGAACCCTGACCGAGGGCTTATTGTCTGGACATGACCGGAGAGTTCCTTCCCCTGGCCGTACACGATCATGGCGGCGACGGCCCGCCTCTGCTCCTGCTGCACGGCGCGGGACGCACCCTTGCCGACTGGGCGGCCGTCGCCCCGCTCCTCGTCCCGCGCCACCGGGTGCTCGCCGTGGACCTGCGCGGCCACGGGCTCTCGCCGTCCGGGACCTGGAGTTTCCCCGGCGTCCTCGCGGACATCGAGGCGGTGTTGGAGGAGTACGGCATCCCCGGCGCGCTGCCCGTCGGGCACTCGCTCGGCGGCATGATCGCCGTGCGGTACGCCCTGGAGCACCCGGACAGCACACCGGGAGCGGTCAATCTGGACGGTTTCGGGTGGGGCCGCCCTGACCAGTACCCGGGACTGGACCCGGTGGACGTCGAGGAACGGCTCGGCCGGGTGCGTGAGTTGGCGGCGACGATAGCGGGCCGGCCGATTCCGGCGGACGGGCTGAAGGGACTGCTCGCCCACGAGCGCGCGATGTCCCGGCAACTGGGCATCCCCTACGAGCTGTTGGAGGCGGCCCTGCTGCGCTCCCTCCACGAGGGCCCGGACGGGCGACTGGGGTCGCGGCCGTCGGGCGTGCACGCCCGGGAGATGCTGGACGCGGTCGACCTGCTCGATCTCTTCGCCCTCTTCCGCCGGATGACCCGCCCGCTGCTGCTCGGACGCGCGCTGCGCCCGGTGCCGTCGACGCCGGGCATGGAATGGTTCGACGAGCTGATGGCCGCGTACGCGAAGGGCCTCGCACGCGACCTGGCCGAACTGGCCGAAGAGCGCCCCGGGGTGACGGTCGCCGAGATCGACGGCACTCACGCCATGCTGCTGGAGAACCCCGGCCAGGTCGCCGACACGATCCTCGGGTTCTGCTCATGACGCCGGGCGGGGACGACTGGATCATCGGCCGGGACCATGAACTGGCCCTGCTGACGCGGCTGGTGGAGGGATTGACCGCGGGCGAGCCCGGGACCCTCGTGCTGTCGGGCGGGCCCGGCGCGGGCAAGAGTGTGTTGCTGGACGCCGCCGCCCGTATCGCCCGGCGGGCCGGGACCCGCGTGCTGCGCTGCCGGGGGAGCGAGGGTGAGTCGGGCCTCCCCTTCGCGGGACTGCACCAGTTGCTGCGGCCTGTTCTCGACCTCGCCGACGGGCTGCCCCCGCGTCAACGGGCCGCCCTGCTGGCCGTGTTCGGGCTCGATGACGGCGCCGAGCCGGCCCCCGACCCGCTGCTTACCTCGCTCGGCGCCCTCACCCTGCTCTCCGACGCCGCCGGGCGCGGCCCGCTGCTCCTGGTGGTCGACGACGCGCACTGGCTGGACCTGGGCACACTCGACGTCCTGGCCTTCGTGGCGCGCAGGCTCGAAGGCGAGCCCGTCGCCCTGCTGCTCGCGGCGCGCGACACCGCCGTACCCGCGCAATTCGGCCGCGAAATGGGACAGTTGACGATCGAGCCGCTCGAACCTGCGGCGGCCGGGCAGCTTCTCGACCGGCAGCCCGAACCGCCGGTCGGACGGGCGCGTTCCCGGGTCCTCGAAGAGGCGGCGGGCGTGCCGCTGGCCCTGGTCGAACTCGCCCGGGCTGTCGGGCGCGACCCCGCGGCCGCCCAGGGCGGGGCGCTGCCCCTGACCGACCGGCTGGAGGCCATCTTCGCCGCAGACCTGCCCGAACTTCCTGCCGCCACCCGCAAGTTGCTGCTGCTCGCGGCCGCCGCGGAGAGCGCCGAACTGCCCGTCATCCTCTCCGCCGCGGGCGGCACCACGAGCCCCGACGACTGGCTGCCCGCCGAGCGCGCCGGACTCGTGCGCATCGGCGACGAGCAGATCCGCTTCCGCCACCCGCTGATCCGCTCCGCCGTCTACCAGGCCGCGACCTACGCCGAACGCCACGCGGCCCACCGGGCCCTCGCCGACGTCCTGGTCGGCGACCCCGACCGCCGCGCCTGGCACCACGCGGCCGCCGTGTCGGGTGTCGACGAGGACGCCGCCCAGGAGCTGGAGCACAGCGCCGAACGCGCCCAGCGCCGCGGCGGGTACGCGGCCGCCGCCACCGCCCTCCAGCGCGCCGCCCGGCTCACCCCCGAACCCGAAACGCGCGCGCAGCGCCTGGTGCGGGCGGCGACCATGGCCATGTACGCCGGGCATCCGCGCTGGGTCGGCGAGATCGCCACCGAGGTCGCCACGCTCACCGACGACCCCGCCGTGCTCGCGGTGGCCTCGCTCCGGGCGGGCTGGGCGCTCGCCGTGACCACCCAGTTCGCGGGCTCGCTCGGGTTCCTGCTGCCCGTCGCCGAGTCGGTGGTGGAGGCCGACCCCGTCCTCGCCCTCGACGCCCTCTCGACGGCCACCACGCCCGCGTACAACTCGGGAGCGCCCGAGCACCGCGAACGGATCCTGCGGACCGCCGAACGCGTGCCGCCGCAGGAGGACGAGGCGGCCCGGCTGTGGATCCTGGCGGGCTGCGATCCCCTACGGCACCGGGCCAGGGCCCTGGAGATGCTCCGCGGCACCGTCTGGATCGAGCCGCGGTCCGGGCCCGACTCGGCCCCCGGAAGCGACCGCGTCCTGTCCCGTCTGGTCGTCGGGGGCGCGGCCGCCTGGGTGCTGGACGAGACGGCCGAGGCGGTACGGCTGCTGGAGGGGGCGCTGGATCACCTGCGCCGCTCCCCGACAGCCGGGGCCAACGCCACCGTGGCGCAGGCGCTCGCCCTGGCCCTGTACGAGAGCGGGGCCTGGACGGCCTGCCGCGCCGCCCTCGACGAGGCGTACCGCACCGCCGCCGAAGCGGGACTGGAGAACGTGGCGGCCGGATCCCCGGTGCTCGGCGCCACCCTGCTCGCCCTGCGCGGCGAGACGGAGGCCGCACGCGCCGCCGTCCAGCGCGCCGTCCACGGTCTGGACCTCTCGGGCTGCCGCAGTCTCCAGGTGCGCACGCACTACGCGCTGGGCGCCGCCGCACTGGCGGAGGGCGACCACGCCGCGGCCTACGACCGCTTCCGAGCCGTCTACACCCAGGACCCGGAACCCGCGCCCCTGCACTACCACGCCTCCGACTACTACCTGGCCGACCTGGCCGCGGCCGCCGTACGCACCGGACGTGCCGACGACGCGCGCCAGGTGCTCGACGCGGCCTGCCGCCGGCTCGCGCAGGGAGAGCTGTCGGCGCGCCTCGACGCCCTGGTGCACCGGGCCCGCGCCCTGCTCGCCGAACCGGACGACGCCGAACGGCACTTCACGGCGGCACTGGCCGACCCGGAGGGCGACCAGTGGCCGTTCGAGCGCGCGCAGGTCCGCCTCGACTACGCGGAATGGCTGCGCCGCAGGCGCCGCGCGGTCGAGGCGCGCCCGCTGCTCACCGCGGCGCTCGACTGCTTCGAGCAGCTCGGCGCCGGACCGTGGACCGAACGCGCCCGTGCGGAACTGCGGGCCGCGGGCGTCACCCCCGGCGCCCCGCCGTCCGCGTCCGCCCAGGCGCTGGCCGAACTCACCCCGCAGCAGCTCCAGATCGCCCGTCTCGCGGGCGCGGGCCTGACCAACCGAGAGATCGGCGAACGTATCTTCCTCTCACCCCGCACGGTCGGCTTCCACCTCTACCGGATCTTCCCCAAGCTCGGCATCACGTCCCGGGCCCAGCTCCGGGACGCACTGCCCGACTCGTCGCCGTAGGACCTAGTGCGGGGCGGCGGGCTCGAACTCCGTGCCGCACGGGCCCGCGCCCTCGCTCTCGGCCAGGGAGACGGGGGCGCCCGTCATGGTCAGCGTGCGGTAGTAGCCGCCGATGCGCTGTGTGGAGCGGCCGACGTAGTGGCCGATGAAGGAGCGACGGAAGCGGTCGGCGGTGCGGTTGGGGCCGGAGCCGTGCACCAGGCTGCCGTTGAAGAACAGCACGTCGCCCGGCGCCATGTCGACGGGCACCGTCGCCAGGCCGGGCGGCGGCGGAACGTACTCCCGCGCGAACGACACGTCCGCGTCCGCCTCCTCCGGGCAGAACAGGTCCATGCGGTGGGTGCCCGGCACGACCTCCAGCCCGCCGTTGTCCCGGTCGATCACATCGCAGGCGATCCAGGCGGCCACGCACGTGCCCGGCTCGACCCGCAGATAGAAGTTGTCCTGGTGCAGCGCCTGCCCGCGGGCGCCCGGCGGCTTGAAGTAGAACATGCTCTGCGCGGCCAGCACTTCCTCGCCCAGCAGGACCTCCAGGACGTCCCGCAGCCGGGGTTCGAGAAGGAGGTGTCGGGAGCGCGCGCTGATGCGGTGCGGGTGCATGACCCGGGGGTAGGCGTGCAGCGGATCGACGGGAGCGCCGTCCCGCGGCGTACGGGGTTCGAAGTGCCCCGGTACCGGCCCGGCGGCGCGCAGCGCGGTGAACTCCGTGCACAGCTCGTCGATTTCGGCGGGAGTGAACAGCCCCCGCACCACGGCGAAGCCCTTCTCCTCGAACTCCCGCAGCCCGTCCGTGTTCCTGTCCGTGCCTGTCATACGACCGACCCTTCCCATCAGTGGCTCAGGTGCCTCACGCTAGGCCGATCCGCTGATCGGGAGGATGCCTGTGCGTGCTGACGAATTGCCCGAGACTGCTGACCCGTCCCCGCCACCGGGCCTGGTGACGATCGGGCGCTTCGACCAGGAGCCCGGCTACAGCATCAACCGGCCCTCCGGCGCCGACAGTTGGCTGTTCACCTGGACCACCGACGGACGCGGCCGGCTCGAACAGGGCGCGGCCCGGACCACGGCCGGACCCGGCGACCTGGTGGTCCTCGGCCCCGGAGCACCGCATCGCTACGCCGTCGAACCGGGCGCCGGGCACTGGGCGTTCTGGTGGGTGCACTGCCAGGCCAGGGTGTCCTGGTCCGGCTGGCTGCGGCCGTACGCCCTGGAGGACCGGCTCTACGCCGTCGGCCCCGTCCCGGGCCCGGGACGCGTCGAGGCGGCGTTCCGCCGGATGCTCGCGGACGCCCGCTGGACCGGGGAGGGCCCACCACCCACCGCGGCGGAGCCCTCCGACGGCGAGATCGCAGTCGCGCACGGCACCGCCGCCCGCGAACTGGCGCTCTGTTCCCTGGAGGAGATCGTCCTGCTGGCCACCGCCCAGGCGGAGCGGCCGCGCCCCGACATCGACGCGCGCATCCGCCGGGCGGAGGCCCTCATCAGCGCCGACCCCAGCGCCCCGCACACCGTGCGTTCCCTGGCCGGTGCCGTGTCCCTCTCCCCGTCCCGCTTCGCCCACCTCTACACCGAGCAGCTCGGCCACTCCCCGATGCGCGCCCTGCGCGAGGCCCGGCTGCTGCACGCCGCCCGCCTCCTGGAGGCCACCGAGCTACCGGTCGAGCGGGTGGCCGCGGCCTCCGGCTTCACCAGCCCGTTCCACTTCAACCGGGCCTTCCGCGAACGGTATGGGGCGCCGCCTGGCGCGTACCGGACGGGCCTGCGCTAGGGCGTGGCCCCTTCTGTACCCGATCTCGTTGCCGTCGGGGTCGCGGTACACCGTCCCGCGCATGCGACCGTGCGGCGAAGGTGTCCCTCCGCCGCACGGAAAGCAGCGCTCAGTCGTGCGAGAAGCGCACGTCCGGCAGGATGCGGCGCAGCCATGCCGGGGACCACCAGGCGGCGCGGCCGGTCAGTCGGAGCAGGACGGGCAGCAGGACCAGTCGGATGAGGAACGCGTCGAGCAGCACCGCGACGCCCAGCACGATGCCCATCTCCTTGGGCGGCAGCGGGTCGGCGAGCGCGAACGTGAAGAAGACGGCGACCATGACCGCGGCGGCGGCGAAGATGACGCGACCGGAGTGGGCGAGCGCGCCGATCACCGCCTGCCTGGGCTCTCCGGTGCGCTCGTAGTGCTCCTTGGCGGAGGACAGCAGGAACACGGTGTAGTCCATGGCGATGGCGAAGATCATCGCGAAGAAGAAGACCGGTCCCCAGCCGTCGAGGAAGCCCTGTGGATCGAAGCCGAGCAGGCCGGAGAGGTGCCCGTCCTGGAAGATCAGCCGGGCGACTCCGAAGGCCGCGCCGGTGGCCAGGAGGTTCGTCAGGACGGCGAGGGCCGAGATCAGCGGGGCCTGCAGAGCGATCAGCAGCAGGACGAAGCCGAGCGCCAGGATGACTCCGATGACCAGCGGTGCCTTGTCGTCCAGGGACTGCTTGAGGTCCAGGTTCTCCACGGCCGCGCCGCCGACCAGGGCGTTCGGGGGCAGCTCGGCACGCAGTCCGGCGACGGTGCGCGCCAGTTGACCGTCGGACGGATCGACGGACGGCATGGCCTGGATCATGGTCAAGTGCGATCCGTCGGCAGCCTGTTGGGCGGGTGTGACGGCGGCGATGCCCTCGTTCGTCGTGAGCACCTCGACCGCGGCGTCGGCGTCGGCGGACGGGGTGACGATCTGGAGCATGCCGGGGGCGCCCTTGCCGAGAGCCGACTGGACGAGTTCGTACCCCTGACGCGAACTGTCGTTCTCCGGGACGACCTTGATGGACGGCATCGCGGTCTTCAGCCCGAGGACGGGGACGGCCAGGGCGATCAGTACGGCGAGGGCGAGCGCGCCGAAACGCAGCGGCTGCCGCCACAGACGCTCGCCCCAGGCCTGGAAGCGAGGCGACGCGGCCCGATCCGCGCGGGTCCGGGGCAGCGCGAACTTGTTGACGCGCGGGCCGAGTCTGCCGAGGACGGCCGGCAGCAGCGTGAGCGTCGCGGCCAGCACGAAGACGACCGAGAGCATGATGCCGACCGCCATGGTGCGTACGGCGGGGGCGGGCACCAGCATCACCGCGGACAGGCTGACCAGGACCGTGAGCCCGGACAGCAGGACGGCCTTCCCGGCCGTGTCCATCGTCTCGACCACGGCCCGGCGCCGGTCCCCGCTCGCCGCGAGGGCCGCCCGGAAGCGGATGACGAGGAACAGCGCGTAGTCGATGCCCAGCGCGAGCGCGAACATCAGGGCGAAGTCCATCGCCCAGATCGAGATGGGCATGACGTGGCTGAGCAGGACCAGGGAGCCGACCGAGGCGGCCAGCCCCGCCATCGTGAGGAGGAGCGGAAGTCCGGCGGCCACCAGTGATCCGAACGCGATGACCAGCACGACGAGGGTGACCGGCCAGGACAGTATCTCGGCGTGGATCATCGCTTCCAGGTTGGCGGTGTTGAAGTCGCTCCACATGGCCGAGGCGCCGGTCGCACGCACGGTGATGTCGCCGGTCGACAGCTTCCGCAGGGGTTCCTTGAGGTCGTCGGCGGCGCGCACCATGTCGTCGGTGTTGGCGTCGGCGCCGCCGAGGACGACGGCGGTCCGTCCGTCCCTGCTGATGCTGACGCCCGGCTGAGGAGCGATGACCTCGCCGATCCGGTCGTCCGCCTTGAGTGCGCGGGTGACCTCGGCGATCACCTTGCGCGCGGAGGTGTCGGTGACCTTCCCGTCCTTCGAGCCGACGACCACCTGGATCGCGGACGAGGCGTTTCCGCCGAAGTGCTCCTGGGCCAGTTCGCGCACCCGCACCGACTCGGAGCCGTTGCTCTGCCAGCCAGCCCCGGACAGCGCCGAGGTGACCTGCGGTGCGAACGCGCCGAGCACGGCCACGACGACCAGCCAGCCCATGAGCACCTGCTTGAAGTGCCCGGCCGTCCAGGCGCCGAGCTGCCCGAGCGGCCCGGAACGGCCGGGTGGTTGCACCTCCGGCTCATGCTCCGCCGCCTCGGGGAATGCCGTGCTGGTCATGTGCCCTCCTCGCTGAAATACCCCTGGGGGTATTTGAGAGCGTAGCAGGAGATACCCCAGGGGGTATTTTTGGGAGCGTCGTGAACCCGTGCCACAGCCGCGGAAGCACCCGCGGCTAGGAGCCAGGAGCCAGGAGCCAGGAGCCAGGAGCCAGGAGCCAGGGATCAGGCGTGCGGCGGAGGCGGCAGTGTCGTGACGTCCGGGGCCGGTTCGGGCCAGACCAGGAGAACGGGGCACGGCGCATGGTCGACCACGAAGCGCCCGGCCGGGCCCAGGCTGCGGGGACCGAGGCGCGCGCGGTCGCCGTCGCGGGCCAGCACCAGGAGGTCGGCGCCCTCGGCGGCGGCGACCACCGCACGCTCGGCGCGCCCCGTTCGCTTCAACCGGGTGCAGGGGCCGTCCAGTCGCTCGGCGGCCGCGTCGAGCAGGAGGGTGGCCGAGGACGTCCCGAGGTCCTCCAGGCGGTCGCCGGGGTCGGGTTCCGAGCGGCCGCGGCCCAGCAGCCCGGCGAAGGCGCCGTGCGCGAGGCCGGGTACGTCCGGCTCGCTGACGTGCAGCAGTACGACATCGGTGGCGTGCGGCGCGTGGCCGCGCACCGCGTCCACGCACGCGGGCCAGGTCCCTTCGACGAGCCAGACGACGACCCGCATGCGCAATCAGCCTCCGAGAACGTGGAGTGAGGCCCATAGGGCCACAACGGCCGGGACCAGCGCGGCCGGTACGGCGATCAGCCCGAGGCGGGTGAACTCCTTGAGGTCGACGCCGTGGTCGTGCTGATGCACGATACGCCGCCACAACAGCGTCGCCAGGGAACCGGCGTAGGTGAGGTTGGGACCGATGTTGACGCCCAGGAGCACGGCCAGCACCGCGCCGGGACCCGACACCGCGGCCAGCGGCAGCAGTACGAGGACCGCGGGCAGGTTGTTGATCAGGTTCGCGAGGACAGCGGCGAGCGCCGCGATGCCGAGGAGCGCGAGCAGTCCGGACCCGTCCGGGAGCAGCCGGCCGAGGGCGTCGGCGAGACCGTTGTCGACGACGGCCCGTACGACGATGCCCAGCGCGAGCACGAAGGCGAGGAAGGCGGGGGCGGCGGCACGCACCACGGTGAGCGGGGTGGCGCGGCGGCGCAGCAGCGCGCGGGCGGCGAGCACGAGGGCGCCTGCCGCCGCGGACCAGGCGGGATCGATGCCGAGCGCGGAGGCGAGGACGAACCCGGCCAGTGTGCACACCACGGTGACCAGGGCGAACAGCGGCATGTCCGGCGGCTCGTCCACGCTCGGCGCCGGGGCGGCCGCGCCGAGGTCGCGGGCGAAGAAGCGCCGGAAGACGACGTACTCGGCGGCGATGGCGACGAGCCAGGGCAGCGTCATCAGTGCGGCGAAGCGGGTGAAGCTCAGACCGCTGGCGGTGAACGCGAGCAGGTTGGTGAGGTTGGAGACCGGCAGGAGCAGCGAGGCCGTGTTCGACAGATGGGTGCAGGCGTAGACGTGCGGTTTCGGGCGGGCGCCCATCCGGGCCGCGGTGGCGAACACGACGGGGGTGAGCAGCACGATCGTGGCGTCCAGGCTGAGCACCGCCGTGATCGCCGAGGCGAGCGCGAAGACCGCGGTGAGTAGGCGCCCGGGGCTGCCCGCGGCCCAGCGGGCCATCCACGCGCCGCCGGCCCGGAAGAGCCCTTCGTCGTCGCAGAACCGGGCCAGCACCAGGACCGCCGCGAGGAACCCGATCACCGGTCCCAGGTGTGCGGCCTCGGCGCGGGCGTGGTCCCAGGAGATCGCTCCGGTGGCCATCACCAGCCCGGCGGCCGGGACGGCCACGACGGCCTCTGGCCAGTTGAAGGGGCGGACCACCGCGCAGACGAGCACGGCGACGAGCAGGACGACGGAGAGGGACTCCGCCAGCGGGGTGTTCAGGGTTCGGTCCTCCGGGACACGGTCGTGGTGCCCCTTCATCAAATCAGGCTCCACGTGATCGATCGCACCCCACCCCGGTCGCGTCCGCCGAGTCGGCGACCGGTCCCGTCACTCGCCGAGCAGGGTCAGCTCCGCCCAGATCGTCTTGCCGTCGGCCGTGTGGCGGCTGCCCCAGCGCTGGGTGAGCTGGGCGACCAGCAGCAGGCCGCGGCCGCCCTCGTCGAAGATCTTGGCGCGGCGCAGATGCGGGGCGGTGTGACTGGTGTCGGACACCTCGCAGATGAGGGTGGCGGAGTCGTGGATGAGGCGCAGCCGGATGGGCTGTTCGCCGTACCGGATGGCGTTGGTGACCAGTTCGCTCACCACCAGTTCGGCCGGGAACGTCGCCTCGCTCAGACCCCAGGAGTCCAGCTGGTCGACGACCTGCTTGCGGATCGGCGCCACGAGTGCGGGGTCGGCCGGGATGTCCCAGGTCGCCACCTGCGAGGCCGCGAGGCCGCGGGTGCGGGCGAGCAGCAGCGCCACGTCGTCGGAGGCACCGCCCACCGGAAGGAGCGACTGGAGGATCGTGTGACAGGTCTCCTCCAGTGCCCCCGGGGACTGCGCCAGGGCGCGCAGCAGCAGCTGGTGACTGGTGTCGAGGTCCCGCTCCCGGCTCTCGACCAGGCCATCGGTGTACAGGGCGAGCACCGTGCCCTCGGCGAGGTCGATCTCGGTGGACTCGAAGGGCAGGCCGCCCAGGCCCAGCGGCGGACCGGCCGGTACGTCGATCTGCCGGGGCGATCCGTTCGGCGGCAGCATGACGGGCGGCGGATGGCCGGCCCGGGCGATCGTGCAGCGCCGGGAGACCGGGTCGTAGACCGCGTACAGGCAGGTGGCGCCGACCTCGCCGGTGACACCCTCGGAGCCGGCCTCGATGGACAGCCGTACGACGAGGTCGTCCAGGTGCGTCAGCAGCTCGTCGGGGGCCAGATCGATGTCGGCGAGGGTCCGTACGGCCGTACGGAGTCGTCCCATGGTCGCCGACGCCTGGATGCCGTGGCCGACGACGTCGCCGACGACCATGGCGACCCGCATCCCGGACAGTGGGATCACGTCGAACCAGTCGCCGCCCACGCCGGCGCGTGCGGCCGGGAGGTAGCGCGAGGCCGCCTCCACGGCGGCGGTCCGGGGCAGCGACTGGGGGAGCAGACTGCGTTGCAGGGCGAGCGCGGTCTGCCGCTCCCGGGAGAAGCGGCGGGCGTTGTCGATGCAGATGGCCGCCCTGGCCGTCACTTCCTCGGCCAGCAGGACGTCGTCGGGGGTGAAGGGGTCGGGGCGCCGGTGCCGGGTGAAGACGGCCACGCCGAGGGTGGTGCCGCGGGCCTGGATGGGTACCGACATCGTGGCGTGGATGCCGAACTCCGTGATGCGCTCGCCGCGCAGCCGGTCCCAGGCGAGCCACTCCGACAGAGTGCTCGCGGAGTCCGGCGCCACGATCGTGCGCCCGGCCAGCAGGGAGTCCGCCTGCGGCGAGGCGGCGGGGTAGAGGTCGACCTCCCCGGCCTTCACCACCGCCTCGGGAGCCCCGGGGAGCACCGACTGGTGCGCGGCGCGACGCAGCGTGACCGGGGCGGTGGGCGGCTCCGTGCGGGGCTCGCCGTTCTGGCCCGGCGGATCGATCAGGTCGACGCTGACGAAGTCGGCGAGCGCGGGCACACAGACGTCGACGAGCTCCTGCGCCGTCCGGGTGACGTCGAGGGTGCTGCCGATGCGGACGCTCGCCTCGTTGACGAGTTGCAGGCGCTCCCGGGCGAGGTACTGCTCGGTGAAGTCGTGCGCGGCCAGGCACACACCGCGCACCCGGCCCTCGGCGTCGGTGAGCGGGGAGATCCGGGCCAGCCAGGCGTGCGCGTGGTCCTCGCCGCCCGTGCGCATGTACGTCTCCACCTCGCGCCCCTGCCCGGCGACGAGCACCTCGTACAGGTGCTGCTCGAGCTCCTCGCTCTCGCGTTTGCCACCGATCTCCGAGAGCCGCAGGCCGCGGATGCGGGATTCCGGGAGGCCTATCACGGCGGCCATCGCGTCATTGAGGCCGTACAGCCGCAGCCGTTCGTCGTAGACGGCCGTCGCGCAGGGGGACTGCGCCAGTACGGCCGTGGTCAGCGGGTCGTCCGGTGGACGCCGGTCGCGACCCGCCAGCGGGGTGACGACGAGCCAGTCGTCGTTGCCGCCGTGCTCCGGTCTCCTGCGGTGGGCGAGCAGCCACACGGACAGGACGCCTCCGTCGCGGCGGCGCAGGGAGAGGGTGCCGCTCCAGCGGTGGGCGGCCGGGTCGGGCGCCGCGGCCTCGGCCGGGTCGGCCAGCAGGTCGGCGGCAGGCCGGCCCTCCACCTCCGCGGGCGCGTAGCCCAGCAGCCGCCGGGCGCCTTCGCTCCAGCGGATCAGGATGCCGTTCTCGTCGATGACAGCCCGTGCCGTGGCGGCCTCGTCGAGGGGGTGGACCGGGGTCATCGTCGCCACTCCATTGCGCACACTCACAGTGAACAAGCGCGTCACTTGTGTTCCAGCCTAGTGCTTGGACGGGCCCTGCACCCGACACATGGCCCGGCGCGGGGCGGATCGGACGAGCGGATCGTGAGGGGCGACGGGCGCGCGGGCCGGGTGGGATTCAAGCCGATGTGACGGCCGGGGCGGAAGTAGCTGTCAGACCCTTGACTGCCGTGTGTGTCATCCCGTCAGAATCTGTTTGCTCACGATTAGTTGTGATGAATTATGAGCCCTTGATGAGGGGGAGCCGCCATGACGGTCACTCGAAGATCGGTACTGATCGCAGGAACGGCCGTACCGGCGGTCGGGACGCTCGCGGGCGCCACCGACGCCTGGGCCGCGTCGCCCGCGAGCGCCGCGGGCCGCCGCACCGTGGAACTCCGTGACGGCTGGCGCTTCGCGCTGGTCAACCCGGGTGGCATCACCGACCCCACGGGTGCGTACGCCGGGGCCGCCGAGCCCGGTTACGACGACGCGGCGTGGCGTGAAGTCGCCGTACCGCACGACTGGAGCATCGAGCTCACGCCGACCACCGAGCACGGCACCACCAGCGGCACCGGCTTCTTCCCCGGTGGCCTCGGCTGGTACCGCAACTCCTTCACCCTGCCGCCCGCCCTGGCCGGCAAGCGGATCTCGGTGGAGTTCGACGGCGTCTACATGGACGCGTACGTGTACTGCAACGGGACGCAGGTCGGCCGGCACCCCTATGGCTACACGGGGTTCGCCTTCGACCTGACCGACCTCCTGCACACCGACGGCACCACCGCCAACGTCATCGCGGTCAAGGTGCAGAACCGACTGCCCAGCAGCCGCTGGTACTCGGGCAGCGGCATCTACCGCGACGCCCGGCTCGTCGTCACCGAGCCGGTGCACGTCCGCCGCTGGGGGACTTATGTCACGACTCCGGAGATCACCGCGAAGAGCGCCCTTGTACGGGTGCAGACCTCCGTGGCGAACCAGTCGGGCACCCCGCGCGAGGTGGAGGTCCGCTCGCGGGTCGTCGACCCCGGCGGCCGGGTGGTGGCCCGCACGCACTCCACCGTCACCGTCGACAGCGAGAAGGCGGAGACCCACGAACTCACCGTGCCCGAGCCGCGGTTGTGGGACTTCGAAGCCCCGCACCGCTACACCCTGGAGACCGAACTCCGTGTCGGGGGCCGGGTCACCGACAGCTACCGGACCACCTTCGGTATCCGTTCGTTCCGCTTCGACCCCGACGAGGGATTCCATCTCAACGGCATCCACGCCAAGATCAAGGGCGTCGACCTGCACCACGACCAGGGCGCGCTCGGCGCCGCGATCAGCATCGACGCCGTACGCCGCCAGATGACCATCATGAAGTCGATGGGAGTCAACGCCTTCCGCACCTCCCACAATCCGCCCTCGCCGCAGATCGTCCAGGTCTGCGAGGAGCTGGGCATCGTGATGATGGTGGAGGCCTTCGACTGCTGGAAGACCGGCAAGACGGCCTACGACTACGGCCGGTTCTTCACCGAGTACGCCGACCAGGACGCCACCGAGATGGTGCTCGCGGCCCGCAACTCGCCCGCTGTGGTGCTGTGGTCCATCGGCAACGAGATACCCGACTCCACCTCCACCGCCGGGCTCGCCATGGCCGACCGGATCATCGCCGCGATCAGGGCGGTGGACGACACCCGCCCGCTCGTCATCGGCTCCGACAAGTACCGCCGTATTCCCGCCAAGGGCTCCGCGGCCGACCTGATGCTCGCCAAGCTGGACGGGCTCGGCCTCAACTACAACACCGCGGCCTCGGTGGACCAGTTGCACGCCGCCTACCCCCACCTCTTCCTCTTCGAGTCCGAGTCGTCGTCGGAGACCTCGACGCGCTCCACCTACCAGGAGCCGGAACACCTCAACACCGGCGAGAACCACACGCCGGGCCGGCGCGCGACCTCCTCGTACGACAACAACCTCGCCTCGTGGACGATCAGCGGGGAGTACGGGCACAAGAAGGACCGGGACCGGAAGTGGTTCGCCGGGCAGTTCCTGTGGTCGGGCATCGACTACATCGGGGAGCCTACGCCGTACGACGTGTTCCCGGTCAAGGCGTCCTTCTTCGGCGCGGTCGACACGGCGGGGTTCCCGAAGGACATGTACCACCTCTTCCGGAGCCAGTGGATCAGCGAGCCGATGGTCCATCTGGTGCCGATGAGCTGGAACCACGAGGAGGGCGACACGGTCGAGGTGTGGGCGTACGCGAACGTCGACACCGTGGAACTCTTCCTCAACGGAAAGTCCCTGGGGACAAGGACGTTCGACACCAAGAAGACCACCGACGGCCGCACGTACCTGGAGACCACGGAGGCCAGCGGCGACGACAAGTCGGTCACCAGCGGCCCCTACCCCGGCAGTTACACCAGCCCGAACGGCAGCGCGGGCAAGCTGCACCTCACCTGGAAGGTGCCGTACGCGCCCGGTGAGCTGAAGGCCGTCGCCCGCCGCGACGGCCGTACGGTCGCCACCGACGTCCTGCGCACCGCCGGAGCACCGCACGCCGTGCGGCTCACACCGGACCGCAAGTCACTGGCCGCCGACGGGCGTTCCCTCTGCTTCGTGACCGCGGAGGTCGTCGACGCGCGGGGTGTGGTCGTGCCCGACGCCGAGCACCTGATCGCCTTCGAGGTCGACGGCGGCTCGCTGGCCGGACTCGACAACGGGCGGGAGGAGAGCGCCGAGCGCTACCAGGCGAGCACCCGAACCGCCTTCCACGGCAAGGCACTTGCCGTCGTCCGCTCCGGCACCAAGCCCGGCTCGCTGAAGGTGCGAGCGCGCTCGGACGGGCTGCACTCGGACACCGTCACCGTACGCACCACCACCGCACGCGCGAAAGCGACCACCCCGGCCGCCGTGTTCGCCCCCGACCCGGGCCCGGGCACCCCCAACTACCCACTGGCCGACGCCAGTTACTCGGGCCGACCCGACACCCTCCCCGCCGCCATGGTCGACGGCGACGCGGCCACCGGCTGGTCCAACGCGTTCTACAAGGCGGCCACCGCCCTGCTGCCCGCGTTCAACGGAGCCCGCCCGAAGGACTGGGTCTCGCTGACCTGGGCGCGCTCGCGCACCTTCGACCGCGTCGAGGTCTCCTTCACCGTCGACGCGACCCACACCCTGCCCGCGTCCGTCGAGGTCGAGGTCTGGGACGGCAGGAAGTACGTGCCGGTGACGGGCGCCACCGTCGACTGGGCCACCGCCTCGGACGCGCCCACCGTCGTCACCTTCGACGCGGCCGGCGGCACAGCCCTCCGCCTCACCCTGACCAGCGCCCACCCGGGCGAGGCGAACGGTGCCCAGCGCATCAGCAAACTGGAGGCGCCCGTGGCGTAGACCGGGCGTCCGCCGCCGGGGAGGCCTCCGCCTCCCCGGCGGCGCTCCCTAGTGGCGCCGCGCCTCCTCGTACTCCTCGGCCGTGGGCTTCTCGACGCGGGTGCCCTCGCCGTAGAGCCTGCGGGAGAGGGCGGCGCGCAGGCGCACGGAGCGGGGCGCGCCGTTCGGGACGCCGTTGGAGTCCTGGGCGGGGCCGAGTTCCAGCGGTGGCGGCTCCTCGTGGGCGGTGAGGGTGTGGAGTTCGGCGGGGGAGAGGGGCCGGTGTGCCTCGACGTACTCGCCGTGCGGCAGGCGCTTGATGACGCCGGTCTCGCGGCCGTGCAGCACGAGTTCGCGGTCGCGCCGCTGGAGGCCGAGGCAGATGCGGCGGGTCACCACGAAGACGACGGCGGGGACCACGAACAGGGCGATCCGTACCGACCAGGTCACCATGTTGATCGACAGATGGAAGCGGGTCGCCACGATGTCGTTCCCGCCACCCGCCAGCAGGATCAGGTACAGGCTGATCCACGCCGTGCCGATCGACGTGCGGATCGGCCGGTTGCGCGGGCGGTCCAGCAGATGGTGCTCGCGCCGGTCGCCCGTGATCCAGGACTCCAGGAAGGGGTAGACGGCGACGAAGACCAGGAGGAGGGGGAAGACGACGACCGGGATGAGCACGCCGAGGTTCAGCGTGTGTCCCGCCGCGGTGATCTCCCAGCCCGGCATCACACGCACCAGCCCTTCCGCGAAGCCCAGGTACCAGTCGGGCTGGGCGCCCGTCGACACCTGGTCGGCGCGGTAAGGGCCGTACACCCAGACCGGGTTGATGGTCGCGACCGCCGATATGAGTGCGATGACGCCGAACACCAGGAAGAAGAAGCCGCCCGCCTTCGCCATGTAGACCGGCATGAACGGCGCGCCCACGACGTTGCGTTCGGTCTTCCCGGGCCCCGCGAACTGGGTGTGCTTGTGGTAGACGACCAGCAGGATGTGGGCCACCACGAGGGCCGCCATGATGCCGGGGATCAGCAGGATGTGCAGGGAGTAGAAGCGGGCCACGATGTCGTGGCCGGGGAACTCGCCGCCGAAGGTGAAGAACGAGAGATACGTGCCGACGACCGGCATCGACAGCAGCGCCCCGTCCACGAACCGCAGCCCGGTCCCCGACAGCAGGTCGTCCGGCAGCGAGTAGCCGAAGAGGCCCTCGAACAGGCCGAGCAGCAGCAGCGTCCAGCCGAACAGCCAGTTCACCTCGCGGGGCTTGCGGAACGAGCCCGTGAAGAAGTGCCGCATCATGTGCATCAGCATGGCGGCGAGGAAGATCAGCGCGGACCAGTGGTGGATCTGCCGGATGAGCAGCCCGCCGCGCACGTCGAAGCTGATGTCGAGGGTCGAGGCGTACGCCTCCGACATCCGTACGCCGTTGAGCGGGACGTAACTGCCGTGGTACGTCACCTCGTTCATCGACGGATGGAAGAACAGTGTCAGATAGACACCGGTGAGGATCAGCACGACGAAGCTGTAGAGGCAGATCTCGCCGAGCAGGAAGGACCAGTGGTCCGGGAAGACCTTGCGCAGATACTGCCTGCCCAGGCTGTACACGCCGAGGCGGCCGTCGAACCAGTCGGCGACCCGCTCACCGGACGACGCCTTGCCGGCCGGTCGCGAAGCCGGCTGCGGCGCCGTGCCCGGCTGCTCGGTGGTGGTCATGCGCGCTCCTTGGCCGTATTGGTGTCCTCCTCGCGGCGCACATGCGCGAGCTTCTCGGGATTGGTGACGATGTAGACGTCGGACACCTGGTCGCCGTCCGGGGTGAGGTCCATGACCATGACCGCGTACGGCGACTCGCCCTCGAACACCACCGCGGAGTCGTCGCCGTTGACACGCCGGTAGCGGACGTCCAGGCCAGTGCCGCGGTGCGTGGCGTAGCCGGCCAGCAGCCGGGCCGCCTTGTCCCGGCCGTGCACGGGCCGCAGCCCCGCCCCGCGCGCCTTGCCGCCGCCGTCCGTCCACACCGTGACATCCGGCGCCAGGATCTCCATCAGCGCGGCGATGTCACCGCCGAGCGCGGCCTCCACGAAACGTTCCGTCGCCTGCTGCCGTACGCGCGGATGGGCGCGGTAGAGCGGACGGCGGGCGTGCACGTGCTGCCGGGCGCGGTGCGCGAGCTGGCGCACCGCCGCCGGGGTGCGGTCGAGGACCTCGGCGATCTCCGTGTGGGGGTAGCCGAACACCTCGTTGAGGACGAACACCGCCCGCTCCAGTGGGGTGAGCGACTCCAGGACCACGAGCATCGCCAGCGACACCGATTCGGAGCGCAGGGCGCCCTCGGCCGAGTCGTCGGGGGCGGCCTCGTCGAGCAGCGGCTCGGGCAGCCACGGGCCGACGTACGTCTCGCGGCGGCGGGTGATGACCGCGCGCCGCGCGAGCGCGTGGTTCACCGCGATGCGGACGAGATAGGCGCGCGGGTTGCTGATCCCGTCGAGGGGCGAGCCGTGCCGTCGGCCCGTCCACGACAGCCAGGTCTCCTGCAGTACGTCCTCGGTGTCGGCGACGCTGCCGAGCATGTTGTAGGCGATCGCGAAGAGCAGCTCGCGGTGGTCGACGAACACCTGAGTCGCGGTGTCGGTCCCCTCGGACATGGCCTTGCCTCCCCTGGGTGGGCTCACTACTGCGAGCCCGACAGGGGGCCGGAATGTGACATCGGACGGCGAAGAGTGACGTACGTCTCACGACGTCACGGCGGCCGGGACCGGCGCCCTCTTGAACTCGAGTCCGACACAAGGAGACCGGCATAGTGTTCAAGAAATGGCACGGCAACCCCTGGGCGATCCTCATCACGCTCTCGCTCGGGTTCTTCATGACGCTGCTCGACCTGACGATCGTGAACATCGCGATCCCCGACATGGGCGAGGATCTGGATGCCTCCCTGGACGAGATCCTGTGGGTCGTCAACGCCTACACCCTCGCCCTGGCGGTCCTGTTGATCACTGCGGGCCGTCTCGGCGACCTGCGCGGCAAACGCACCCTGTTCATGTCCGGCGTCGCGCTGTTCACCCTGGCGAGCCTGGCCTGCGGCCTCGCACAGGACCCGGCCCAGCTGATCGCGTTCCGCGCGGTGCAGGGGCTGGGCGCGGCGCTGCTCATGCCGCAGACGCTGTCGATCATCGCCGAGGTGTTCCCGGCCGACCGGCGCGGCGTGGCGATGGGGGTCTGGGGTGGAGTCGCGGGCATCTCCGGGGCGCTGGGCCCGATCATCGGCGGCGCACTGATCACGCATCTGGACTGGCGGTGGATCTTCTACGTGAACCTCCCGCTCGGCGTCCTCGTCCTGGTGCTCGCCGCGGCGATCATCCCGGGCGGGCAGCGGCGCACGGTGCGCCACCGCTTCGACACCCTCGGCGTGGTCCTCGCCTCGACAGCCCTGTGCTGCCTGGCCTTCGCCCTCATCGAGGGGCAGCGCTACGACTGGAACGGCTGGATCCTCGCGCTGTTCGGCGCGGCTGCGCTGCTGTTCGCCGGGTTCCTCGTCCACGAGCGCGGACAGCAGACCGACGATCCGCTCGTCCCGTTCTCCCTCTTCAAGGACCGCAACTTCACGCTCCTCAACTTCGTCGGCATCACGGTGTCCTTCGGCGTCCTCGGGATGTTCCTGCCGCTGACCATCTACCTCCAGTCGGTGCTGGGCTTCAGCGCCCTCAAGTCCGGGCTCGTGCTGCTGCCCCTCGCCCTCGGTTCGTTCGTGACGGCCGGCCCGGCGGGCGCCTTCTCGGACAAGGTCGGCGGCAAGTTCATCCTGATGACCGGGCTGGGGGCCTGGGCCGCGGCGCTGATCTGGATCGCGGCCGCGGTCGACACCGGTTCGAGCTGGACCGCCGTCGCCTTCCCGCTCTTCCTCGCGGGTCTCGGAGCGGGCTGCACCTTCGCGCCGATGGCCACGGAGGTCATGCGCAACGTACCGGCGCGGCTGTCCGGCGCGGCCTCCGGTGTCAACAACGCGCTGCGGCAGGTCGGTTCGGTCCTCGCGGGCGCCGTCGTCGGCGCCGTACTCCAGGCGCAGCTGGCGGGCTCCCTCGCCGATCAGGCACGACAGCGCGCCGGGCAGCTGCCCGTCGCCTACCGCGACGGCTTCGTCGACGCCTTCTCGCACGCCGGGTCCGACGTCAACGCCGGGCAGGCGGGCGGTGTTCCGGCCGGTGTCCCGCACGACGTCGCCGCCCGCATGCGGGAGCTCGGCGGCCAGGTCTTCGGCCATGGCTTCGTCGACGCGATGGGCCCCGCCGTACTCGTCTCCGCCGCGGTCCTGCTGGCCGGCGCGCTCGCCTGTCTCGCCGTACGCCGCCATCACGGACCGTCCGCCAACCCGCACGCCCTTCCCGTGTACGAGCCCGAACTGGAGGAAGCCACCTCATGACCATCGACTTCATCGCGATGTACGCCGCCCACGATGCCTTCCGGCGCGACCTGGAGCGCCTCGGAAAGGCGGCGGCGGACGGCACCGCCGACGCCCCCGCGGTCCTCGCGGGCTGGGCCAACTTCCGGCACCAGCTGCACATCCACCACAGTGCCGAGGACAGCGACCTGTGGCCGCGTGTGCAGCGCAAGGTCATGGACCGGCCCGAGGACGTCGCCCTCCTCGCCGCGATGGAGGCCGAGCACGCCGGCCTGGACCCGCTGCTCACCGCGGTCGACACGGCACTCGCCGACCGGTCCGCGAAGCTGCCCGAACTGGTCGAGGCGCTCGCGTCCGCCCTCGACGAGCACCTCGGGCACGAGGAGGAGAACACCCTGCCCCTGATGCAGGAGGTGCTGACGGAAGCGGACTGGCGCGCCTTCACCGGTCGTATCGTCGAACAGCAGGGACTGCGCGGGGCCGCGGTGTTCGTGCCCTGGATCCTCGACGGCATCTCGCCCGCCTACCGCGCCCGGTTCCTCAAGGTGGTGCCGCCGCCGGCCCGCATCCTCAACCGGCTCTTCTGGCAGGCGGGTTACCGCCGGCGCGGGCTGTGGCGGCAGAGCGCGGCATAAAGGCCCAGGTCCCAGGCTCCAGATTGCAGACCCCAGACTCCGAGAGGGCATCCGATGGCTGACATCGCCATGCAGCTCACCATTGAGGCCGAGGCGGACACCGTGCGCGAGGCCATCGCCACCGGGGCCGGCGTGCGCAGCTGGTTCACCGCGGACGCGGCGGTGGGGGAGGGGGTCGGCGCGGAGCACGCGCTGACCTTCCCGGGCGTAGCGGAGCCCTGGCGGCTGCGCGTCACCGAGTCCGCCGAGCGGCGCCTGGTGCTGGAGGGCGCGAACGGACCGTGGAGCGGCACCACGCAGACGTACGAGATCCTCGACGTCCCCGAGGGCGGCGTCCTGCTCCGCTTCACGCACGCCGGCTTCCCGGTCCAGGACGACGCCTACCGCAACTTCACCTACGGCTGGGCAACCAAGTTCACCGCCCTCAAGGCCTACGCGGAGACCGGCCAGCCGGCCCCCCTCCTCGGCTGAGCCGGCACCTTCGGGCCCGGCACCTGCTCGGCGGGGAGAGGAGGGGGAATCAGGACCAGAACTCGTTGCTCTTGTCGATGTCCTCGACGCATTCGTCGAGGTCGGTGGCCTTGTCTCCGACGATCCGGAAGACGATGCCTCCGGTCTCGTCGATTCGCTTGCCGTTGCGCTCGGCGGTGTAGTGGTGCAGGGAGACCGCGTGTCCGCGGCCGTCGACGAGCACGTATCGCAGTTGGACCTTGAGGGTTCCGTTGGTCTCCTCGAACTGGCGGCGGTACATGTCGAGAATCGTGTCCACGCCCTTGAAGTCGCCGGACATCGGGTGGCTGCCGGGCACGTGGTGGGTGGCGTCCGACGCCGTCAACTGGCGCAGCGTGTCCATGTCACCACGTGAGAAAGCCTCGTAGCCCTTGCGGACGAGTGCTGCGTGCGGGTGTTCAGCCATGATGATCGCCGCCTTTCGATCGGTTCGGCGATGTGAGGCCTCCACACACCCATGGGGCGATGTGAGGCCCCTACGCACCATTGTCCGCCGTACCGGGGGCAGGGCCACTCGTCACCGGGTGCGAGACGATCCGTAGGGTGCGGACCGGCGTCACGCCGCGTCGTGGAAGACCAGGCCCAGCGCGTGCCGGCGGCCCGAGCGCACCGTGCTCACGCCGTGCCGCATCGCGCCGGCCGACCAGCCGCGCCGCGAGCGCACCGGGCGGTCCCGGGTGGTGAAGACCAGGCCGTGGCCCTGCGCGAGGACGGTCGTGGTGCCCCGGGACTGGGCGCGGGCGCGCTGTTCCACGAGCAGGAACTCGCCGCCCGTGTAGTCGGCGCCCTGGGCGTCCAGGCCGATGACGACCTGGAGCGGGAAGACCATGTCGCCGAAGACGTCGCGGTGCAGGGCGTTCCAGTCGCCCTCCCCGTAGCGCAGCAGGATCTGGGCCGAGCGGTCCTGGCCCGCCTCGTGGCACAGCGACAGCCACTCCTGCAGCGAGTCCGGCCACGGCGCCGGGCGGCCCAGCCGACCTGCCCAGTCACGGGCGATCGGCAGCAGTCGCGGGTACAGCGCGGCCCGCAGGGCGGCGACCTCCGGCGGCAGTTCGTGCGTGAAGTAGCGGTACTCGCCCGACCCGAAACGGTGCCGGGCCATGTCGACGGTGGTCCGGAACAGCTCGGGCCGCTCGTACAGTCCGGCGAGGTCCCGGCATTCCGCCGGCGTCAGCAGCGGGGGAGTGAGCGCGCAGCCGTAGGCGTCCAACTCCTCGGCCAACGCCGCCCAGTCGGCGGCGTCGACACGGCGGCGGGCCTGTGCGCGGATGGCAGTCATGACGCGTTTCTCCAGTGCAGTGTCAGCGATGGTGATCAGACGCCGGTGAGCATCGGCTGCAGCGCCCCCTCGTGCGTGAGCAGCCGTACCTTGCGCTCGACACCGCCGGCGTAACCGCGCATCGAGCCGTCCGCCCCGATCACCCGGTGGCAGGGCCGCACCAGCAGCAGGGGGTTGGCCCCGATCGCCGCGCCCAGCGCCCGTACCTCAGCCCGCGGGACGTCCAGCCGCTCGGCGAGTTCGCCGTACGTGGTCGTAGTGCCATACGGGATCTCCTCCAGCGCCCGCCACACATGCCGCTGGAACTCCGTCCCGGAGTCGGCCAACTCCAGCTCGAATCGAGTGAGTTGCCCGGCGAAGTATGCGGAGATCTGCCGGGCGGCCTCGGCGAACGCGGAGTCGTCGCGCCGCCAGGTCTGCCGGACGGCCGGGGTATTGCGCTGCCCCGGCATCGAGAGCGAGGCGAGTGCCACCCCCTCCGGTGTCGAGTCCTCGCCGACGAGCAGCAGCTCGCCCAGCGGGCTGTCGATGGTCGTGTACGTCGTCATCGTCGCGTTCACCCTTTCCTTCGTCGTCCTTCGGCCCGGCGACACGTACGAAGTGATGGTGTGCGGGGCCGATGGGTACGAGTCTGGTGCCGTACGGAAGGGGCTGCTGGCGGGATTCGGACATCGCGCCCCGAGGTGTCAGCGCGCTCCGTGCGGGTCGGCGGACCGGCCCGCACGCAGGGCTACGGCGTCGCCGGCACTCGATCCGGACACCAGGGTGCGCAGGAGGGCGAGCACCGCCTCGACGTCGTGACCGGCTGCCGCTGCGTGAATCCCGGCGTGCAGCTCCGCCTCGATCGCGGCCACCGCGCGGGCCGTCTCGTGTCCGGCGGGGGTGAGTGTCAGCTCCACATGGCGCCGGTCGTGACTCCCCTCCTCGCGCCGCACGAATCCCGCGGTCACCAGACGGTCCACGAGGCGGCTGGGATTGCCGCCGCTCTCGCACACGAGCAGGGCGCCGAGCCCGGACATGCTGAGCGGCTGTCGCTCGGCGAGCAGTCGCAGCACCTCGGCCTGGGCGGGAGTCACTCTCAACGGGCGCAGCCCCTGGGCGAGTTGGCGGTTTCCCTCGCGCTGTGCGGCGAGGATGAGGAAGCGAACTTCTTCGGCCGGCTCCATCGTGCTGCTCTCCCGGGGGTCGGCGGACGGAGGAAGTATGTTACACGACACTCATTGATTGCCGAACTGGAACCTGACCTGGTCACTCAACTATGTGTCGTATAACTTAATGACACGACACAGAAAATGGTGAGGTTCATGAGTGAGATCAGGTACCGAAAGATCGTCGTGGAACGATTCGGGGGCCCCGACGTCATGCGGCCCGTGGACGCCACGCTGCCGGAGCCGCCTCGGGGGTACGCCCGCGTCAAGGTGCTGGCCGCCGGAGTGGGCTTCACCGACCTGATGGCGCGGTCGGGCGACTACCTGTTGCAGCGCAAGGCACCCTTCACTCCGGGCTACGAACTCGTCGGCGAGATCGTCGACTTCACGCCCGACGGCCCCAGGCCGGCCTGGCTTCAGGAGGGTGCCCGCGTCGCGGTCGCCCTGACGAAGATGGGTGCGTACGCCGAGTACGTTTCACTGCCGCTGTGGCAACTCGTTCCCCTGCCCGACGGCCTGGACCCACTGACGGCCGCCGCGGTCCCGCTCGACCACCTCACCGCACTGAGCGTCCTGGACACCCACGGCCGCGTCGGGGCCGAGGATGCCGTCCTCATCCAGGGTGCGAGCGGCGGAGTCGGCCAGGCGCTCAGCCGCCTCGGCGCGCTGCGCGGACTGCGGATGTACGGCACGGCCTCGGCGCCCGGTGCCGAGGAACTGCTCGCACGGCAGGGTGTGACCTTCATCGACTACCGCAGCCAGGACTTCGAAGCCGTCCTGCGTGAGCGTGAACCGGGCGGCGTCCAGGCGGTGTTCGACCACCTCGGGGGGCCGGGCCTGCGCAAGGCGTACCGCGTTCTGGCGCCCGGGGGAGTGCTGGTCAGCTACGCGTTCGCGGGCCGCCCGGGACACATGGTCGCCGACACCGTGCGGGGCGCGGCCCGGGTGAAACTGATGAACCTGCGGCCGGGCAGGCGCACCGCTGTGAGCATGGTGCCGTCCGAGATCAAGGGTGATCGCGCGTGGTACCGCAGGAGCATGGAGCGCCTGCTCGGTATGGCCCGGAGCGGTGAGATCGCGCCGCGCATCGGCGCCGTGCGTCCGCTCATGACAGCCGCCGGTGTGCACGCCGAGCTCGAACGGCGGGAGATCAGCGGGAAGGCGGTGCTGGTGACCGGCAAGCTCTAGGGCGGTACCGGTCGGCATCGCCATTGAGCTGGGAGTATTTACGAGTAAGTACCCGCGCGGTACCGTGAGGGCATGCCAGCTCTCAATGTGGAGTTCAGTGAGCGCGAGCTAGAGGACCTGCGGCAGATCGCCAAGGAGCGCGGGACGTCGATGAAGGCCCTGGTGCGCGAGGCGGCTGCCGCCGACATCGTGCGGCACCGGGCGCTGCAGGAAGGTGCCGAGGTCTTCCGGCAGTTCTTCGCCGCGCACGCGGACGAGTTCGCGGCCGCCTTCCCGGAGGACGAACCACCGGGTGCGGGCGAGGGGCGGGCTGCCTGACCCATGCCCCCCGTCATCCACATCGACGTGCCCTGGCTGCTCCAGCGCCACGAAGAGGTCCTGCCGGACCAGCCCACGGTCAACGACTTCTCGGCGCTAGTCGCCGCCGTGGCCCGCCACCGCGTCGACCCGCCCAGGCTCGGCGTCGACTCCGACCCGGCCTGGCGCGCCGCCGCACTGCTGCACACCCTCGCCCTGTTGAAGCCGCTGCCGTCGGCCAACGCCCGGTTCGCCTGCTCGGCGGCGGTGGCGTACATGTTCGTCAGCGGTGTCGGCATCGATCCGCCGTACGGTGCCCTCGTCGACCTCGCCCGCGACCTGATGTCGGGCAAGGCCGATGTCTACGGCGCGGCTGACCGGTTGCGGTCCTGGCAGATCTGAGGCGCGCCGGGTGCGCGACCTCGCCGCACTCGGGGTGTCCTGTGGGCCCTGCTGCGCCGAGGGCGCGTCCGCCAACCCCCGTTCCCACGGGCTTGGTTGACGAGGGGCCCGCCCTCGGGGCCGCCGACCGAGGGCGGGAGGATCGGGGTCGACGGCCCGTTTCGCGCGGGAGAGCCGCCTTCCTGCGCGGGGCCTCCGAGAAGGGCCGGTTCCAGTGGACTACGGGGCACTGTGCGCCGGGAGCGTGCGAGAGGCATCGGCGTGTGCGCACGGTTCACACGGGGCGCATGGAATTTCGAAAGCCGGTGCGAGGCGCCACGAGTTGGCGCGGCATCTGACTTTCTTTCAATGATGCGGATGTTGCTCAAGTGCCTTGTTGGTCATGAGCGTGTTGTGCAAGGGTGACCTGCGCATGGTCAATGGCTCGGCCCGAATCGCTGGTCGCTATTCCGGACCGCCGACGAGCTCAAAAGGCTCTTGGCCGATGGCCGTCGAGCGGCCTTCGTGTCCCGCCGTTTTCCTGGCGCACCGCCAAGAAGGTACGCACCAATCGGAAGTCCCTTTTCGGCGGGCGAACTTCTGTGTGCCACCTTGCACCTTGGAAGGACTCCGCTCTTGCACACCCCCCACCCCCCTCGTCCGTCCTATCCGCCGGGACCCGGCGCTGCTGCCGGGGAATCCGACGAAAGTCTCGCGGCCCAGCTGCGGGGCCGGCCGGAAGGAGAGACCGCTCATCCCGTCGCGCTGTTGATGGCGCGGCACTGGCAGTCGGCGTACGACTACGCGGTCATCTGCCTCGCCTCCTCGGCGAACGTCGCCTCGATGGTCACCGCCGCCTCCTTCCATCACGTACTCGACCGCCTCGTGCAGGGAGACACCGGCGCCGCCGTGCGGCCCGACCTCCTCGTGGCCGTACGGGACACCGTCAGACAGTGGTCCGCCCAGGAGCGGATATCCGGCGTTCTGCCGGACTTGAGGAAACCCGCCGGAGGCCGCGGTATGCGAGCCGCGAAGTCCATGACGGCGGAAAATCGGAAGCTCACCGAGCGTTCATTCCACGCCCTGCCGGGACTTGCCCGCTGTCTGCTGTGGCACACCGAGGTCGAGGCCGAGCACATATCCGTACCGGCCGGTCTGTCGGGCATGGATCCCGACGCGGCGTCGGTCGCTCTGGAAGGTGCCCGGGAGCAATTCCGGGAGGCCTTGGTGCGCTCGCACCGGGAACTCGCCCCGACCAAGGAATGCCGCTTCAACAACCGGCTGCTGGATGTCCCGATTCGTCGCGGCGGTGCTCTGCTGCCCGATGTCCAACAGCATCTGCTGAACTGCCGCTACTGCCGTTCCGCCGCCGAGCAACTGAGCCATTTCGAGGGCGGGTTGGGCACTCTGCTCGCCGACGCGGTGCTCGGCTGGGGCGCGCGACGGTATCTCGAATCGCGCCCGGGGCGCGCGCGGCAGGGAATGCGCCCCCGAGGGAGTGTGCCCTTCACCGGCAAGCGGTCGGGGGGCGGCGGGCGTTCGGGCGGGGGTGGCCGTTCGGGCGGCGGGGGCCGTGCGAGTGGCAGCGGGCGCCACCGTCTGCTCGCCCAGATCCCCTCGCCGGGCCGCGGGACCCCACTCGGGGAGCGGCATGCGAAGGCACTGCTGACGGGGGCGGGGCTGGTCTCGGCCGGTCTGCTCGTCACCGTCCTCGCCGCCAGCCTGTGGTCGGACGACGACGGCGGCGCCGATCCCACCGCCTCCACGGGCGCGAGCAGTACCCGCACGCTGGCGCCGAGCACCGGCTCGGAGATTCCGCCCGCCGTCTCCTCGTCACCGCCCACCTCGGCGGGAACGCCCACGGCCCTGGCGCAGACCCGGCTGCGTAATCTCGCCGCCGATCTGTGCCTGGACATCCGGGGCGGCGAGGCGAAGTCGGGCGCCGGCACCAAGCTGGCGGTGTGCTCGTCGGCGTGGACCCAGCAGTGGTCGTTCGGCGACGACGGCCTGCTGCGCAGCATCGCCGACCCCGAACTGTGCCTCGACTCCCACCAGGACGACGGCATCGTCGTCCTGGCCCGGTGCGTCGGCGAAAAGGACGCCCATGCCCGGGACGTGCGCTACGACCTCACCGTGCGGGGCGAGTTGCTGCCCCGGCGGAAGGAAGGCCTCGCTCTCGCGCCGACCAGTACCGATCCGGGCTCTGACATCGTGGTCAAGGTCCGCGACGGCTCCGACGCGCAGCGGTGGGGGACCGACTCCTCGTCGGTCGGCCACGAATCGCTGTCGATCGCCGGGACGGCGCAGCCGTCCTCGACGCCCGTCAGCGAGCCGCCGCCCGCGCCGGGCACGACCGACGTGCCCGACGAGCAGGGGACGGCCGCGCCCGCCACCTCCGGGGACCCGGAGGCCGCCCCATCGGACACCTACCAGGAGCGCCGGGTGATGAACATCGACGACGAAGCGAGCCCCGAGCCCGCGCTGCCGCTTCCCCTGCCCGTCCAACTGCCGGACCTGCCCACCGGGGTGGGCCTGTAGCCACGAGCATGCTGACGGTACGTCAGGACACCACGTCCCGCGGCGGCTTGCCCGCCACGAAGTCGGCGGCGTTCTGGACGGCGGCCAGCGCGATCCGCACGAGCGTCTCGCGGGTGACCCCCGCGACGTGCGGCGAGAGCACCACGTTCGGGGCCTTGAGCAACCGCAGGGCCGGGGTGGGCGGTTCGGGGTCGAAGACATCGAGACCCGCCCCGGCCAGGGTGCCCGCCTCCAGGGCGTCCGCTAGGGCGTCCTGGTCGATCAGGGCGCCCCGCGCCGTGTTGACCACGAACGCGGTCGGCTTGAGCAGCGCCAGCCGCTCCGCGTTCAGCAGGTGCCGGGTCTCCTCGGTGAGCGGCGCGTGCAGCGTGATGTAGTCGCAGGTGCGCAGCAGCTCGTCGAGTTCGACATGACGCGCGCCGCCGAGGCGCGCCTCGATCTCGGCGGCGACGGGCTGAGGTCCGGCGTACACGATGCTCATGTCGAAGGCGAGCGCGCGGCGGGCGACCTCCTCACCGATGTGCCCGAGCCCGACGATGCCCAGGGTCTTGCCGGACAGCTCCGTGATGGACTGCTGCAACCGCGGCAGCGCCCAGTCGGCGTCGACGAGCGCGGTGTGCGCCGGGACCAGCTGCTTGGCGAGGGCGAGCATCAGGGCGAAGGTCTGTTCGGCCACGTTCTGCTTCTCGGCCCCGCTGGAGCCGATGTTGCACACCGGCACACCCTTGGCCCGAGCGGCCTCCAGGTCGACGTAGTCGAAGCCATGGCTGGCGCACTGGACCAGCTCCAACTCCGGTGCGGCGGCGAGGTGCTCGGCCGTCACCGGACCGAGACCGGTGATGATCACATGGGCCTCGCGCAGTGCGACGGGGTCCTCGTCCGTCGCCTCGACGACGGTGACGCGGACCTCCCCGGGGAAGACGGAGGCGAGCGCGGCCCCTGCGGTGCGCCCGCCGACGTGGGGCGAGACGACGGCGAGCACGTTCTTTTCGGCGTTCTGCGCTGTGGTCATGCGTTTTCCTCGATCAGGTCGTCGGAGCCGAGCGTCCCGGGACCCGCGTGCCCGGACAGCGCCAGCGTGAGGTCGAACTCGGCGAGCAGACAGCGGATGACGTGCTCGACGCCCGCCTGTCCGTCCAGGCCCAGCCCGTAGGCGTACGGCCGCCCGACCAGGACGGCCTGCGCCCCGAGTGCGAGCGCCTTGAAGATGTCGTCGCCGGTGCGGATCCCGCTGTCGAACAGCACGGTCAGCCGGTCGCCCACCGCCTCGACCACGCGCGGCAGCGCGTCGGCGGCCGCGACGGAGCCCGCGACCTGGCGGCCGCCGTGGTTGGAGACGACCACGCCGTCCATCCCGGCGTGGGCGGCGCGACGGGCGTCGTCCGGGTGCAGGATGCCCTTGAGGACGATCGGCCCGTCCCAGTTCTCCCGCAGGAACGCGAGGTCCGGCCAGGTTTTCCCGGGGTCCGCGAACATGCCGACGAAGTGCATCACGGCCGCGTTCGGGTCCTCGTGCACCGGCTTGGCCAGGCCCGCCCGGAACGCCGGGTCGGAGAAGTAGTTGGCGGTGCCCACGCCGTGCAGGAACGGCAGGTAAGCCTGGTCGAGGTCGCGCGGCCGCCAGGCCAGCAGCGGGGTGTCGAGGGTGACAAGGAGCGCGGTGAAGCCCGCAGCCTTGGCCCGGTCCAGGAAGCTGCGGGTGACCTCGCGGTCCTTGGCCCAGTACAGCTGGAACCAGCGCTCGGCGTCGCCCATCGCCTCCGCGACCTGCTCCATGGGCGTGCTGGACGCCGAGGACAGGATGTACGGCACGCCCTGCGCGGCGGCGGCCCGCGCGGCCGCGCACTCGGCGTCCGGGTGCATGATCGACAGCACGCCGATCGGCGCGAGAGCCACCGGCGCGGGCAGCGCCCGCCCCAACACCTCTACGGACAGGTCGCGTTCGTGCACATCGCGCAGCATGCGCGGCACGATCCTGCGCCGGTCGAGGGCGGCCCGGTTGGCGCGGGCGGTGCTGCCGTTGCCCGCGCTGCCCGCCACGTAGCCCACCGGGCCGGGCCCGAGCCGCTGCTCGGTGAGCTCCTCCAGCCGGGTCAGATCGGTGGGCAGCCGCGGTACGGCGCCCGTCATGCCGTTCAGATAGATCTCGTACTGGAAATCGGCCCAATGCTTGGTCATTCCGTACGTCCCGCCTCTCGTCCTTGAGACCGCGCTGTACGTCGACGATCCTGGCCACTGTGACAAGGTCCGTCCACCGTGGTGCGCACATCGCGCGGCTGGGATCATCACAAGGTGACAAACAAGCCTTCGGGGGCCCGGGCCCGCGTCCGACAGGAGATGGTCGCCGACCCGCGGGTCCTGGAGGCCGTGGTCGCCGCCGTCCATGAACAGGTCCCGGTGTATGCCGCACTCGACGACAGCAGGCTGCCCGAGGTGCGGGCGATCGCCGCCTGGGGGCTGGACCGGCTGCTCCACCTCTGGGCGACCGACTCCGTGCTGGACCCCTCCGACCTGCGCCGCTTCCGGGGCATCGCGGCGGCCCGCGCCGCGGACGGACGGCCCGTGCAGGCCGTGCTGCGCGCCTACCGTGTGGCGGCCACCGTCCTCACCGACGAGATCGCGGCCCGCGCGCCGGACCTCGCCGCCGCCGACGCCTTCGCGCTGGCCCGGATGCTCCTGAACGCCCTGGACACCCTGTCGGAGGAGATGGCCACGGCGTACGCCGCGACCAGCGAGGACCTCAGCGGGGACCGCGACCGGGCGCTGCGGCTGCTGCTCGACGACCTGATCGCCGGCCGGCACGCCTCGGTGGGCGCGCTCGCCGACCGTTCCGCCCGGCTGGGCGTCCATCTCCCGGACCCGTACTGCCTGTTGGTGGCCGAACCGGCGGCCGAGGGCGGGGCGGACATGTCCTACGAGGCGGCGACGGGACTGGCCGACGCGCTGCACAGCACAGGGACGTCCCTGTCGACCATCCGCGGTTCGCGGGCCGTCCTGCTGTTCCCCGCCGGGGCCGTCGAGCAGGCCGGAGCGGTCCTGGACCGGCAGGCCTGGCGGGGCTGCGCGATCACCGGCGAGGGGCCGGACCGTGTCGCTGTCGCCCATCGCCTCGCCGCCGACGCCCTCGACACGGCACCCGCCCACGCCCACCGGCCCGGCCGGGTCCTCACCGACGCCGACGCCCATGTCCTCGCCCTGCTCGCCGGGCATCCGGCCGCAGCGCCGGACCACATCGCCCGCCTGGTCCTGGGCCCGCTCACCGACCCGGGCCAGGCCCACCTGCTGGCGGCGCTCACCGCGTACATCGACACCGGTTCCGCGAGCGCCGCCGCCCGCGAACTCCACCTCCACCCGCAGTCACTGCGCTACCGGCTGCGCCGCATCCACGACCGGACCGGCCGCGACCCCCGCGACCCCTGGCAGCGGCTGACGCTGGACATCGCCCGGACGATCAGGGCCTGAGCGTCCGACGGGAGGTCTACTGGACGCGGGCGACGGCACGGACGGGGGCGCCGTCCGCTCCGGGCAGGTGCAGCGGGAAGAGGAAGACCTCGATGTTGCGCCGGCCGAGCAGCCGTTCCAGGCCGGTCAGGTTCTCGGCGATCACGCCTCCCGGGCCGCACAGGGCGCGGTGGGCGGGCAGATCCGCGTCCCCGGTGGGGTCGACGCTCAGCGCGTCGATGCCGACCGTGCGAACGCCCGCGTTGACGACGGCCTCGGCCGCCTGCGGCGTCAGCCACGGGTGCGCCAGATAGTCGTCGGTGCCCCAGTACGCCGACCAGCCCGTGGCCAGCAGCAGGATGGCGCCCGGCAGCAGCCGCAGCTGTGCCAGCGCCGGAACGAGCAGGTCGGGCGTGATCGGCGCCCGCGCCGGGAGACCCCGGACGTCGGCCACCACCGCGGGGCCCGTGAAGCGGTCCAGCGGCAGCTGGTCCAGCGTCGGCCACGCCGAGTCCACGTGGTACGGCGCGTCGACATGCGTGCCCGACTGCGAACCCATGTGCAGGCTCAGCACGTTGACCCCGTCCGTGGCGACCCGCAGCGCACGGGAGACGTCGACCCGCGGGTCACCGGGATACACGGGCATCCCGGTGACCAGGGGAACGGACAGATCGAGCCAGGTCTCCATCAGCTGCCCTCGACGGCGAGTACGGGCGGAGCGTCGTCCCGCTCCGCGCCGGGCCCGGTGATCCCCGGCACCGGCACGTCCACCGTACGGGCCAGCCGCGCACCCTCGGGGCCGAACACCGCCCTCGGCTCGGGGAAGATCCGCAGCAGCGCCAGGTACAGGACGGCGGCGACGGCCAGCGACAGCGGCAGGCTGATGTCGATGCCGTTCGCCAGATCGCCCAGCGGCCCGACGAACTGCCCGGGGATGTTCGTGAACAGGACGCCGACCACCGCGGCCACCCACCAGGCCGTCATGCCACGCCAGTTCCAGCCGTGCGCGAACCAGTAACGCCCGCCGCGCTGACGGCGGTTGAAGACCTGGAGCGCGTCCGGGTCGTACCAGCCGCGCCGCGTCCAGAAGCCCAGCATCATCACGACCATCCACGGCGTCGTGCAGGTGATGATCATCGTGGCGAACGTCGAGATCGACTGCACCAGGTCGAACCCGAATCGCCCGACGAAGATGAACGCGATCGACAGCACACCGACCAGCACGGTCGCCTGCACCCGCGACAGCCGCGGGAACACCGAGGAGAAGTCCAGCCCGGTGCCGTACAGCGATGTGGTGCCCGTCGACATGCCGCCGATCAGCGCCAGCAGACACACCGGCAGGAAGAACCAGCTCGGCGAGATGGCGAGCAGCCCGCCCACGAAGTCGGGGGCCGCCGGGTCGACGTACTTCGGGGCCTCCTTCGCGATGATGCTCGCGGTCGCCAGGCCGAACACGAACGGCAGCAGGGTCGCGATCTGCGACAGGAACGCCGCGCCGATCACCCTGCGGCGCGGCGCGCTCGCCGGGATGTAGCGCGACCAGTCGCCGAGGAAGGCACCGAACGACACCGGGTTCGACAGGACGATCAGCGCGGCGCCGATGAACGACGGCCAGAACAGCGACTGGGTGGCCGCGTCGGCGGAGTCCGTGAAGACACCGGCGTACGACGGGTCGAAGTCCCCGGCGAAGGCGATCGCGCCGAGCAGGAACAGCAGGGTCGCCGACGTCACCGCGATCTTGTTGACGAACAGCATGAACCGGAAGCCGTACACACAGACCACGAGCACCAGCGCGGCGAACAGCGCGTACGCGACGACGTAGGCGAGCGTGCTGCGCTCCAGGCCGAAGAGCCGGTGCGCGCCGCCGACCAGGGCGTCGCCGGAGCTCCACACCGAGATGGAGAAGAACGCGACGGCCGTGAGCAGCGAGAGGAACGAGCCGACCACCCGGCCGTGCACGCCCAGGTGGGCAGAGGAGGAGACCGCGTTGTTGGTGCCGTTGACCGGGCCGAACACCGCCATCGGGCACAGGATCAGCGCACCCGCGACGACGCCGAGGAGGGTCGCGGCGAGCCCCTGCCAGAACGAGAGGCCGAACAGGATGGGGAAGGCGCCCAGGACGCAGGTGGAGAACGTGTTGGCACCGCCGAAGGCGACGCGGAACAGGTCGAGCGGTGTCGCGGTGCGGTCCGCGTCGGGGATGCGCTCGACGCCGTGGGTCTCGACCTCGGTGAGGGACGGGGGCGGGGTGGTGGGGGAGTTCTCGGGCAAGGGTGCTCCAGCGAAGTGCCTGTACGCGAACGGGCGTTGGAGCGCGGGTGGCGCCAAGTGAGGACGGCCGGTGGGCGCCGCCGGGGGTGTGCGGTGCGGGCGGAAGCCGTCCTTGAGGGGTCTTGCGACGCTAAAGCGCCCTGTCGCACCCGCACCAGAGGACGGATCATCCCACTTTCGCGCCTCCGGTGGACGAATGGTCCACCGGGGCGGCCTCACCCGCCCGGCAGCGGGCCTTCGGGACTCGCGCGCCAGCCGGTCCACCGCCGGACGGCAACCGCGATCACCGGGCCGTCCGGGGGTTGCTGCCGGTAGGGCGGGTACTTCTCGCGCAGCAGGGCGATCGCTGCGGCGTACTCGTCCCGGGCGGCCGGATCGCCGGGCTGTACGACATGGGCGTCGCCGTCCGCGCGCACCCACCACAACCGGTCCCAGTCCTCGTCGTACGCGTCCACGAGGAGGCTGACGGCCGGGTGGACGGCGATGTTGCGCAGCCGCTGCACGTGCGGTGTCCGCTTCGGCTTCCGGTCGACGGCGCTGACGATCCGGCCCGCGTGCCACGCGAACACGACCGGGACCAGATGCGGGCGCCCCTCGGCGTCCACGGTCGCCAGGCGCGCCACCTGGGCGGCCGTGAACCGCTCGCGAGCCTCCTGTTCGCCCATGTCCGGCACGGTGAACTCCGATCCCGGGTGAGCCAAGCCGCTAGCGGTAGGCGGAAGCCGTCTGAGCCAGGTCGTCCAGGTGGTGCAGTGTCTCGTTCTGCGGCAGGGTCGGCAGGTAGAACAGCACGCGCTCGACGCCGAGTTGCGCGTAGATGTCCAGCGCCTCCCGATAGTGCGGGGCGGCGTACACGACCACGGAGGGTCGGTCGCCGGCCGTCTGCCGCATACGGTCGATCCGCTCGCCCAACTCCTTGGGAGGCACTCTGCTGGGCATCCATGCTGTTCCGTACTCGGCTACCCTGGCGAAGGTGCGCTCGCTGCCGCCGCCGACATAGATCGGCGGATGCGGCCGCTGGACGGGCTTGGGCCAGCAGAACACCGGGTCGAAGTCGACGAACTCGCCGTGGAACTCCGCCTCGTCCTTCGTCCACAGCTCGATCATCGCGCGGATCCGCTCGTCCATCAGGCGGCCACGGCTGCCCGGATCGGTCCCGTGGTTGCGCATCTCCTCCCGGTTCCAGCCGGCGCCCGCCCCGAACACGGCGCGGCCCCCGGAGATCAGGTCCAGGGAGGCGAACTCCTTCGCCGTGATGATCGGATCCCGCTGGACCACCAGCGCGATACCTGTACCGAGGAGCAGGTCGCGGGTCACGGCGGCGACGGCTGCGAGCGCCACGAACGGATCGAGCGTGCGGTAGTACATGCGCGGCAGTTCGCCTCCGGACGGATACGGAGACTGCCGGTCCACGGGAATGTGCGTGTGCTCGGCGAGGAACAGCGCGTCGAACCCGCGCTGCTCCAGCGCCGGGCCCAGCTCCGTCGGCCCGATGCCCTCGTCGGTGAGGAACGTCGACACCCCGAACTTCATCGGTCATCACCTCGTACCTGTTGACACCTGGTACCAGTGTGGCGCGGGATCCGTGGCGGGCACAGCACATCGCGTCCCCGCTCCAGGAGCCGGGCGGTCGTCGGTTGTTGGGTGCCTCGGTCGGCGGATCGGGTCACTCCTCGTCTGCGGGCGGTGTGTCGTGGGGTTCGTCGTCGTGTGCCGCCGAATCCTGCGGCGCCGCGTCCGGCCCCTGTGCGCGTACCCGCTGCACGTGCTCCAGCGAGTCCCGCAGCTCCGTGAGCCAGTCGTCGGTGTGGCGCTGGACCAGGCGCACGCACCAGGCGAGGGCGTCGCTGCGGCTGCGGGCGACACCGGCGGCGATGAGCGTGTCGAGCACCTGGCGCTCGGGCTGGCGCAGCCGGGTCATGACGGGCGCGGCGATGTGCGTGAACAGGGCGCGCTCGCCGTCGCACTCCACGCCCCAGGAGACCTTCTTGCGGAACCGGTGCTCCGCCTCGCGTGCGACCGCGATCCGGTCCTCGCGGGTGCGCTCCCTGAACTCCTGGATCCGTGACTGCACGGCCGCGTCCTTCTCGGCGTCCGAAGCGCCATCGGTGAGCCGGGGCCGGGGGATGCGGCCGATGACGGTGATCTCCTCGCGGTCGACCGTCACCTCCACCAGCGTCTCGAAGAGGTCGTCGGGCAGGCGGCCGGCGAACCAGCCGCGCAGTTTCTCGTGCTGCTCCGTTGTAATCATGTAATGACCATTACTCGGCAAGGAGCACAAAGCAAGGGGTGAGGGCCGAGGTCCGCCATGGGCTGAAGCGGAATGTTTCAGGCCTATTGCGGAGACATGGAAAACAGGCCAGTGAACCGCTTTCGATGATCAGTGACCGCCTGGTTACAGGGTGCGCATGTTCGAATTCCGTAACTTCACGCCACTGATTCAATACTGGAGGTTACTGAAACGCGTGGGGTCGATGTGTGTTTCCGCCCCGGACTCGGCAGACTCGCGCTCGCCGCACCGGCACTCAACCGAGCTGGTACGGCCTTCAATTGAGCGGAAGGATGCACACAATGCCGAACACCGCGCGCTGGGCAGCAACTCTTACTCTGACGGCCACCGCCGTCTGCGGCCCTCTCGCAGGGGGCGCCCACGCGGCCCCCGACTCGGTCTCGCCGGGGCTCTACGCCCCCTCCGCCCTGGTCCTCACAGTGGGCCACGGATACAGCGCCGCCACCGCCACCCCCGAACGCGCCGCCACGCTGAACTGCGCGCCGACCGCATCCGGAACCCATCCGGCGGCGATCAAGGCCTGCGCTGAACTGCGCGCGTACGGCGGGGACTTCGACGCACTGCCCGACAGAGACGGGGCGATGTGTACGAAGCAGTTCAGCCCAGTGGTCGTCACGGCTGTCGGCGTCTGGCAGGGCAAGCGCGTCTCCTATGAGCACACCTTCGCCAACGAGTGCGTGAAGAACTCCTCCGGGATGTCCGTCTTCACGTTCTGAGGGACCGGGATCGCGCGGTCCCTGCGAGCGTCGACCGAGAGCTCGTAGCTGGGGAGTGCGAGCCTCGCAGTGGGGCGCCGTGTGATCTCGCACCGGGGGTCGGCCGGACGGAGTGGGGCCGTCGGCCGGCCCTCGGCATGGTTTACGGGAGGTCCGGCAGCGGCGGGAAACGACTCAGCAGGCCCGCGGCCCTCAGGAGGCGGTGGATGCGGGGCCGGTCGGAGACGATCCGCAGGCGGCCCCCGCGCTCCCGTGCCCTGGAGTCGGCGCGGCACAGCACGCGCAGGCCCGAGCCGTCGAAGAAGGCGACCTGGCGCAGGTCTACCAGGAGGTCCGGTGCGGGTTGTCCGGCGGCCGCCTGGAGGTGCTCGGCCAGGGAGCCCGCCGTCGCCATGTCGATCTCGCCCGAGACCTCGACGACGATGAACCGTCCATGGACATAGCTGTGCGCGTAGGGATTCGGCGCCGGTGACCCGGATGCGCCGGCCGTGCCCTCGGGCAGGTCGTCGGCGCGGTCCTGAGGTTCCGGCTGCATGTTGGCTCCACCTCGGCAGGGGAGGGGTCTATTCGATCTCCGTAGCTACCCCGGGGCGGCCGAACCATCCCTGCCCCACGACCCGCAAGATCCGATTCACCCGTACAGGTGAAATCGCATCTGCCAGTGTTGACTTTTCAAGTGCGAGGCTGGCGCAACGTCCCCTGTTCAAGGGGAAGTCGGGGTCGTAGAGTCGCAGTGCCGCCCCAGTCCCCGGTCGCAACGCTGTTGGTCATGGTGTCCGACTCGGCCGAACCAGGGGGTTGGGGGTGGGAACGCCGGTGCGTCCGTCCTCGGAGGGGCCTCCGCTCCTGACGGAGCGCGGCCTCATGGAGCCCGCGCTGGAGATGGAGTTCACCGCCCACTTCGTGCGTGGGGATGGGGAGTCGGCGGTGGAGGCCGCGACGGCGGCGGTGGCGAGGGTGATCGAAGCACCCGGCTGGTTCGTCGCCCCGGTGCTCGAGGCCGGGCGCTCCGTGAGTCATTGCCTGCTGGAGCGGACCGCGGCGGACGCCTGCCGGATCGTGCTCACCGCGGACGGCACAGGCATCACGGTGGCGGCCACCGACGACACCGAGGTCACCCTGGACGCGGCCGGACACGGCAGCGCCAAGAACCTGCCGCTCCTGGCCGTCGTCGACGGACTGCACGTCCACCACGGACCTGACGGCCACGTGTGGGTCGTATGGCAGGGGGCGTGGCGGCCGACGGGTCTCGAACCTGCCGATCGGTGAGGGGCGTGACGGCATGGCCGTTCGAGGCGCCGCCGCCGTGGCGAGCAGTGGCGGCGGACGCCCCGCAGTGGTGGTCAGCGCGCCGGAGTCGCGATCCGCAGCGGCACGGCGCAGGCGTCGGTGGGGATGTCATCGTCCTCGCGGCGGCTGATCTCCGTCCACCAGGACCCGCCGTCCTCGATGTGCCGCAGCAGTATGCCCTCGCGGATCGCCCAGGGGCAGATGGTGACCGTCTTGAGGCCGGTCAGCTTCATGGCGGTGTGCCCGACCACCGCACCGGCGAGGCTCTGGTCGCTGCGTGGTGCGGAGATGCCGGGCAGCCGTGAGCGTTCGGCGCCGGGGATGGCGGCGAGGCGCTCCACCGACCGACGGAGGTCGGCGCGTCGCAACTCCCGTTCCACGAAGGGTCCGTGGCGCCCCGGCGAGGCCCCGCACAGCCGCGCCAGCTGCTGGAACGTCCGGGAGGTCGCCGCGGCGGTGCGCGGTCCCTCCCAGCGGATCCGTGCGGCCACGTCCCGCAGTTGATGGCGGACCTTGCGGCGCAGCGCCTTCACCGCCTCCGGCGAGGGCAGTTGCTGTCCCGCGAGGAACTCCTGGGTGAGCCGGTCGGCGCCGAGCGGCAAGGACGCCACGAAGTCCGGTAACCGGCCCCGGCCGAAGGCGACTTCCAGGGAACCGCCGCCGATGTCCAGCAGTGCGAGCGGCCCGGACCGCCACCCCATCCACCGACGGGCGCCGAGGAACGTCAGTTCTGCCTCCACCTCGCCGGGAAGCGTGCACAGCTGGACGCCGGTCTGTGCCCGCACGGCCCGCAGTACCTCATGGCGGTTCGGGGCATTGCGCACCACGGTCGTCGCGAACGCCAACGGGACTGCCGCGCCCCACTGTTGGGCTGTGATCTCCGCCGCCGTGACCGCCTGCACCAGCTGTCTCACCGCCTCGTCGGGGATGCGTCCGCCCGGTTCCACCTGCTCGGAGAGCCGTAGCTTCCATTTCGCGGTGTGCGCCGGCAGCGGAACCCCGCCCTCGGCGTCCGCCACCACGAGCCGGACAGTCTTGGATCCCACGTCAACCACGCTGAGTCGCATGACCCCGGAAGTACCCGCCTGTGACGACGGCACGCCTGCCCCGACGATCGAGGTGCCCGAGCGCCGGTCGTGGCAATGGCTGAGGGGCCCCCGTCTCCCTGAAGACGGCGGCCCCTCGGTTTGGGGTGGCTCCCTGTGGTCGGCCGGTTTGGCGCCTACATGTGGACGACCTTCACGGCATCGGCGTCCTGCTCCTGCGCGCCGCGGCGGTAGAGCACGAGGGCGATCAGCGCGCCCGCCACGAAGAAGCCCGCCGACCACCAGAAGGCGGTGGTGTAGCTCTCGATCGTGGCCTGTGCCTGGACCAGCTTGCTCGTCGCGTCCTTGCCGGACAGGTAGCTCGTCGCGGCGCTCGCGGCCAGCGTGTTCAGCAGCGCCGTACCGATCGAACCGCCCACCTGCTGCATGGTGTTGACCGTCGCGGAGGCGACACCCGCGTCCTCGGGTGCGATCCCGCTGGTGGCCAGCGACATGGCGGGCGGCATCACCATGCCGAGGCCCGCGCCGATCAGCAGCAGAGGCGGCAGCACGGCGGTCGAGAACGACGAGCCGATGCCGATGCCGGTCAGCCAGGCCATGCCGACCGCGGCGACGGCGAAGCCCGCCGGGATGACGGCCTTGGGACCGATGCGCGGCACGAGCTGCGTGGTGGCGACCTGGGCCATGACCATCAGGGCCGCCATCATGGGCAGGAAGGCGATACCCGTCTTGGTGGGGCTGAAGCCGAGGTTCAGCTGCAGGTAGTAGGTGAGGAACAGGAAGACACCGAACATGCCCGCGCCGGTGATCAGAACGGCGAGGAACGAGGCGGCACGGTTGCGGTCGAGCAGGACGCGCATCGGCAGCAGCGGGTGCTTGGCGCGGGTCTGCCACCAGGCGAAGGCCGCCAGGAGCAGGGCGCCCACGGTCAGGAAGCCCCAGGTCTGGGGTGAACTCCAGTCGTGCGTCTCGGCGTTGGAGAAGCCGTAGACCACGGAGAAGAGACCGGTGGCGACCAGGACCGTCCCCGGCACGTCCAGTTTGGAGTTGGCGGCGTCCCGGTGGTTGCTCAGCAGGACCCAGCCGCCGGCGAAGGCGACGACCGCGAAGACGACGTTGACGTACAGCGTCGAGCGCCAGTCGAACGTGTCGGTCAGTACGCCGCCGAGCAGCAGGCCGACCGCACCGCCGGCGCCGGCGATCGCGCCGTACACGCTGAACGCCTTGGCGCGCTCCTTGGCGTCGGTGAAGGTCGTGTTCAGCAGCGAGAGCGCGGCGGGCGCGAGCAGTGCGCCGAAGACGCCTTGCAGGGCGCGTGCCGTGACCAGCATGCCGAAGCCGGTGGAGACGCCGCCGAGGACGGAGGCCCCGGCGAATCCGACGATGCCGACGAGGAACGCGGTCCGGCGTCCGAAGAGGTCGGCGATGCGGCCGCCGAGCAGCAGCAGGGAGGCGAAGGCCAGGGAGTACGCGGTGACGATCCACTGCCGGTTGCCGTCGGTGAAGCCGAGGTCCGCCTGGGCGGAGGGCAGGGCGATGTTCACGATGGTGGCGTCGAGGACCACCATCAGCTGCGCGATTCCGATGATCGCGAGGATCCACCAGCGCTTGGACGACGGCGCCTCGGAGGGCGCGGTCGGAGCGCCGGTGCGGGCGCCTTCGGACAGGGTCTGGGACATCGGAGCATCACTCCAGGGAAAGGTCGCTCGAGAAGGCAGTGCCTAAACGAAACTGTTTCGTACACATGGAGACTAGAGCACTTTCATCGAAACGGCAACGTTTCGCTATTCGGGGTAGGGGAGCTGCGGCGCTCCGGACGCCGAGGTGGGCGTATGCCTTGACGGGTATATAACTGCAGGGGCATATTGGGGCCATGTCCGACGCCCCGCTCTGGACCGCACTCGCCGACCCGCACCGCCGGGCGATCGTCGCGCTGCTCCTGGAGGGGCCACGGCCCGTCGGCGAGATCGCCGAGGCGTGCGGTCTGAGCCAGCCCGGCACGTCGAAGCATCTGCGGGTGCTGCGGGACGCGGGACTGGTCCGGGTACGGCAGGACGCGCAGCGCCGTGTCTACGCCCTCGACCCGGCCCCGATCGCCGAGCTCGACGCCTGGCTGGCCCCGTACCGCACGCTGTGGAACACCGGCCTCGACGCACTGGGGCGGCGCCTGTACGAGGCGCCGGACAACGCCAAGGAACCCTCCCCGAAGGACTGATCCGCCATGTCCGCCGACCTCACCGGTACCTACCTCACCCTGGACGACGGCCGCCCCGCCGTCCGCTTCAGCCGTACCTACGGCCATCCGGTCGACCGGGTCTGGCACTTCGTGACCGACCCGGACGAGCTGGCCCACTGGTTCCCGTCCCGCGCGGAGATCGAACTGCGCCCCGGTGGCACCATCACGTTCAGCGGTGACCCGAACATGCCCGAGTCCACCGGCCGGGTCATCGCCGTCGACGCGCCCCGGCACCTGTCCTTCGACTGGGGCGGCGACGAGCTGCGCTTCGACCTGGAAGCCCTCGACGAGAAGCGCACCCGCTTCACCCTCACCGACGTCCTGTCGGCCAAGGACACCGCCGCCCGCAACGGCGCCGGCTGGGAGGTGTGCCTCACCGCCCTCGGCGCGTGGGCGCGAGGCGAGCGGGGCGAGGGCCCGGACACCGGCGCGGGCGCGCCGTGGAAGGAGCTCTACCGCGCGTACATCGACGCCGGAGTCCCCTCCGGCGCCCCCGTCCCCGGGCTCGACTGAACCGTCACCGCATCTGGCGCCGCACCAGTTCGTGCAGTCGACCGCCCGTGTCCGCGAGGAGCTGCGCGGGCGGGCCCTGCTGGGCGACCCGGCCGTCCTCCATCACGATGACGCGGTCGGCGTCCATCACCGTGGACAGCCGGTGCGCGATCACGACCCGGGTGGCGTTGAGGGCCCGGGTGCTCTCGATCACCGTGCGCTGCGTCTCGTTGTCGAGGGCGCTGGTCGCCTCGTCGAAGAAGAGGATGCGCGGACGGCGTATCAGAGCCTGGGCGATCATCAGACGCTGACGCTGGCCGCCCGAGACCGCGCCGCTGCCCGCGACGATGGTGTGCAGCCCCATCGGCATCCGCTTGATGTCCTCCGCGAGACCGGCCATCTCGGCCGCCGCCATCGCCTCCTCCGGCGTGTACGGCTCGGTGCCGCAGATGCAGTCCAGGATCGAGCCCGTGAACGGCTGGGCGTGCTGGAGCACCACACCGCACTGACGGCGTACGGCGGACTGGTCGAGAGCCGCCAGATCCTGGCCGTCGTACAGGACGCTGCCCGAGACCGGCTTGTCGAAGCCGATCAGCAGCCGCAGCAGCGTCGACTTGCCGCAGCCGCTCGGACCGACGATGGCCACGAACTCGCCGGGGCGGATGTCGAACGACACGTCGTCGAGGACGAGCGGGCCGTCGTCGGCGTACCGGAAGGAGAGCCGGCGCGCCTCGATGCCGCCCAGCAGCGGACCCGGGCGGGTGCTGGCCGTGCGCACCTCGGGCGTGGCGTCGAGCACCGGCTTGATCTCCTCGAACATCGGCAGCGCGGCCGCCGCCGAGACGAACGCGCCGGTCAGCTGCGTGACCGAGGTCAGCAGCATCGTCACCGACGTGTTGAAGGTGAGGAACGCGGCGGCCGACAGCGAGCCGCGGGCCGGGCCCGCGAGCAGCATGAACATCAGCAGGGAGCACAGCGGCAGATATACGGCGCCCAGCACGGTGGTGAGGTTCTTGATGCGCCCGACCTTCTGCTGGAGCTCGCGGCTGCGCGCGAACTCGCCCGCCCAGGCGGCGTACGCGTAGTTCTCGGCCGCCGCCACCCGCAGCTTGGGCAGACCGCGCAAGGTCTGGAACGCCTGGTTGTTGAGCTTGTTGCTGAGCACCACCAGACGGCGCTGCCAGCGCACCTGCCACAGACCTAGAGCCAGGAACACGGCGGCGATGACCACCAGCATCCCGATCGCCGCCAGCGCCATCGGAACGCTGTACCAGAACAGCAGCCCCAGGTTCATCGCGCCGACGGTGCCCGCCTGCGCGACCGTCGGGCCGACACCCGCGAGGAGCCGGCGGATCGCGCTGATGCCCATGGCGGCACTGGCCAGCTCACCGGTGGAGCGCGAGGTGAAGAACTTCGTCGGCAGGCGCAACAGCCGGTCCCACACGGCGGGTTGGAGCGTCGCCTCGATCCGCCCCTCCATCCGCAGCAGGGTGAGGTTCTGCAGCAGCATGAACGCAGCCGACACCACACTGGTGACCATCAGGGCCAGACAGACCTGCACGATCAGGCTGTGCTGCGCCTTCGGTACGTACTCGCCGAGCACCTTGCCGGTCGCGATCGGCACCAGCGCGCCGATCACGACGGTCACCAGACCGCTGATCGCCAGGTTGCGCAGATCCCCGCCCGTGCCCTGAAGGCAGAACCGAAGCAGCCGCAACGGGCTCAACTTCCGTTCGGGCAGCGGACGGTAGAACATCACGGCACGCGGCTCGAACTCCGCCGCGTTGGCCTTCTCCACTGGTGTCTCGCGCCCCGAGGACGGCTGCACCGCCACGTAACCGCCGCGCCGCCACAGCAACGCGACCGGGCTGCCCGACACGGCACGGTGGCCCACCAGCGGGCCGACGTTGTCGCGCCACCAGCGCCCGTCCAGGCGTACGCCACGGGTGCGGACCCGCGATGCGACGGCGACGAGCTCGACCGGGTCGAGCCGGTCGCTCTCCGTGCCGTTCTGCGCCGGCTGGGCGAGCGTGATCCCGGCCGCCTGCGCGACCAGCTTGCACGCCGCGTACGTGGCATCCGCGTCGGCCGCGGTCGGCCGCTTCGCCGACTGCTTGCCGATGGATGCCAGCAGCGTCCGGTCGGCCTGGGCGCGGACGGCCTCGCCCGCCTTGATGCCCGCCGCCGTACGGTGCTCGTGGCTGGCCTCCAGCTGCTCGATCCAGCGGTCCAGCGTGGCCAGCAGCCGGTACTGCTGGTCGACCATCCCCTGCCAGACACCGGAGTCCATCAGCAGGTCGGCCGCCGCCTCCGCGCCGTACAGCGAGCCGTACTGCACGCTGCCCGGCGGCACCTGCATCCAGAAGACGTCGTCGTCCGTCAGCGCCGCAGCGTTCTCCGTGGCCATCGGCGCCTGGAAGAGGATGGACAGGCTGCGGCCGACGCCGAGGGCGAGGGCGTACTCCAGGGGGCTCGTCGTCGGGGGTACGTACTGGGGGTTGCCGTAGGCGTCGTACGACCATGTTTCGGTGTTGACGGGCTGGTACAGCTCGCGCAGCCCGATGCGGTGCACCACGCAGTCCCGCAACGGCCGTCCGACCAGGGTGTGCTGGGGGCCCGCGACCGGGCCGAGCAGCAGTGAGCCCGCTTCCAGGCGGCCGAGGTGGTGCCAGTGGCCCTGCTGGGCGGCGTCGACCGCGAACAGGTCCATGGCGCCCGCCGCGACCAGCCACAGCACCTGCGGGCCTTCCAGGTCGAGGCGGCTCTGGCCGGAGCAGTCGATCGGCGTACCCATGCCGCCGAGTGCGCCGAGGACGAGGTCGCCCTCGTGAACTGTCGTCATCTCAACGCTCCTTGACCAGCTCGGCGTAGGGACCGCCGGCCGTCACCAGGGCGTCGTGACGCCCGCGTTCCACGATCGTGCCGTGCTGGAGCACCACGATCTCGTCGCTGTCGCGCACGGTGCTCAGCCGGTGCGCGATCACCACGCAGGCGCAGCCGCGCTTGCGCAGGTTGTCGATGACGGTCTGCTCGGTCTCCGCGTCCAGCGCGCTGGTCACCTCGTCGAGGACCAGAATGCTGGGGCGGCGCACCAACGCCCGCGCGATCTCCAGGCGTTGGCGCTGGCCGCCGGAGAAGTTGCGTCCGTCCTGCTCGACCCGGCTGTGGATGCCGCCGGGGCGGCGCACCACGACGTCGTACAGGGCCGCGTCCTCCAGTGCCGCGACGACGGCGTCGTCCGGGATCGAGGGGTCCCACAGCGCCACGTTGTCGCGGACCGTGCCCTCGAAGAGGAACACGTCCTGGTCGACGAAGGAGACGGAGGCCGCGAGCGCGCCGCGCGGGATGTCCTCCAGCCGGGTCCCGTCGATACGGATGACGCCCTCCCAGGGGGCGTAGAGGCCCGAAATCAGCCTGGACACCGTCGACTTGCCGCTTCCGGAACCGCCCACCAGGGCGACCTGCTGGCCCGGGCCCACCGTGAGTGAGAAGCCGGTGAGCAGCGGTTTGTCGAGGGGGCTGTAGCCGAAGGTGATGTTCTCCAGCTCGACATGGCCGTGCAGCCGGCGCGTCGACCCGCCGCCGTCGGGGCGGGCGTAGAGCGGGTCCGCCTTGAAGTTCTCCACGTCCTTGAGACGGGCGACATCGGCCGCGAAGTCCTGGATACGGCCCGCGACGCCGTTGAGCCGCGTGAGGGGCGCGGTGAAGCGGGTCACCAGCGCCTGGAAGGCGACCAGCAGACCGACCGAGATGTGCCCCTCGACGGCCCGCAGCCCACCGATCCACAGGATCAGGGCGCTGTTCAGCGTGGCGAGCGTCGGCGCGATGACCCCCAGCCAGGCGCTCGGTACTCCGAGACGCTGCTCCTCCTCCAGCGTGGTGGCGTGCTGGCCCGCCCACTTGCGGAAGTAGCCGTCCTCGCCGCCGGTCGCCTTCATCGTCTCGATCAACTGAAGCCCGGAGTAGGCCGTGTTGGTCAGCCGGGCGCTGTCCGCGCGCAGCTTCGCCGTACGTGTCGCACGCAGCCGGATCACCACCCGCATGGCCACCACGTTGAGCAGCGCGACACCGATGCCCACGGCCGTGAGCTGTGGGTCGTAGGTGTAGAGGAGCACCGCGTAGAGCACCACGACGACCGCGTCCACACCGGCCGCGGCGAGGTCGCGGGCCAGGGTCTCGGCCACCGCGTCGTTGGACTGCAGGCGTTGCACCAGGTCGGCCGGGCTGCGCTGGGAGAAGAACGTGACGGGCAGCCGCAGCAGATGCCGCAGGAACCGGGCGCTGCTGAGCGTCGAGGAGATGATGCGGCCGCGCAGCAGGTTCGTCTGCTGCAGCCAGGTCAGGACGACGGTGAGCGCGACCGACGCGCCCATCGACGCGAACAGCACGCCCAGCAGCGAGGTCTGACCGCCGATCAGGAACAGGTCGATATAGGTGCGGCTGAGCGCGGGCACCGCCGCGCCGACCACGACCAGCAGCAGACTCGCCAGCACGGCCGCCGGCATCGTGCCGGAAGTCCCGCGCAGCCGGGCCGGCATGGCGCCCAGCACACCCGGCTTGCGGCCGCCCCTGCTGAAGTCGGCGCCCGGTTCCAAGACGAGCACGACGCCGGTGAAGCTGGTGTCGAAGTCCTCCATCGGGACGAAACGGCGGCCCTTGCCGGGGTCGTTGATGTACACGCCCCGCCGCCCGAAGCGGCGCCCCATCCCGTCGTAGACGACGTAGTGGTTGAACTCCCAGAACAGGATGGCGGGCCCCTGCACCTCGGCGAGGGCGGCCGTGTCCATCTGCATGCCCTTGGCCGTGAGGCCGTAACTGCGCGCGGCCTTCAGGAGGTTGCTCGCGCGGGAGCCGTCCCGGGAGACACCGCAGGCGATGCGCAGCTCTTCGAGGGGGATGTGCCGCCCGTAGTGGCCGAGCACCATGGCGAGGGAGGCGGCGCCGCACTCCACGGCCTCCATCTGGAGGACGGTGGGGGTGCGCACGGTCTTCCGGCGGCCCTTGGGAACCGTCCGTTTCGGCGGTGCGGCGCGGCGTCTGCCACGGGTGTCCTGAGCGGCGCTCATGGCAGCAGCCAGTCGACGGGACGCTGATCGGCCAGCCGGATCGAGGCCGTGGCCGACATCATGGAGGCGAGAGCGTACGGCGGGCCGTCCGCCGAGGACCACTTGTAGCCGGACTTCGTGCCGGACCCGCGGTCGAGCCGCACCAGTACGGCCACCGGCCGGCCCTTCTTCGTGAACTGCTCGCCGAGCTGGCTGTCGCCGAGGAACGCGGCGATCTGCTGCTGCGACTGCACGGAACGGTCGACGGACTTCACATGTCCGCGCAGGACGCCGTACTGCTGGGTCGGCACCGACTGCACGGTGAGGTCCACCGCGGCGTTCGCGGGAATCGAGGAGGCGTTCTCGGCGGGCACGTAGACCGTCGCGTACAGAGGATCGCCGGCGTGGGCGACCTTCTCCACGGCGGCGACGTTCGCGCCGGTCGAGATGATCGCGCCGATGGTGGCGGCGAGCGCGGTGATCCGGCCCGCGGCGACGGTGCGCACGACCGTCTCGCCCTGCTGCGTACGGACCTTGAGGACGGGGGCGTTCGCGGCGAGCCGTTCGCCCTCCTTGGCGAGGACCGCGATGACCTGGCCCGCGACAGGGCTCTGCAGGATGTAACTGCCCTCCCCGTGCGTGAGGATGGCCGGCGCGCCGACCGTGGACGCGACCGTGCCCGTCACCGCCCACACGGACGCCGCCGCCATGACCACCACGGTCACGGCGAGCACGAGCCAGCCCTGGGGCCGGGCGAAGCGCACCGGAAGGTCGAGCTCTTCGGGCGACTGCAGCTTGGCGAGGGCCTGTTGGCGGAACTGCACGGGACTTCCCTCACCTGTCAGAGAGGTTTATGGCACCCGAGAGTCCCGGAACCGGGGAACGGTTCCGGGACTCCCGGCACACGGTGGAGCTAAAGATCGCGCGAAGCGATCAGAGACCGGCGACCAGGCCCGTGACCGGGGCGGTGTTCAGGCCGGTGACGCCCTCGACGGTGCCGACGACGGTGCCGACGATGCCGGAGACCGGGGCAACCGAGTCCACGAGGCCCGTGACGGTGCCCACGGCGTTCAGGGACAGACCGCCGGAGACGGCGTCGAGGGCGGCGTCCGAGATCTCGGCGGTCTCAACCTGGGGGGTGGAGTTCATGATGGAACTTCCCTTCGTATGGATATTCATAAGGGGGAGAGCGGCCCCCCTCTGGGGGACAGATGGTCGGCCGCGAACACGGGTGTCAGGTACCCGTTGCCGGGGAACCTTCGTGCGACCCCCGCGGTGCAACGGATCAAAGCACGGTGACAGCACGCGCTTCCAATCAACCGGGGCTCTCACCTGGGCACTTGAGGCCCAAGGGCGGTGAACCGTGCAGGAGCGCGCACGCCTTGGGGGCGACTTCTTCACAGGGTGCGCGTCATCGGCGCGCACCGTCCCCGGTCCCGGTGACCGCGAATAGGACACTCCCGCCCCAATGGGCGCGACGGCCTGCGCACGGTTGTGCACGTCCGCCGCGCGAGGTGACCCGCTTGCGCATTCGATGTGCAGATTCGCTGAAGCCGGGATTCCGGTACCTGTGGGGGACTGACGGTTACCAGGCGGTAGCGGAACGTGTGCTGCTGGTTGCGCAGGGAGCGCGCTTCATCCCGTACGACGTATGAGGCCCCCGGAATTCAGCCCAGCAGCGCGTACACCGTGCTCGCCCGGGCCGCGATCTCCTCGTGCCCCTCGGCGGTCATCGTGATGTCGGCGAAGGCCATGCGGCGGCCGAGCTTGGTGAGGACCGTCTCGACCAGGACGTCCGCGCCCGTGACCGCGCGCTGGAAGCTGATGGACTGCTGGACCGTCGTCATCGGGACGAAGCCGCCGCGCGCCGCCGACACCGCGATCACGGTGGCCGTGTCCGCGGCGGCCATCAGGGCCTGGCCGCAGAGCGAGCCGCCCTCCCGGGCGAGGTGGCCGGACCAGGGCAGCCGCAGGACCGCACTGCCTTCGCCCACCTCCTGTACCGACAGGCCCAGCTCCAGCACCCAGGGGGCGAAGTGGGTGGCGAGGATCTTGTCGGCTTCGGCGGGTGTCAGCGTCATGGGGTGATGGTGCCCGCCGCCGCACCCGAGCAGGCGTGTTTGCCGGACATTCCATGCTTTCGGCCGCGTCAACCTCACGATTTGCAAAGGCAGTTGAACACCTCACCCGACTCGCCCGTATCAACAGGCATCCAGGCGCCCCCCAGTCAGCTGCCGGACGACGGCATTCGGCCCCGTCCCCAGGAGGTCAAGAGTTGAGTCACAAACGCATACCCAAGCGCAAGGCCGCGATCGCGGCAGGCAGCGTGGCGGCGCTCGGAGCAGCGGCCCTTCTGCTGCCCAACGCCAATGCGTCGCAGACGGACGCGAAGGACGCGGCTCCCCGGACGTTCAAGGCCGATGATGCGTCGGACCTCGCCTCACAGCTGGCCTCCCGGCTCGGCGACGCCTTCGCCGGGTCGTACTACGACGCCGACAAGCAGCAGATCGTCGTGAACGTCGTCGGTAACAACAGCAACGTCGTCAACGAGATCAAGAAGGCGGGTGCCGTCCCCCACGAGGTACAGAACAGCACCTCCACGCTGAAGGCCGCCGCGACGACGCTGAAGACCGACGCGACGATTCCCGGCACCTCGTGGGCCGTCGACCCGAAGACGAACGAGATCAGGGTCACCGCGGACAGCACCGTCACGGGCGCCAAGTGGGACACCGTCGAGGCGACGGTCAAGAGCCTCGGATCGGACGTCGCCACCCTCAAGAAGTCCGCCGGCACGTTCAAGACGTTCGTGTCGGGCGGCGACGCCATCTTCGGCGGTGGTGCCCGCTGCTCGCTGGGCTTCAACGTCGTGGCGGGCGACGGCAGCCCCGCCTTCCTGACCGCGGGCCACTGCGGTGTCGCGGCGGCCCAGTGGTCGGACTCCCAGGACGGGGCGCCCATCGCGACCGTCGACAAGGCCACCTTCCCGGGCGACGGCGACTTCGCGCTCGTCAAGTACGACGACCCGAACACGCAGGCGGCCAGCGAGGTCAACGTCGGCAACGGGCAGACCGTCCAGATCACCCAGGCCGCGGACGCCACCGTGGGCCAGGCGGTCCTCAGGATGGGCAGCACCACCGGCCTGAACGACGGCAACGTCACCGGTCTCGACGCCACGGTGAACTACCCGGAGGGCACGGTCACCGGCCTCATCCAGACCGACGTCTGCGCCGAACCGGGCGACAGCGGCGGCTCCCTGTTCACCCAGGACGGCAGCGCGATCGGGCTGACCTCCGGCGGCAGCGGCGACTGCACGGTCGGCGGCGAGACCTTCTTCCAGCCGGTCACCACCGCGCTGACAGCGGTCGGCGCGACGATCGGCGCGGGTGCCGGCGACGCAGGTGCCGGAGATGCCGGTGCCGGGGACGCAGGTGCTGGGGACGCGGGTGCCGGAGATGCGGGTGCCGGGGATGCGGGTGCAGGCGACCAGGCGGGCGGCGGAGCCGACGACCAGGCAGGTGGAGCCGGGGACCAGGCCGGCGACCAGAGCGGCGCCGTGGGCGACCAGTCGGGCCAGCAGTCGGGCGACCAGAGCGGCACCGGCACGGGTGACGCCTCAGGTTCCGGCACAGGCGCCGACGACGGCTCCGGTCTGGTGTCCGAGAGCCACTGATCCGGTCGCGGTCCGGAGCGGTCCCGGCCGACAGTGGAGTGGAAAAGTGCGGCCCTCCGGCGGGAGGGCCGCACCGCCGTGTGCGCAGGGCGGTTGCGCCGTCAGTCCACAGCCCGGGCACGCAGCAGAAGCAACGCCACGTCGTCGAGCCGCTCCGGCGACGCCGACGCGCTGTACTGGACCATGCTGTCGGCCAGCTCGTCCAGCGGCCGGTCCCCGGTCTCGGCGAGCAACCGGCCCAGGTCGGCGAGCGCGTCCTCGATGTCGACACCGGGGGATTCGATGAGCCCGTCGGTGTAGAGGGCGAGAACGGAACCGGGGTCGAGCGCGACCTCGGTGGTCGGATACGTGGCGGCGGCGTCGATCCCGAGCAGGGGCCCTCCGGCCAGATCGAGCACCCGGACCCGTCCGTCGGGCTTGCGCAGCAGCGGAGGCGGGTGCCCCGCGCGGGACATCACCGCCCGGCCGCGGGACGGGTCGAGCCGCAGGTAGAGACAGCTCGCGAACAGCTCGGTTCCGAGGTCGATGAGCAGCCGGTTGGTGCTGCGCATGACCTCCTCCGGCGGCTGTCCCACGGTGGTGTACGCGCGGACGGCCGTACGGATCTGCCCCATCAGGCCCGCCGCCGTCACGTTGTGCCCCTGTACGTCGCCGATCACGGCGGCGGCCTGGCCGCCCAAGGGCACCAGGTCGTAGAAGTCGCCGCCGATGTCCATGCCCTGCGTGGCGGGGAGGTAGCGGGCGGCCGCCTCGATGGTGGGCAGCGACGGCAGGGAGTTCGGCAGCAGGGCAGCCTGGAGGCCGTGCGCCAGCCGGTGCTTGGTGTCGTAGAGCATGGCCCGTTCCAGGGCCTGGGCGATGAGGCTGCTCAGGCTGGTGAGCACGGCGCGCTCGTCCGTCGGGAAGCGGTGCGGTTCCGCGTACGCGAGGACGCAGGTCCCCACCGGCCGCCCGGACGCGATGAGCGGCAGATACGCCCACGCGGCCATCCCGTCGGGTGTCGCGTGCCGCGCCGGATACAGGTGCTCCAGTTGCCCGCGGGACTCGAAGAAGGAGGGAACCCCGCTGCTCAGAGCCTGTGTGCCGGGGGTCTGGGCGGTGAGCGGCATCCCGTCGAAGCGCTCCACGACGTGCGGGTCGGGATATCCGTGATGCCCGAGCACATGCAGGCGTCCGGCCCGAGAGCCGAGGACGACGAGGGCCTGGCTGCCGACGGCCGGTGCGATCTCGTCCGCGACCAGCTGCACCACGTCCTGCACTCCCACCGCCTCGGTGAGCGCCCCCGCCAGGCTCAGCACCTGAGAGATGGTCACCAGCCGCGAGGTGCCGTCGCCCAGGGGCGCTCCGGCCCGGCCCATCTCGGAGACCGCGCGAGCCCGCGAGATGCGTACGCTCAGCCCGTTGGTGCTGGGGTAGAGACGGAACGACAGCCAGTCGCCGGGCGGCCGCAGCGCCACGAAGGACGTCACCTGCTGGCTGATCAGCGCGGCACGGTAGCGGTCCTCGTACACGGGGTCGTTGAGCCAGGGCACGGCCGCCCACAGCTGGGTGCCCAGCAGTCCGCTGACCGGGAGCCCGAGCAGATCGGCCGCGGCCGGGTTGGCGTAGCTGATGCGGCCGTGCAGGTCCAGCGCGCACAGGCCGTACGGCAGCCGCGCCACCATCCGTGCCGCCTCCACCGTGCCCAGCGTGCCCGCCACGGTCGACGCGGCCGCGGGCGCGAGCAGGTCCGGCTCGGGGTGCACCGGACGGTGCTCGTCCGCGGCGCGCCGCAGGCGCAGGGCGAGCCGGTCGCAGGCCGCGGTGAGGTGGTCGCGTTCACGGTCGGACAGATCGGTCGGGTGCGCGCCGGGCCAGGTCACGAAGACGGCGCCGTACGCCGTGTCCGGGGTCGCCACCGGGAGCGCCGCCAGCGAGAAGGGGTAGGGGAGGACCACTGCGATCCGTGGGTAGCGGCGGGCCATCTCCTCGTCGCCGCTGACCCAGATCAGCCGCCGTTCCCGTACCGCCTCGGCCACGGGGACCGGCGCGTTGAGCCCGACCCGTTCCCAGGGCGCGGCGAAGGCGCGGGGAAGCCCCGCCATGACCGCCATCTCCAGGACCGGCTCGTCCGGCGCCAGCAGATAGACCGCGCCGGAGTGCGCGTGGACGCCGTCCAGCATGGAGGCGAGCGCCAGTGACAGCAGCGGCCGGCCGGCCGGTGCCGCGGCGGAGGCCGCCTCCCGTCCGGACCCCTGCCAGTCGGACACGCCGACCACCTCCTCGCAAGGGCCTCGCGACCAGTCCCAGGGGTCAAGGCTCTCTCCTGGTGGCCCTTCCTGCACGGCGAGCGAGGGCGGCGACGGGCGAGGCGGGTGTTTACCCCGTCGACCCGAAGTCATGCCTCGCGTGTCGAAGCGCGAAGGGGACCGGGGGCGCTCCCCGTGCGCCCCCACGCCCCCTCTTGGCCGGTTCTTCGCGCACCGGAACGGTGACATGCGCCAAACAATGGGCAGTCGCTGATGTCGGGGATACCGGCAATCGGCAAGTGACGGAAACACCGGCTAGCGGCGAGTTGAGGGGCAGACGTGATCCGGGTACTTCTGGTGCACGACGAATGTCTGGTGCGGTTGGCGTTGGCGGAGTGGTTACGCCGTGAACCCGACTTCAGGGTGTTCGACGCACCCTGGCGCAGCGCGTCTCCGCAGGTGCGTACGGTACGGCCGGACGTCTGCGCGGCGGACCTGGAATGCGCGGACCCCTACGGGCTCCCACCGCTCGCCGATCTCTGCGCCAGGCGCCCGGATCCCGCGGTTCCGCGGCTCCTCGTGCTGGCCGGCGCGAACCGGCCCGGGCTGCTCAGACGGGCCGCGGAGGCCGGCGCGCTCGGGTACGTCGCCAAGGAAGGTTCGCCGGACCGGCTGGTGTCCGGCATCCGCCAGGTCGCCGCGGGGAAACGTTACGTCGACGACTCGCTCGGCTTCGGCTTCCTCAAGGCCGCCGAGATGCCGCTGACCCGGCGCGAGCTGAGCGTGTTATCCCTTGCCGCCGAGGGTGCCTCCGTCGCGGAGATCGCCGGAAGTCTCCATCTGTCCCACGGGACGGTACGCAACTACATGGCGGCCATCACCCGGAAGACCGGGGCGCGCAACCGCATCGACGCCATCCGCATCTCCCAGGGTGAGGGATGGGTATGACCTCGCGGCCCTGACCTCGGGGGACCAGGTGCCGACCAGGTCGCGGTAGAGCGGCGAGCGACGGGTCAGCTCGTCGTGGTCGCCGTACTCGGCGTGGCGGCCGTCCATGACGAGGACGTGGTCGGCACGGCGGGCCGAGCTGATGCGATGGGCGACGACGACGAGCGTGGTGCCGGGCCGGTCGACGAAGGCGCGCTCCGCCCGCTCCTCGGCCACCGCGTCCAGGTGACAGGTCGCCTCGTCCAGCAGCACGACCGGCGCGTACGACAGGTGGGCGCGGGTCAGCGCGATCAGCTGGCGTTCGCCCGCCGACAGCGTCGCCGGGTCGATCCGGGCTGCCGGCCCGCCCCACTCGTGCAGCAGTGGGGCGAGCCCGACCGCCTCCGCCGCGGCCAGCAGTTCCGCCTCGGGCACGGGATCCGGCCGTAGTTGACCGAGGTTTTCTTCGAGGGATCCGCTGAAGACGTACGCCTCCTGCGGGATGAGGACGCGATGGGTGGAGGATGTGCGCCCTGGCACCGGATGTCCGCACAACCGGACGGTTCCGTGCCGCGGCTCCAGCAGTCCGGCGACCAGACCCGCGAGGGTGGACTTCCCGATGCCGCTGGGGCCCACGACCGCGAGGTGTGTGCCCTGCGGGACGGTGAGGCTGAGGTCCTTGATGACCGGATCACTGGTGGGGCCGTAGGCGAAGGTGAGCGAGGAGAGGGCGATCGCCGGGGGGCGGGGGGCCGGGGCGGCGCGCCGCACGGGGGCTTCGGGGCCGCTGGACGCCGCATCGGCAGCCGTATCGGCATCGGCGGACACATCGATCGTGCGTGCCCCGGCCGACTCCTCCGAAGCCGCTTCGGGCGCGAGGCGGCGCAGCACGACCAGGAGGCGGGAGCCGCTCGTGCCCAGGCCGTGGACCAGGTTCTGCAGGGCGGGAAGCAGGGACTGGGTGACGTAGGCGAGGGCGCCGACCAGGGCGCCCGGAGTGACACCGCGGCGCAGCAGCCACGGGGCGGCGGCGAGCAGCAGGACGATCGGGAGCTGGCCGCCGACGGCGAGGGAGGCGACGCGCGGGACGCCCCAGCGGGCCAGCGACCGCGCGGCGCGCAGCTCGGCGTCGATGCGCTCGCCCAGGTCGGCGGCGACCGGCTCCTCCGCGCCGGCCGCGGTGATGTCCCGCAACCCCGGGCAGACGGCGCCCAGTTGGGCGGCGATCTCCTCGTCGGTCACCAGGAACTTCTCCTGGCGGCGGGCCAGCGGGCGCAGCGTCGCGGCGAAGAGGGCGACCCCGGCGGCGAGCGGCGGAGCGACCACGAGCAGCAGCAACGGGTCGAGGGAGAACAGCCCGACCAGGGCGCCCACGGAGGTGAAGAGGAACGCGCGCGAGACCATCACCAGCCCGGCGAAGGTGTCCCGCGCGATCTCCACCTGCTGGGTGAGCCCGGACAGCGCCCCGCTGTCCGCCTCCCGCACCCCGCGCTCCACCACGTGTCGCACCAGCCGGTCGCGCAACGGCTCGACCAGCGCCGCGACGGCCCCGTACACCCGCCCCGTGCCGTACGCCCCGACGATCACGGCGAGCGCGGCGACCCCGAGCCACCCGAGGCCGACGTGGGTCCGTCCGCTCAGGAACCCCTTGTCCAGGGCCCGTGCCAGCGCGTACCCCATCAGGAACGTCTGCCCCGTCTCCAGCACCGACCACGCGGCCAGCCGGACGACCACCGGCCACCGCTCGCGCAGAAACCGCAGGCCGCGCCCACGCACATCGCCGAAACCGCCCGTCATGGGCCGCTGCTTCCCCGTCATGAGCCCCCGCCCGCCGGTGCCGGACCGCCGTCCTGCTGCTCGGTGTCCCCAGCCCCGAACACTTCCCGGTACGCCGGTATCCGCCACAGCTCGGCGTGCGGGCCCAGCGCCCGTACCCGTCCCTCGTCCAGCCAGGCCACCGCGTCCGCCCGGGCCGCCGTGGAGGCCCGGTGCGCGACGATCAGGCGGCTGCTGCCGGGGGTGCGGCGGAAGAGGGCCTGTGCGATGTGGTGCTCGGTGACGGTGTCGAGGCTGGAGAGGGCGTCGTCGAGGATGAGGAGCCGACCGCCGTGCGCGAACGCCCGGGCGAGACCAAGGCGTTGGGACTCGCCGCCGGAGAGCGGGGCGTCGGCGCAGGCGGTGGCGTATCCCTCGGGCAGCCGGCGCACGAAGGTGTCCGCGCACGCCGTGCGGGCGGCCTCCCTGATCCGCGGGGCCGGCGGCGACGCGACGCCGAAGCCGATCGTGTTCGCGATGCTCCCGCCGAGCAGTGCGGGCCGTTCGAAGGCGTACCCGACCGCACGGCGCAGCTCATCGTGGTCCAACTCGCGCAGGGGCACTCCGTCGAGGAGCACGTCGCCACCGTCGGGGTCGGCCAGCCGCCCGGCGAGCGCCGCGAGGACCGACTTGCCGGCGCCCGAACGGCCCACTACGGCAAGGGTGGTTCCGCCGGGGACGACCAGGTCGACTCCGTCCAGCACGGTGCGTGTGCCGCGCCGGGCGATCACGCCGCGCAGCTCCAACGCTCCTTGGCCGGGCGGCAGTCGGCGTGTCCCGTGGTCGGTCGCGGGCTCGTCGAGGACCTCGCCCAGCCGCCGGGCCGCCACTCGCGCCCGGACGAGCCCCGAGATGTGACCGACCAGGACGCCGACACCGCTCGCGAGGACCGCGTAACGGGACGCCGCGAGCAGGTCGCCGACCGACAACCGGTGGTGGACGAGCAGGATGCCCGCCACGGCGAGGACGCCCAGGTGCAGCAGTGGCGCCACGGCGACGGCCTGGGCGGCGGCGCGCCCCTGGACACGCCACATGCGGTGGCCCTCGCGGGAGAGTTCGGGAAGCGGCCGCAGAACGCGCGCGACCTCCTTGTCGGCGGTGCCGCCGGCCGCGATCGTACGGAATCCGCCGATCGCCTCCGCCAGACCGCCCGCGATCCGCCCCTGCACCTCCTGGTAGCGCGCCACGCACTGCGAGGAGTCGCGAGCGAAGGCACGCAGCAGCAGCGTGAGCACCGGAGCCCCGCCGAGGAACACCGCTGCCAGCCAGGGATCGATCAGCGCGAGCGCCACCACGGCGCCGACCGGCGCGGCGATCGCTGAGAGGAGCGCCGCGAACGCGGCGGGCGCGGTCCCCGCCTGCGCCGCGTTGCCGACCAGCCGGGCCACCAGCTCACCGGAGCCGAACCGGGTCACGGCCCGTGGCCCCACCGCCAGGACATGCCCGGCCAGGCGCTCACGCAGCCACGCCGTGGCCCGCGCGTTCGTGGTCCCGCCGAGTACGGTCTCGCAGGCGTCGAGCACGGCCAGCAGCAGGACGAGGCCGGTGCACCACAGCACCCAGCGCGTGGCCGGCGCCCCGCCGGGATCCGTCAGCAGGAGGTCGAGGGCCCGGCCCAGGGCGGCCGGCAGGAGCAGGCCCGCCGCCGTCGCGGCCGTGGTGGCGAGGCCCAGGGCGAGGCAGCGGACTCCGCTGTGCCGGGTGGCCGCCCGCAGCAGCGCGCCCGAGGCGCGGGAGGGCGCGGTGACTGTGGGCGCGTCGGGAGCGGAAGTCGTCGTGTCGGCAGGAGTCGTCATGCGGCGGCGGCACCTCGTATCCCTGTCCCCGGCACGGTGAAGAACCCCGGGCGGTTCCTTCCCACGAAGGGAAGGAACCGCCCGGAGCCGTGCCGGCTCGGTGCCGTCAGAGACAGAGCAGAAGGCTCGCCGCGGAGATGCAGGAGAGCAGGCTCAGTGTGCTGGCGCCACCGCCGCCACCGCCCATCTCGTCGGCTTCCATCGTCTGCAGGTCGAGGAGTGCCATCTCGTGTCCTTTCCTAGGTGGGGACGGGGTGTTGTGTCACGACTCCGTCGTGCGGAGCCGCGTATCAGGGCCGCCGAAGCGGCGGCAGGAACGGCAGTTGGGCCGGTACCTCGCTGTCGAGGGCCGCGCCGAGCGCGAGCAGACACCCTGCCGTTCCGGTGGCGAGGTCCATGGAGAGCCGCATCATCTGGTGCCCGGGGAAGGCCAGTTGGCCCTGGTACGGCATCGCGAACCAGCCGAGCGCGGAGACCTGGTCGGCCAGCCGCCGCGGAGTGGCGCCCGGGGTGGTCGTACGGCTGAGGTGCAGGATCATGCCGGCCCGGCCCTGGAAGAGACCGGGTTGCACGTAGAAGCGTGAGGTCGCGGCGGTGAGGATGCCTGTGCGGGCCTTCTCGAAGTCGGCGCCGTCGCCGCCGGTGAGCGCGAGGAAGTCGTCGATCACCATGCCCAGGCCGGCGCTCCCGTCGCCGAGATACGGCAGGGTCCGCCAGCCCTCGTCGACCTCCAGGCCGCCGCCCTTCTGCACGACACAGCGGTCCAGGTCACGGCGCAGCGCCTCGGCGGCCGCCGTCAGCAGCGCGGGCTCACCGGTGGCCTCGTACTGCCGGAGCAGGAACAGCGCCGGCCCGCTCGCACCCCGCAGCAGCCCCGCGCGCCGCCGGGCGGAGGCGGGCTGCGGCTCGGCGAACCGTTGGACGAGCAGCCCGGCGGCCTCCGCAGCCCGCTCGCCGAGCTCCTTCTCGCCGGTCGTGCGCGCCAGGTCCGCGAGGACCAGCCCGAGTCCGGCGAGGCCACCCCGCAGGTCGGAGGCGAGCCGCTGCCACCCCTCCTTGAGAATGCCGTCGATCAGGTCGAGGGCACGCTGCCGGTGCCCGAGCCGCTCCAGGACGTAGGCGACGCCCGCGAGCCCGTCGTAGAGGCCCAGCGGCGTGCCCACGGGCACCGGAGCGGTGTGCTCCAGCAGCCAGCGCTCGCCGTCCTCGTAGCGCTCGGCCCCGGTCTCGGCCAGGGCGTACAGCACCCCCGCGGCTCCGTGCGCGATGCCGAGCCCGCCGCCGTCGGAGAACTGGGTGATGTCACCGGGGAAGAGCCGGTCATCCCGCTCGGGCGTGGCCGAGGCCAGGATCGCCTTGACCATCGAGTCGCGGCTGTAGGGCCAGTCACCGGGTTCGGCGAGCGAGGCGAACGGCGCAGCGGCCGGAGCTGCCGAAGGGGCCGAAGCAGCCGAAGGGGCCGCTGTCGCGCCGGCGACGGGGAAGTCCCGAGTGATCTCGGCGACCGCCTCGTCCAGGAACCGCCGCGGCACATCGGGGAACTGCCCCGAGATGACCTCGGCCAGATGCGCGGCCTTGCCGCGGTCCACCACGAACAGCGTGGTGACCGGCATGAACATCGCCAGCCGCAGACACGCGAGGGCGTAGCGGTCGACGGCCGGCCCCGTCCGGTCCGGCGGCGCGAAGAAGCCCGGATGGGCGACTACCTGGCGGCCGTTCTCCTCGACGGGCGCCGCGGCCTCGAAGTCGAGCAGGGAGACCGACTCCTCGTCGGGCGCGACCATGATGTTGAAGACGTGCAGGTCGTTGAAGACGACCCCACGCGCGTGCACGGCCTCCACCGCCTCCTCGACCCTGCGGTGGATGCGCAGCGCCCACGCCGTGAACGCGGCGACCGCATCCGGATCCGGTTCGGGCGTGAGCAGCGGATGCCGTTCGGCGAGGAACGAGTTGAGGGGGCGGCCCTCCAGGAAGTCCATGACGAGGAAGCGGTGCTCGCCGAGCGCGAACCAGTCCCGCACCTCGGGTACGACACCGATCCCCGCCAGCCGCTCCAGGGCGTCCTTCTCCCGCTCCAGCCGGGCGATCGCGTCGGCGCCGTCCGAGGCGAGGCCCGCGTGCGGCCGGCCCTCCTTGAGGACCACCTTGCGTCCGTCGCGGGTGTCGGTGCCCCGGTACACCCCGCCGCCGTTTGAGAAGTGCAGCGCCTTCTCGATGCGGTACGGCAGATCGCCGACCGTCGTCGTGTTGCGCGCCGCGAGCTGCGGTGCGAGGAAGGCGGGCAGCGTCACCCAGTCGGGCACCTGGAAGGAGGGCTGCCGGCGGTCCGGCACCAGCTTGCCCGCGCCGTCGCGGACCGCCGGGACCAGGGAGCCGCGCTCGTCGACGACGAAGGAGCGCGCGAACGCGCCGTAGCGGACGTACAGCGGTCCGTCGTTCCATCGCAGGTCCGTGAGGATGTACGGCCCCTCCAGACCGTCCAGCAGCTCGCCCAGCTCACGCAGCACCGTGTGCAGGTGCTCCTCGTCGGCCGGATAGATGGTCACGAACTTGCCGCTGGCGTCGCGGGCCGCGTACTTGGTGTTGCGCAGATGCAGCAGATGCGGAGCCGGCACGAACTTGAAGGGGATCTGCCGCGGCACGCAGTAGTCCCAGACGGTCGCGGCGATCTTCTCGGCGTTGAGCCGGGTGGCCGAGGCGTGGATCTTCCAGCCCTGGGCGGGGCCGGGGCGGACGTTCCCCTCGGCGTCGAGCGGGGTCAGCGTGAGCCAGTCGCCGATGCGCCCCGAGTGCCAGCCCTCCGGCACCTCACGGCGGGCCGTCTCGTACGAGGGCGCTGCGCTCCGTTCGCTCCCGGACAGCCGGTCCGGCGTCTCGTAGAAGTGTCTGTCCGCCAGCGCGTACACCTCGTACCGCTCGTCCATGCCCATTCCCCCTCGGCCAGGTGGCACCGAGACTTCCAGCCCCACCCGGGCCCGGACAGTCACGACTGTCACGAGATCACCGTGCGGAACGCACGCGTAAAGTCATGTTCGGGCCCTTTCGAGTCGTCGCGGTGCCGCGCGGGGGCGTCGCCCCCGGAGCCCTGCGGGCCGGGCGCCGGGGTCACCACAGGTCGCACGGCCCCGGAACGGTCACAGGGGCTGCGCGCGCGTCCCGGAAGCGCTGTAATGACGGACGTGGTCAGTGAGGGCGCTATGGGACGCAGATCGAGAACGGTGCGTGCCGAACTTGCGCTCAAGACGCTCACCACCGACCTGGACCCCCGCGAACGGCTGCGCCGCGTTCTCGAACAGGTGCTCGTCTTCGCGGGCGCGACCGTCGCCGCCGTCTATTCGCCCGGTGAGAGCGGCGACGTGCTGTACCTGGCGGAGTCGGCCGGTGTGCCGAGGACGCTGTACGGGCTGCGCGACAGCTACGACGTCTCCGGCGGTTCTCCCGCCGCCGATGTGTACCGCTCCGGGGAACCCGTGTGGCTCGGCCCGCGGGAGCTGGAGCGCTGCGCGGACTCCCGGCGGCTGCCGTCGCCGGACTTCTCGCTGGCCGTCCTGCCCCTGCGCGAGGACGGCTGCCTGGTGGCCGTGAGCGAGCACCCGGAGGGCTTCGACGCCGAGGACCGGCAGTGCCTCGTCCTCCTCGCCGAGGCGGTCGTCTGCCCGGCGCCCGCCACCGCGGCCGGCAGCGGGGACCTGCCCGCCAGCTCGTTCAGCCTCGCCATGGACACCGGGCACGTCGACGTCGACGACGAGATGCTGGAACTCTTCGGACTCCGGCCGGACGAATTCGACGGCAAGGTCGAGACCCTGCTGTCGCGAGCCGTCCCGGAGGACCTGCCCTCGCTGATGTCGGTGGTCGAGGCGGACCACATGTCCATCGGCGACCGCGAGCTGGAGTTCCGGATCCTCCAGCCCTCCGGGGAGCCCAAGTGGCTGCGGCTGCGCGGCCGCCTCCTGCCCGGCGGCGGGGGACTGCCGGCCCGGCTCGTCGGCACGGTCGCCGACGCCTCGAAGCTGCGCTCCGGGGTCAACGACGTGGCACGCGTCCAGCGGCTCGCCGCCGCCCTGGCCACCGCCGGCACCGTCCGCGACGTCGGCCGCGCCGTGGTCGCCGCGCTGCGCCGGCCCCTCCAGGCCGACCGGATCGCCCTCGCCGAGCTGGAGGGCGACCGTCTCGTCGTCACCGTCCTGGACCCGCCCGAACCGGAGTCCTGGCCCGAGGTGTGGCGCAGCGAATGGCGCTCGGAGTGGCCGGACGCGCCCGTCCGCGCCATGCCGACCCTCGCGGCGGCCCTGAGCGAGGGACGCGCCGCGGTCTGGCCCGCCGGAACGGCTCTGGAACCCGCGCTCGCCGAGGTGGGCCCCGGCGGCCTCGCCGTGCTGCCGCTGCCCGCCGGCGGACGCATGGCGGGCGTCTGTCTGATCGGCTGGGACACCCCGCACGACTTCGGCCCCGACGAACGCGCCCTGCTGACCGCGTCCGCCGGCCTCGCCGGCCAGGCCCTGATGCGCGCCCACGCCTTCGACGCCGAACACGAACTCGTCAGCATGCTCCAGCGCACCCTGCTCCCGCGCCGCCTGCCGAAGCTGCCGGGCGCGGTCGCCATCGCCCGCTACCTGCCGACCACCGCCGGTCTTGAGGTCGGCGGCGACTGGTACGACGTGATCCCGCTGGCCGACAACCACGTCGCCCTCGTCATCGGCGACGTCCAGGGCCACAACGCCCAGGCCGCGACCGTCATGGGCCAGATGCGCACCGCGCTGCGCGCCTACGCCGTGGAGGGCCACCCGCCGGACGTGGTCGTCTCGCACGCCAACCGGCTCCTCATGGACCTGGAGACCGACCTCTTCGCCACCTGCTGCTATGTGGACGTCGACATGGAGGAAGGGTCCGCCTGGTGCGTGCGCGCCGGACACCTTCCCCCGGTGCTGCGCCACCCGGACGGCAGTACGGAGGTCGTCGAGTCCGAAGGCGGGCCCCCGCTCGGCGTCATCACCCAGGCCGACTTCCCGATGAGCCCGCTGCGGCTGCAGCCCGGCACCCTGATCGCCCTCACCACGGACGGCCTCGTCGAATCCGTCGAGGTCGACATCGAGGACGGGCTCGCCCGCCTCGCCGGCGAACTCGCCACGTCCGACCCCGCCCGCCTCGGACTCGTCGCCGACGGGCTGCTCGCGAGCGCCAACCGCAGCGACGACGTGGCCCTGCTGCTCATGCGCTACGACGGCATGGCGCTGCGTCCGCTCAGGGAGGGCTGGACGGTCTGGCGCGTCCCGGAGGCCGTCCGGCACGCCCGCCGCTTCACCCGGCGCGCACTGCGCGCCTGGGGCGCGGACGCCGACTCCGACGCCGTACTCCTCGTCGTCTCCGAACTCGTCACCAACGCGCTCGTGCACACCGACGGCCCGGTCCGCCTCGACCTCACCCTCATCAACAACCGGCTGCGGATCTCCGTCTCCGACGCCTCCGCGCGCACGCCCATCAAACCCACCAGCATCGGCTGGGAGGCCACCGGCGGCCGCGGCATCCTGCTCGTCGAGGCCATGTCGGCGGCCTGGGGATCGGTGCCCGTCAGCGGCGGCAAGCAGGTGTGGAGCGAGATCGTCCTGGAATGACACCCGGGAGGCCGAGGTGACACGCCGAGAGCCCGGAGCGGCTGCCGAGGTGACCGGCCCAGCGCCCGGAGTGGCACCCTGAGCGTGTGCGTCTGCTGCTGATGTCCGACACCCACCTTCCCCAGCGCGCCAAGGCGCTCCCCGCGCAGCTCCTCGCCGAACTGCCGCTCGCGGATGTCGTCGTCCACGCAGGCGACTGGGTGGACACCGCCACCCTCGACCTTCTGGAGAGCCGCTCCCGCAGGGTCGTCGGCGTGTACGGCAACAACGACGGCCCGGCCCTGCGCGCCCGCCTCCCCGAAGTCGCCCGCGCCGACCTCGACGGCCTGCGGCTCGGCGTCGTCCACGAGACCGGCCCCGCCCAGGGCCGCGAACACCGGTGCGCGGCACGATTCCCCGACCTCGACGTCCTCGTCTTCGGCCACAGCCACATCCCCTGGGACACGACCACGGAGACGGGCCTGCGCCTGCTCAACCCCGGCTCCCCGACCGACCGCCGCCGCCGGCCCCACTGCACGTACATGACCGCGACCGTCACGAACGGCCGGCTGAGCGAGGTGATCCTGCACCGCCTGCCGCCCCGCACCGCCTGAAGCACGCGCGGCCGACGACGCGTCAACTCCCGCTGCTGCCAACGGAATTCAATGGACACGGCGAGGCCGAGCCCGGTGTGATGGGCACCGTGCTGATCGACACCGCTCTCGTACGCCGCCTGCTCGCCGCCCAGTTCCCGCAGTACGCCGGACTGCCGCTCTCCCCGGTCCCGCTGTCCGGCATGGACAACGCCACCTTCCGACTGGGCGACGACCTGTCCGTACGCCTGCCGCGCTACCCACGCTGGGTCGGTCAGGTGGAGCGGGAACACCGGTGGCTGCCCCGGCTCGCCCCGCATCTGCCACTGCCCGTGTCCGAGCCGGTGGCGATGGGGGAGCCCGGGGAGGGCTACCCCTTCCCGTGGTCGGTGTACCGATGGCTGGACGGGGAGACGGCGGCCCCCGAAGACCTCGTCGATCCCGAGCGAACGGCCCTGGAACTCGCCGAGTTCGTACGCGCCCTGCAGAAGATCGACGCCACCGACGGCCCCGGCCCCGAGTGGAGCAACGCCTTCCGTGGGGTGCCCATGGGTGACGAGCGCGACTCGCTCGCCTCCGAGGCACGCGTCCGCCCCAAGATCGCAGCCCTGGAGGGCCTGACCGACACCGCCGCGGTGACCGCCGTCTGGGAGGCCGCGCTCGCCGCACCCGTGTGGGACGCGCCGCCGGTGTGGATCCACGGAGACCTGGCGACCGGCAACCTCCTCGCCGTCGACGGCGAGTTGAGCGCCGTCATCGACTTCGGGACGCTCGCCGTCGGCGACCCGGCCGTCGACCTGCTCGCGGCGTGGAAGTTCCTGCCCGACCGGGCGCGCGGCGTCTTCCGCGAGGCACTCGGCGTCGACGGCGCGACCTGGGCGCGTGGCCGCGGCTGGGCCCTCGCGGGCTCCCTGCCGGTGCCCGACGACCCCTTCTTCCAGAAGGACCCGGCCCGGGTGACGGCGGCGCTGCACCACTTGGAGCAACTGGTCGCCGATCACCGCGAGTCGGGATTCTGACGGCAGTCCCGGCGGACCGGACTCAGTGATGACCCTGACGTCCGCGTACGCCCGGACGACGCTGCACGCGGCGACGACGCCGTACCCGCGAGAACACCACCCCCACCACCACAACCGCAGCCACCACCGCCACACGCTTGGCCAAGGGTGCCCCCGCCACCCGTACGAGATCGATCGCGTCGGATCCCGGACGCGCTTGCCCCGCCGTTCCCTCCCAGCGCCCGGAATCGGCGGGGCCAGGGGCTTCCACCGGCTCGTTGAGCTGTGCGGCCAGGCAGTCCGCGAACTGGCCGACCAGCTTGTCGCCCACCTCCGCCATGACCCCGCGGCCGAACTGCGCGGGCCGTCCGGTCACCGCGAGATCGGTGTGCACGGACACGGCGGTCCCGCCGTCGCGTGCGGTGAGGGTGCCGGTGACGGTCGCGTGCGCGGTGCCCTGCCCCCGGGTCTCCTTGCCGTTCGCGCTCAGCACGAGGCGATGCGCGGACTCGTCCTGCTCCTCGAAGACGGCGGTGCCGCGGTAGGTCACGCTGATCGGCCCGACCTTGACCTTCACCGCTCCGGTCACGGTCTTCCCGTCGTACTCCTCCACCGTCGCCCCCGGCATGCACGGCGCCACCCGCTCGATGTCGAGCAGAACCTGCCAGGCGTCCGCCACCGGGACGGGAACGGTGAACTCGTGCCGCAACTCCATCGCTGCCTCCTCGCCCCGACCACGGCCTCGTACGGGCGCCGATGGCGCAACTCGACGGTGGCGAAACGATGTTGACCATGGCAAACCGGTCGTTGTGAGTCGATTGTGGCACGCGTGCGGGGAACAAGAGGGTTCCCCGCACGCGTGCGAGGCGTCAGTTCTGGTGGATCACATCCGTGCCGGGGCCGCCCGAGAGCGTGTCGTTGCCGGGCCCGCCGTACAGCGTGTCGTCACCGCTGTTCCCGTAGAGGGAATCGTCCCCGCTGTTGCCGCGCAGGACATCGTTGCCCTTGCCGCCGTACAGGAAGTCGTATCCGCCGCCGCCGGAGATCGTGTCGTTCCCGTCGTCGCCGGACAGGTGCTGGGTGTCCGCGCCGCCGTGGATCACGTCGTTGCCTGCGCCGCCTTCCACGTAGCTCGTGTCGCCGCTGGAGTAGACCGTGTCGTTGCCCTTGCCGCCTTGCACGACGGTTCCGCCACCGCTCGCGTGGATCGTGTCGTTGCCGTCACCGGAGAGGACCGTGGCGGCATCGCCCACCGTGATGGTGTCGTCGCCGGCCTGCCCCCCGACGAAGTTGCCGTCGACGGCGCCGGTGTCGGTCAGCCTGTCGTTTCCGGCGCCCAGTTCGACCGAGGCGAAGTAGTAGGCCTGGTCAGTGGTGTTGTCGTAGGTGACCGCGTCGTTCCTGTCCCCGAGGTCCATCTCCAGGGCGGCGTACGGGTCCTGGCTGTCGACAGTGGTGACGGTGCAGGAGACCTTGGTGTGGTCCGTCTTGCTCGGGTGGGTGCAGCCGGTTCCGGCATTGATCCGTACGACGTCGTCGATCACGTAGGTGATGTCAGGGGAGCCGCTGGTCTTCGACGCGGTGACGGTCGCCTTGTTGGTCTGGCCGGCGGCAGCCGTGTAGAGGACCGTTCGGCCGTTGGCGCTGAGCGCGGCGGTCGCCGAGGAGGCCGTGGCGTCCGCTGTGCCGGCCAGGACGAGCGGTGCGGCCAGCGCCGTACCGAGAACCAGCGTCAGCGCGGGCGTGGCGCGTAACAGGCGACGGCCGCCGAGGTGCGAGGGCATTTCATAACCTCCACGAGGAATATGTGGCTCTTACAACCTCGTGTGATCGCTGATGCACGCCATTGGTTGCGCCCGAATTGAGTGCGACAGCAACATGTTTGCCACCTGACAAGGGGACGTCGCGGAAGCTTCCGCTCGAATTCATGAGGCTTGGGTGAACCGCGATCCTTACTCCGGTCTCCGCGGATGGATCGCCCCGCCCGTCGCCCCGAGCGGCGAGCCGCTGCCGCCCCAGCGCAGCGCGACGATCTCCGCGGCGACGGAGACCGCCACCTCCTCCGGCGTGCGCGCGCCGAGGTCGAGGCCGATGGGGGAGCGCAGGCGGGACAGCTCGTCGTCACCGAGTCCCGCCTCGCGAAGGAGCGTCGCGCGGTCGTCGTGGGTGCGACGGCTGCCCATCGCACCGATGTAGGCCGCCGGGCGGCGCAGCGCCTCTTGCAGAAGGGGAACGTCGAATTTCGGGTCGTGGGTGAGGACGCAGATGACCGTGCGGGCGTCCGTGGTCGTGCCGCGCAGGTAGCGGTGGGGCCAGTCGACGACGACCTCCACGCCCGCCGGGAAGCGCTGGGGGGTGGCGAAGACGGGGCGGGCGTCGCAGACCGTCACCCGGTAGCCGAGGAAGTCGCCGATGCGGGCCACGGCGGCCGCGTAGTCGATCGCGCCGAAGACCAGCATCCGCGGTGGCGGGGCGAAGGAGTGCAGAAAGACGGTGACGGCGTCCTCGCGCCGCTCGCCGTCCGGTCCGTAGTGCCGCCGGCCCGTGGCGCCCAGGGCCAGTTCACCGCGTGCGTCGGCGGTCACCGCCACGTCGAGGCCGGTCGAGCCGAGGGAGCCCGACACGCCGTCGGGCCACACGGCGAGCGAGGCGCTGCGCCGGGCCGGTCCGTCGATCACCGTCGCCACGGTCACGGGGCGGCTCGCCGCCACCGACTCGGCGACCGCCCCGAAGGAGGGATCGTCGGCGGGGGACACCCGGCGCACGAGCAGGGTGATCTCGCCGCCGCAGGTGAGCCCGACGGCGAACGCGTCCTCGTCGCTGTACCCGAAGGTCTCCAGCCGCGCCTCGCCGGACTCCACCACCTGCTGGGCCAGTTCGAAGACCGCGCCCTCCACGCAGCCGCCGGACACGCTCCCCACCACCTCGTCGTCCGGGCCGACCGCCATGGCCGCGCCGGGATCGCGCGGCGCGCTGCGGCTCACCGCGACGACCGTGGCCAGGCCGAACGGCTCGCCCGCCGCGTACCACCGGTTCAGCGCCGGAAGAATGTCACGCATCGTCCGCTCCTCTCACCACCGCCGCCAGACGCTCCAGGGCGGCCAGGCTGTGCCCCTCGACGAACGCGTCCACGCTCGGCAGGGCCGCCGCCATACCGGCGGCCAGGGGTGCGTAACCGGGGCGGGCCTTGCGCGGATTGGCCCAGATCACCCGGTGCGCGAGCCGCCGCAAGCGTCGCATCTGGTCCGCGAGCCGGGCGGGATCGCCACGCTCCCAGCCGTCGGAGAGCAGCACCACGACCGCGCCGCGCGCCATGCCGCGCTGACCCCAGCGGTCCAGGAAGCCGCGCAGCATCTCGCCCAGCCGGGTCCCGCCGCTCCAGTCCGGGACGGCCGCCGCGAGAGCCGCCATGGCCGTGTCGGGGTCGCGATGTGTCAGCTCCCGGGTCACCCGGGTGAGCCGGGTGCCGATCGTGAAGACCTCCGTGCGGGTGCCGCGTGCGCCCGCGTGGGCGAAGCGGAGCAGTGCGTCCGCGTACGGGGCCATGGAGCCGCTGACGTCCACGAGCAGCACGACCCGGCGCGGGCGGTCGGCCCGCGCGTGCAGCCGTGGGCGGGCCGGTTCGCCGCCGCGGCGCAGCAACTCCCGTACGGTGCGCCGCGGATCGATGCTGCCGCGCCGGGCCGGATGCCGCCGCGCGGTGCGCCGGGCCTCGCCGCGCAGGGTGAACGCGGCCAGCAGCCGCCGCAGCTGCTCCCGCTCGGCACCGGTCAGCCCGGCGATGTCGCGGTGGCGCAGCACTTCCGTGGCGCTGGCCAGCGCGGGCGCCGGAAGTGTGGCATCGGCCCGCGCCGCCGTGCCGGGAGCGGCCTCGGCGTCCCGTAGGCCCCTGCGCAGCCGCGGCACCGCAGACGCCCGCACCGCTGTCGAGCCGTCGGCCGCGGCCTCGAAGTACGCCGCGAAGACCCGCTCGTAGCGCTCCAGGTCGTCCCGGCTCCCGCACAGGGTGAGCCGCCCGGCCCAGTACACGTCCGCGCGCACGCCGGGATCGAGGGCGTCGAGCGCGCCGAGGAACGCCTGCACGCGGTCGGGCCCGGCGTCCACCCCCGCCGCGCGCAGCGCGCGGGCGAACCCGACGAGGACGGCGGAGGCGTCGAGCATGGCGGACGTTCTGCGTCCCGCAAGGCCGGGGCCGTCCCCGCCCGCCATGTCCTTACGCCCCGCGCGCCGCGAGGATCGCCGTCAGGTCCAGCCCCCGGGCCCGCTCCGCGTCCTCCCGGTACTTCAGGACCGATCCCAGCGTGGCCACCGCCAACTCAGCGTCCACCTCGGTCGCTCCGAGCGCGTCCAGGGCCTGCGCCCAGTCGATCGTCTCCGCCACACCGGGCGGCTTGAGCAGGTCCTCGGCGCGCAGTGCCTGCACGAGGGTGGTCACCTGCTCGGCCAGCCGGGCCGTCACACCCGGCAACCTCCTTCGCACGATGGCGAGTTCGCGGGCGAAGCCGGGATGGTCGAACCAGTGGTAGAGGCAGCGCCGCTTCAACGCGTCGTGCACCTCGCGCGTGCGGTTCGACGTCAGGACGACGACCGGCGGCAACTCGGCGCGGAGCGTGCCCAGTTCGGGGATCGTGACGGCGTACTCCGACAGCAGCTCCAGCAGGAACGCCTCGAACTCGTCGTCCGCGCGGTCGACTTCGTCGACGAGGAGCACGGACGGCTGGGTCTCCAGCGCCCGGAGCAGGGGACGGGCGATCAGGAACCGCCGGTCGTACAGCTCTCCTTCGAGACGGTCGGGGTCGGTGACACCGGCCGCCTCGGCGGCCCGTAGATGCAACAGCTGGCGCGGGAAGTCCCAGTCGTACAGGGCCTGGGAGGCGTCGATGCCCTCGTGGCACTGGAGCCGGATCAGCGGGGCGCCGATCGCGTCCGCGAGGGCGGAGGCGAGTGCGGTCTTGCCCACGCCCGCGTCGCCCTCGCAGAAGATCGGCCGGTGCAGCCGCAGCGCCAGGAAGCAGGCGACGGCCAGCCCGTCGTCGACAAGGTAACCCGTCCGCTCCAGCCGGGCGCGCACCTCGTCCGGACCGGTCACGCCGTAGCCGTCCCCGGCCATGTGGGCGATGGGCTCCTCACCCGAGGCCGGCGGCGGCCAGCACCGCGCGCCGGGTGAGCACCCGGGCGAGGTGCGCGCGGTAGGCGGGCGACGCCGACGGATCGGCCGACGGATGGGTGCCGTCGGCGGCCGCCTCCGCGGCGCGTGCCACCGCGCCGGCGTCCGCGGCGCCGAAGAGCGTCTCCTCGGTGGCCGCCGCCCGCAGCGGGGTCGGCCCCATGTTGGTCAGCCCGATCCGCGCCTGGGCGATGTGCCCGTTGTCACGGCGCACGAGTGCGGCCACGCCGACCACCGCCCACGCCTGTGCGACCCGCTGGAACTTCTCGTAGTGGAACCCCCAGTTGTCGGCCGTCGGGATCTGCACCTCCACGAGCAGCTCGTCGGGCCGCAGCGCGGTCTGCAGATAGTCGATGAAGAACTCCCGGGCGGGGATGGCCCGCGCTCCCTGCGGCCCCACCGCCAGCAGTGTGGCGTCCAGGGCGAGGACCACGGCGGGCAGGTCACCGGCCGGATCGGCGTGGGCCAGTGACCCGCCGAGGGTGCCGCGATGGCGTACGGCGGGATCGGCGACCGTGGCCGTGGCCGCCGCGAGCAGCCCCGCGTGCCGGCGCACCCGCGGGTCGCGGATCACGTCGTGGTGGCTGGTCATCGCGCCGATGATCAGCGTGCCCTCGTCCTCGCGGATCCCGCGAAGCTCGGGTATCCGGCCCACGTCGACGACGAGTTCGGGAAACGCGAGCCGCAGCCGGAGCAGCGGCAGCAGGCTCTGCCCGCCGGCGAGGACCTTGGCGTCCTCACCGGCGTCCGCCAGGGTGCGTACGGCCTCGTCGACGCTCGTCGGCCTGGCGTATTCGAATGCAGGGGGAATCATGTCGAAGCCTCCTGGAGGGCCTCCCAGACCCGTTGCGGAGTACAGGGCATCGCGACTTCGGTGACGCCCAGCGGGCGCAGCGCGTCCACGATCGCGTTGACTACGGCGGGCGTCGACGCGATCGTCCCGGCCTCGCCGACCCCTTTTGAGCCAAGGGGATTCGTGGTGGAAGGCGTCTCGGTCCGGTCCGTCACGAAGTCCGGCAGGTCCGCCGACGACGGCACGAGATAGTCGGCCATCGTGCCGGAGACCAGGTTGCCGTCGCCGTCGTAGACGGCCTCCTCGTACAGCGCCTGCGCGATGCCCTGCGCGAGGCCGCCGTGCACCTGTCCCTCGACGATCATCGGGTTGATGACACGGCCGACGTCGTCCACGCAGACGTACGAGCGGATCGACGTCCTGCCCGTCTCCGTGTCGACCTCGACCGCGCACAGGTGCGTCCCGTGCGGGTAGGAGAAGTTCTCCGGATCGAGCAGGTGCTCGGCGTTGATGGTGGGTTCCATGCCGTCGGGCAGGTCGTGCGAGGAGAACGTCTCGAAGGCGATCTCCTGGATGCTCTTGCGGGCCTCGCGCGAACCCTTCACGGAGAACACGCCGTGGGTGAACTCCAGGTCGTGCTCGCTCGCCTCCAGCAGATGCGCGGCGACCTTCCGAGCCTTGTCCACGACCTTCTGCGCGGCGTGGTGCACCGCGGCCCCGCCCACCACGAGCGAGCGCGAGCCGTAGGTGTCCATGCCCTGCGGGGCCGTGCCGGTGTCGCCGTGCAGCACCTGGACGTCCTCGAAGGGCACGCCCAGCACGTCGGCGGCGATCTGGCTCCAGCAGGTCACATGCCCCTGCCCGTGCGGGCTGGTGCCGGTGACCACCTCGACCTTGCCGGTCGGCAGCATGCGGATGCTCGCCGCCTCCCAGCCGCCGGCCGAGTACCGCAGATCCCGCAGCACCCGGCTCGGCGCGAGCCCGCACATCTCCGTGTACGTGGACACTCCGATGCCCAGCCGTACGGCGTCCCCGCGTTCGTTGCGCTTGTGCTGTTCCGAGCGCAGCTCGTCGTATCCGAAGAGCGCGAGCGCCCGGTCCGTGGCGGCCTCGTAGTTGCCGCTGTCGTAGGTGAGTCCCGCGACGGTCGTGTACGGGAATTCCTCGTGCCCGATCCAGTTGCGGCGCCTCAACTCGATGGGGTCCAGGCCGAGTTCGACGGCCAGCTCGTCCATGATCCTTTCGATGGCATACGTCGCCTCGGGGCGCCCGGCGCCGCGGTAGGCGTCCGTGGGGGTGCGGGTCGTGAACACGCCGGTGCACGTGAAGTCGTACGCGTCCATCTTGTAGATCCCCGGGTACATGAACGCGCCGAGGATCGGGATGCCCGGGGTGACGAGCATCAAGTACGCGCCCATGTCGGCGAGCAGCCGGACCTTGAGCCCGTTGATCCCGCCGTCGTGGTTCGCGGCGATCTCGATGTCCTGGATCATGCCGCGCCCGTGATGGGTGGCGAGGTAGCCCTCGGACCGCGACTCGGTCCACTTCACCGGCCGCCCCAGTCGCCGGGCGACGGCGAGCGTGAGGGCCTCCTCGCCGTACACCTGGAGCTTGGAGCCGAAGCCGCCGCCGACGTCGGGGGCGATCACGCGCAGCTTGTGCTCGGGGATGCCGGTGACGACGGCCAGCATGATCCGCAGGATGTGCGGGATCTGCGTCGAGGAGTGGACGGTGTACTCGCCGGAGGCGGCGAGCGGCGTGACGACGACGGCGCGCGGCTCCATGGCGTTGGGGATCAGCCGCTGCTGGTGGTAGCGGCGGCGCAGGACGACGTCGGAGCGGTGCCGGGCGGCGGCGTAGTCCTCGCCGGTGGCCAGTTTCCAGTCGTAGCAGCGGTTGGTTCCCTTGTCCGTGTGGACCAGCGGGGCGTCGTCGGCGAGCGCGGCCTCCAGGTCGAGAACCGGGGGCAGCGGGGTGTAGTCGACCTCGACGGCCTCCAGCGCGTCGGCGGCCGCATACCGGTCGCGCGCCACGATGACGGCCACCGGGTCGCCCGCGTGGCGCACCTCGTCGACGGCGATGGGCGGATGGTCGGGCAGCACGATGTCCTCGGTGACCGGCCAGGCGCAGGGCAGCGAGCCGAGGCCCTCGGCGAGGTCGCGGCCGCTGAACGCGGCGACGACACCGGGCCGTTCACGGGCGGGGGAGACGTCGACGCGGTCGATGCGGGCGTGCGCCATGGGACTGCGCAGGATCGCCAGGTGCAGCAGCCCGGGGACCGAGATGTTGTCCGTCCAGGTGGTCTGGCCGGTGACCAGCCGGGCGTCCTCCTTGCGGGGCCGGGAACGGCCGACTTCGCGTTCGGTGGCCTGGTCGGTCATGGCGCGACCTCCTGACCAGAGGTGGCGGAGGCGGCGAGGACCGCGCGCACGATGTTCTGGTAGCCGGTGCAGCGGCAGAGGTTGCCCTCCAGCGCCTCCCGCACCTCCCGCGGAGCCGGATCCGGGTTCTCCCGGAGCAGATCCCGGGCCGCCATGATCATGCCCGGGGTGCAGTACCCGCACTGCAGCGCGTGCCGCTCGTGGAACGCCTTCTGCAGCGGATGCCACTCCCCGTCCCGGGCCAGCCCCTGGATGGTGGTCACTTCGCTCCCGTCGACCTGGACTGCCAGCACCGAGCAGCTCTTGACGGTCTCCCCGTCGAGGTCGACCGTGCAGGCCCCGCAGTTGGAGGTGTCGCAGCCGATCGGGGTGCCGGTCAGGCCCAGGCGGTCGCGCAGGTAGTGGACCAGGAGAAGACGAGGTTCCACCTCGTCCTCGTACGTCGTGCCGTCCACCTTCACCGAGATACGGGTCATGTGCCCTCCCAGGGAACCGTGCGAGGGAAATCAGCCACCGGACGTGATGGGCGTCACTCTAGGACTGAGCCCCGAGAGGGGCGAGTGCTGCGACAGGGTTTGTTGAGCGTTAATCCGTTGCTGTCGCGCACGGAAACCTGCTGCACTGAGCGGGACGGGCGCACGGAGATCCGCGTCCGCCGTGATCCGTATTCCGCAGGCCCAAGGAGCAGTAATGCGCGCACCGTTCATGTCCCCCCAGGAAGGAATCACTCCCATTTCTAAGGACATGACACCCGGTGCATTTGCTGAACCTGGGAATTCTGGCGCATGTAGACGCCGGTAAGACAAGCCTGACCGAGCGGCTGCTGCACACCGTCGGGATCATCGACGAGATCGGCAGCGTCGACGACGGCAGCACACAGACCGACTCCCTGGCGCTGGAGCGGCAGCGCGGGATCACGATCAAGTCCGCCGTGGTGTCGTTCGCGGTCGACGACCTCACCGTCAATCTGATCGACACTCCCGGTCACCCGGACTTCATCGCGGAAGTGGAACGGGTGCTGAGCGTGCTCGACGGCGCGGTGCTGGTCATCTCCGCCGTGGAGGGCGTACAGGCGCAGACCCGTGTGCTGATGCGGACGCTTCAGCGCCTGCGCATTCCCACGGTCATCCTCGTGAACAAGATCGACCGCGCCGGGGCGCAGTACGAGCGCGTGCTGCGGAACATCTCCGCGCGGCTCACCCCGGCGATCGTCCCGATGGGCGAGGCCGGCGAAGCGGGCACGCGCGGCGCCTCCTTCATCCCGTTCGATGCCGAGGCTCTCGGCCCGCGTCTGCTGGACCGGCTCGCCGAGCACAACGACGGACTGCTCGCCGCATACGTCGACGACGAGCGAGCCGTCTCGTATGGCCAACTGCGCGCCGAACTCGCGGAGCAGACCCGCCAGGCCCTGGTGCACCCGGTGTTCTTCGGCTCCGCCATGACCGGGGCGGGCGTCGCCGAACTCATCGCGGGGATCAAGGAGTTGCTTCCCGCGGCCGAGGGCGACGTCGACGGGCCGGCCTCGGGCACCGTCTTCAAGGTCGAGCGGGGCCCCGCGGGAGAGAAGATCGCGTACGCGCGGATGTTCTCGGGGACCGTGCGCACGCGGGACCGGCTGCCACTGCCCGGCGGTGCGGAGGGGAAAGTCACCGCGATCAGCGTGTTCGACGCCGGCTCGGACGTGCGCGCGACGGCCGTGGAGGCAGGGCGGATCGGCAAGCTCTGGGGCCTGGCGGACATCCGGATCGGCGACTTCCTCGGCGTACCGCCCAAGACCTCGGGCGAACAGCACTTCTCCCCGCCTACCCTCGAAACCGTCGTCGCTCCCGTCGGCCCGGCCGACAAGGGTGCGCTGCACTTCGCGCTGACCCAACTCGCCGAGCAGGACCCGCTGATCAACCTGCGGTACGACGAGGTGCGAGGGGAGATCTCCGTCTCGCTCTACGGAGAGGTGCAGAAGGAGGTCATTCAGGCGACGCTCGCCGAAGCATTCGGCCTGGACGTCACGTTCTGCGAGACGACACCTCTCTGCGTCGAACGGCCCGTCGGCACGGGAGCGGCCGTCGAGTTCATCAAGAAGGACCTCAATCCCTTCCTCGCCACCGTCGGACTGCGCATCGATCCGGCACCGGTCGGCTCCGGGGTGGAATTCCGGCTGGAGGTCGAACTCGGCGCGATGCCCTACGCGTTCTTCAAGGCGGTCGAGGACACGGTGAGGGAGACGCTGGGGCAGGGCCTGCACGGCTGGCAGGTCCCCGACTGCACGGTCACCATGACCCACTCCGGCTACTGGCCCCGGCAGAGCCACGCCCACCAGGGCTTCGACAAGAGCATGTCCAGCACAGGCGCCGACTTCCGGGGCCTGACCCCGCTCGTGCTCGTGGCCGCGCTGCGCGAGGCGGGCACGCAGGTGTACGAGCCGATGCACCGCTTCCGTCTGGAGCTCCCGGCGGACACGCTGGGAGCCGTCCTGCCCCTGCTGGCGAAGCAGCGCGCCGTCCCGGGCGCCACCGCGACCCACGGCACGTCGTGCGTCCTGGAGGGCCGCGTCCCGGTCGCCCGGGTGCATGAACTGGAGCAGCAGCTACCGGCCTTGACCCGCGGAGAAGGCGAACTGGAATGCGCCTTCGACCACTACGCGCCGGTCGGGGGCGCCACGGTCCCGGACCGGCCGCGGACCGACCTCAACCCCCTCGACCGCAAGGAGTACCTGCTGAACATGACACGGCGGGTCGGCGGGTGACATGAGCCGACATGGCACGGCAGGGACGGCTGAAACCAGAAACTTACTCATGAGTCAGGGGTGTTGACGGATGCCCGATGCGCCCGGACTGTAGTGAGCATGGCGAAGTTACGTGCGCGTCTGCTCGGCGTCCTCGTACTCCTCACCGGTTTCCTCACGGCGGCGGGCGGCGTCCAGCCCGCCGCCGCGGACGGACTCCCCGACTCCCTCTGGTTCGACGAACCCGCGGCCGCCACCCTCACGGTCGCGAACGGCCATTTCGCCGACGGGCTCGGCCGCGAGGTCGTGCTGCGCGGCTACAACGTCTCGGGCGAGACGAAACTCGAGGAGAACAGCGGACTGCCCTTCGCGTCGGTCGCCGACGCCAAGAAGTCCGCCACCGCGCTGCGCGCCCTCGGCGGCGGCAACTCCGTGCGCTTCCTGCTCTCCTGGGCGCACGCCGAACCCGCCCGCGGCCAGGTCGACACCGGCTACCTCGCCGCGGCCACCGACCAGATCCGCGCCTTCCTCGACGCCGGGATCCGCGTCTACCCCGACTTCCACCAGGACCTCTATTCCCGCTACCTCTTCAACTCGGGAAGCTGGTACAGCGGCGACGGCGCCCCCAAGTGGGCCGTGGACGCGGGCAACTACCCCCAGGAGTCCTGCGGGATCTGCCTCTTCTGGGGCCAGAACATCACCCAGAACGGGGCCGTCAAGCAGGCGTCGTACGACTTCTGGCACAACGCCTACGGCCTCCAGGACGCCTTCCTCACCACCGCCCAGACCACGATGACCTACGTCCGAGAGCACCTCGCCCCGGCCGAGTTCGCGGGCGTGGTCGGCTTCGACCCCTTCAACGAGCCGTTCGCGGGCACCTACGACTCCGGGCAGACCAGCCGCAGCTGGGAACAGAACGTCCTCTGGCCGTTCTACGTGAAGTTCCGGGCCCGGATGGACGCGGCCGGCTGGGGGGCCAAGCCCGCCTTCGTCGAACCGAACCTCTTCTGGAACGCCAACATCGACTTCCAGAAGCAGGAGGGCGGCCTGCTCGACGCGGGCACCCTCGGCCCGCGCTATGTGTTCAACACCCACTTCTACGACCAGAAGGGGATCTCCGGCGTCTTCATGTGGGGCAAGGCGGGCGACGGCCAGTACGCCACCGACTTCGGGACCGTCCGCGACCGGGCCTCGGCGGCCGGTACGACGGCGGTCGTCAGCGAGTTCGGCCACCCGCTGTCCGGATCGGTCTCGGACAAGGCGCCGACCGTCGTGAAGGCCATGTACCAGGCGCTGGACTCGCGTGTCCCGGGGGCCGGTTGGTGGTCGAAACCGGCCGACTCCGGCCCCGTCCTCTCCGGCTCCCAATGGCAGTGGGACCTCTACAGCGGACGCCACCACGAGCTGATGAACAACAACCCCGACAAGGTGCTCACCTCCGGCGACGCCTGGAACGACGAGGACCTCTCCGCGGTCGGCCTGGACGACTCCGGAAAGGCCGCCCTGCGCCAGGACGCCCGCCTCCTGGACCGCCTCTACCCGAGCGCCACGGCGGGCCGCACCGTCGCCTTCACCTACGAGGACCGCTCCCGCGACGGCTCCACGACCCTGACGTGGAACCCGGTCCCGAGCAGCCTTCCGAACGTCTCGCAGCTGGTCGGCACCGGCCAGTACGGCCTGCTGATGTGGCGCTCCGACGGGACGACCACGCCGACGGAACTGCACCTTCCGGCGTCCTTCCCCACGGCCTCGACGACCGTGGTCTCGGACCTGGGCTCCCTGTACGGCCTGCCCGCGTACACCTCGACCACGCCGGTCGCGGCGGCGGCCGAACCAGGCGGCACCGGCAGCCGGCGCCTCGTGCTGACGGCCACCGGATCCGGCACCCTGCACTACGCCCTGGTCACCAACGGTGCGACGACCCCCTCGACGACCCTGCTGAACGCGGCGAAGACGGAACTCGCCTCGTGGGCGGCCTCCCACAGCTGACCTGAGCGGTCCGTCCGTCCGCTCTGCTGGCTATCGTTGCCTCAGACCCCCTTGACAGCGTGCGTACTGTTTCGCGACGTTTGAGCCTCACCGAACCGTTCGGATCTCGGTCGGCGACGGTCGACCGAGAAACGAGCGCGTACCCGGCGTGGATCGGGAGATACACAAAGAAGTGTCAGGACGCGGACTGCGCGTCATGGGGGGAGCGGTCGTCCATGCGATCCATCAACAAAGATCCACACGCCCTGCTGGCCGAGGACCGGACCGGTACGTCTTACGCGGATCCCGCGGAAGGACGGCTGATCTGAGGTGGACATCACCATTCACAGACCCGACGAGCTGAGCACGTCGCTTCGCCGAGCCTGGCACGGGGTGATGGACGAGTCGCCCGAATACGCCAACCCCTTCCTCTCACCGGAGTTCGCGGTCGGGGTCGGCCGGTACCGCGGTGGGGCGCGGGTGGCGGTCCTGCACGAGAACGGGGAGGCCGTCGGCTTCCTCCCGTACGAGCGCAACTCCCTCGGCGTCGGGCGGGCCATCGGTCTCGGCCTCTCCGACCTCCAGGCCCTCGTGCACCGCCCAGGAGTCGCCTGGGACGCCCAGGAACTGCTGCGGGCCTGTGGGTTGTCCGTCTTCGAGTTCGACCACCTGATCGACGAGCAGAAACCGTTCGGGAAATACGTCACGGGAACGTTCGCCTCGCCGGTGATCGACCTGAAGCCCGGCGACAGCGACTACGCGCAGTGGCTGCGCGGCGCGTACCCGGGCCTGGCCAAGACGACGCTGAAGAAGGAACGCCGGCTGGGGCGCGACCTGGGCGAGATGCGGTTCGAGTTCGACGAGCGGGACCCGCGCGTGCTGCGCCAGCTGATGCGGTGGAAGTCCGCCCAGTACCGCAGGACGGGGCGGATGGACCGGTTCGCGCGGCCGTGGATCGTGGCCCTGGTGGACCACCTCTTCCAGGTCCGCGAGGAGCACTTCACCGGTGTGCTGTCCGTGGTGTACGCCGGTGACCGGCCGGTGGCCGCGCACTTCGGGCCGCGGTCGCGCACGGTGTTCGCGTGCTGGTTCACCGCGTACGACCCCGAGCTGCGCTACTACTCGCCCGGCCTGCTGATGCACCTGCGGATGGCCGAGGCGGCGGGTCGGCACGGCGTGACGCTGATGGACTGGGGGCGCGGTGACAAGCAGTACAAGGACTGGCTGAAAACCCGCGAACTGCGCGTGGCCGAGGGGTTCGCGACCCGCCCCCACCCGGTGGCGGCGGCGCACCGGCTGCTGCGCAGGCCGGTGCGCGGCCTGCGCAACACGGTTCTCGCCCATCCCACCCTGCGCGAACCCGCCGACCGGCTCCTGAAGACGGTCGGCACACTACGTACGTCGGGCCTGTCGGACTCCTCCGGCAGGGCGGGAGGCCGCGGGCGCTGAGCCGGCGTTCCCGGGCGACCCTTTCATACGGCTCACAGGGCGCGGCGCCGCCCCCACGGCCGCGATCACCGTGGAGGCCTCGTTGTCCGCCCGGTCCTGTCCGCCCTGCGGTCAGCCCGCGGACGGGCTCTTCCAGTCCGCCGCCACATGGGCCAGCCGGACGCGCTGCGGGTGGTCGCCGACCGCCACCGACATGGTCTTCGCGCCGGTGGCGAAGTCGATGGCGGTGATCTGGTCGGCGCCGCTCTCGGAGATGACGCAGGACTTGCCGTCGCCGCTGACGGTGGCCCAGTACGGCTTCGAGGCGGGCACCAGCGGGCCTTCCTGGAGGGTGGCGCGGTCGACGACGGTCGCGTAGTCGTCCATCGTGCCCGCGACGCACAGCTTGGTACCCGCAGGGTTCATCGAAATGCCGTGGTGGCGCGAGTCGTTGACCCAGGTGGTGCGGTCCTCGCTGGTGGCCGGGTTCTTCGGCAGGGTCTTGACCCGGGTGATCTTGTCGGAGGCCACGTCGTACTCCAGGAAGCCGTTGAAGAACGACACCTGGAAGTACAGCTTGGACTCGTCGGGGCTGAACACGGCGGGGCGGACCGCGTCGGAATAGTCCTTGAGACCGATCGCGTCGAGCCGCTGCCGCATGTCGATCACCTTGACCTGCTTGAAGGTGGTCGCGTCGACGACGGTGATGCGCCGGTCGCCCTTCGTCCAGTCCTGCCACGTCGCGTCGAGCGAGGTGTTGACGTCGCCGATCGCCATGTTCCAGATGTACTTGCCGTCGCGGCTGAAGATGTTCTCGTGCGGCTTGTCGCCGGTGGCGAACGAACCGAGCTGCTTGCCGGTGTTGATGTCGAGGACGTGCACGGTGTTGGCGGTCGAGGCCGAGACGGCGACGCGGGTGCCGTCGGGGGACACGGCCATGTGGTCGGCGCGGTAACCCGACACGGGGAAGCGCCAGTTGATCTTCCCGGTGGCGAGGTCGATCGAGACGACGTCGGCGAAGCTCGGGCGGGAGACGACCATGGACTTGCCGTCGGGCGTGGAGTACATGTCGTCGACGAGCTGGTCGTGGCCCTCGCCGACACCGTTGCGAATGGCCATGAAGTAGATCCACTTGATCGGATCGGCGTTGATCTCCGCGAGCCGCGCCTCCTTGTCCGGGACGACGTCGACCCGGCCGATCTTCGCGAAGTCACCGCTGGACTTAACGACGTCGGCGGTGCCGTCCCAGTTGTTGCCCACGAACATCACCTCGCGCAGGTCGGCGGCGGAGACCTGTGCGGTGGCCGCGGTCGCGGCGGTCGCCGGGCCCGTGAAGGCGAGCACGACGGCGGCGGCGAGAAGGCAGAGGCGTCGGGGTCTGAGCACGGACATGGTGGGGGTCCTTGTCGTCTGCGGCGTGCCGGTGGGTCCGTGCCGGTGGCGCCGGTGGCGGGTGCATGACAGGCGGGAAATTCTGAACACGCCCACATTCAGAGTGGACTTACTGGAAAGTAAGGAGGAGGGCCCTCTCTCCACAAGACTCCGGACACGACAAAATTGGCCGACGGCCGAACAGGCCGTCGAACTCGGCGAGGGAGGACTTGCGTGGCGGGCAGGCTCAGACAGCCCACCGGCCGGTACGGCGGCAGGACGGCCGAGGAGCGGCAGGCCGAGCGGCGCCGCCGCTTCCTGGACGCCGCGCTCCAACTCTTCGGCGACAGCCCCGGGTTCAGGTCCACGACCGTGGCGGCGCTCAGCGAGGCGGCCGGCCTGTCGACACGCCAGTTCTACGAGGAGTTCCGCACCCTTGAGGACGTCCTGGCCGCCCTGCACCTCCAGGTCAACGACTGGGCCGAGGAGGCCGCCCTGGCCGGGCTCGCCGAGGCGCAGGGCCTGCCACTCCCGGAGCGCGCCACCGCGATCTTCCGCGCGTACGCCGCGAACGTGACGGGCGATCCGCGCCGGATCCGCATCACGTTCGTCGAAATCATCGGCGTGAGCGCGCGGTTGGAGGAGCAGCGGCTCGCCCGCCGTGCCCGCTGGGTGGACTTCATCTGTGCCGCGGCGGCCGAGGCCGTCGAGCACGGCGAGGCCGCGCCGCGCGACTACCGGATCGCCGCGACCGCCTTCATCGGCAGCGTCAACGGCCTGCTGCACGACTGGAGCGCGGGCTGGGTGGACGCGACCCTCGACCAGGTCGTCGAGGAACTCGTCCGTCAACTGCTGGGCATCCTGCGCCCCGCGGGCTGGCACCCGGACGACCTTCCGGCCCCGCCCTGACGGTGTGCCCTGCTCTTGTCGGCCCTCAGCGGCCGAGCCGGTTCACCGCGTCGAGGACCGGCGCCACCCCGTCCTCCGCGCGGATCCCGGTGGCCAGGGCCTGGGCCCGCCGCCGGTACGACGGCTGCGCCGTGGCCCGCACCAGGGCCCCGGCGAGAGTGTCCGAGGTGAGCCTGCGCAGTGGGAGGGACCGGGGCGCCACCCCGAGGCGGACGAGCCGTGCGGCCCAGAACCCCTCGTCGAACTGAACGGGCACCGGCACGGCGGGCACCCCGGCGCGCAGCCCCGCGGCCGTCGTACCCGCCCCCGCGTGGTGGACCACGGCGGCCATGTGCGGGAAGAGCAGCGCGTGCGGAACCTCGTCCACAGTGAACATGTCCTCGCCGTGCGCCCGCAGCCCGCCCCAGCCCCGCTGGACGACACCGCGCAGCCCGGCCGCCCTGAGGGCGCGCACGACCTCGCCGCTGAGCCGCTCGGCATCGGGCACGGTGGCGCTGCCCAGGCCCACGAAGACCGGGGGAGGCCCGGCGTCCAGGAAGTCCTGGAGCGCGGGCGGGAGTTGGGGCCCCGGACCGTCGTACGGCCACCAGTACCCGGACACGTCAAGGCCGGGGCGCCAGTCGTGGGGCCGGGGCACCACCAGCGGACTGAATCCGTGGAACTGGGGCAGGCCCTGCCGCTCACGCAGGCGTTGGGTGCCGCCGGGGCCGCTGCGGGGCAGGCCCAGCCGATCCCGCAGTGTGCGCACGGTTGCCGCGAAGACCCGGTCCACGGCCAGGTTCACGCCGTGCCCGGCGGCCCGGTTGGCCACCGGCCCCCAGGAGCGGACCCCGGTCAACGGCGGCGCGAACTCCCTTGTGGGAGCCAGCGGTTGGAGATTGACCCCGATGCCGGGCAGCGACAGTCCCTCGGCGACGGCGTACCCGAGCGGTGCCACGGAGGCGGCCAGCAGGAGCACGTCGCTGACCCGGGCGGCCTCGATCAGATCGTCGGCCATCTGTCCGACGAGCGCCCGGGCCATCGCGACGACACGGATCAGCTTCCCGGCGCCCGTCGTGCTGCGGTGCAGCCCCTGCCCCCGCGCGGACTCCAGCTCCGCCCGTGGATCCACGGGCAGCGCGTGGAACCGTACGCCGGAACCCGCCACCAGCGGCGCGAAACAGCCATGCGTCACCAAGGTGACGTCGTGCCCGGCACGCACCAGCCCGTGCCCCAGCCCCGTGTACGGCGCGACGTCGCCCCGCGACCCCGCCGTCATGATCGCTACTCGCACGTCGGCCAGTATGGCCGCCTCCACGGTCCGTGGCACGCAGGCCGCGGAGGACGTCGTCGCCGAGGGCCGGGGCGGTCGAGCCGTGGCGCGCCCGGCCCTCTGCTCAGGCCCCGAGCCGGCGTTCGGCGGCGGTGATCGTCTGTTCCAGCAGGACCGCGATCGTCATCGGGCCGACGCCGCCCGGCACCGGCGTGATCAGCCCGGCTCGGGTGACGGCCGTGTCGAAGTCGACGTCGCCGACGTTCCCGGCGCTGTAGCCCGCGTCGATCACGACCGCGCCCGGCTTGATGTCCTCGCCGCGGATCAGCCGGGGCCGTCCGACGGCGGCCACCACGATGTCGGCCTCGCGCACCGCCGCGGACAGGTCCGTCGTCCGCGAGTGGCAGTAGGTGACCGTCGCGTCGCGTCCGAGCAGCAGCATGCCGACCGGCTTGCCGAGGATCGCGCTGCGCCCCACCACGACGGCCCGCTTGCCCGCCGGATCGACGTCGTACGCGTCGAGCAGCCGCATGATGCCGCCCGGCGTGCAGGACACGAAGCCCGGCAGTCCGAAGCTCATCGCCGAGTACGAGCTGAGCGTCACCCCGTCGACGTCCTTCTCCGGAGCGATGGCCTCGAACGCCGCGCGCTCGTCGATGTGCGGCCCGACCGGGTGCTGGAGCAGGATGCCGTGCACGGTGGGGTCACCGGACAGGGCCTGGAGCGTGTCGACCAGTTCGGCGGTCGTGGTGGCGGCGGGCAGGGCGACGTGCCGCGACTCGATGCCGGCCTTGCGGCACCGGTTCTGCTTCATACGGACGTAGGTGACCGAGGCGGGGTCCTCGCCGACCAGCACGGTGGCGAGACAGGGCGCCGCACCGGTGCGCGCGGTGAGGTCGGCCGACCGCTTGGCGGTCTCCTCCACGATGCGGCGCGCGAGACCGGCGCCGTCCATGAGCCGGGCCTGGGACATGAGCTGCTCCTGAGCGTCGTAGACACAATCGCCCAGGCGCGCGGCAAGGACCCGTTGGTCGGGCCGCTCCCCGGTGGTCATCCACCTCAGCGCCAGTCACGGCCTGTCCATCACCCTAGCCCGTACGATGATCCACCGTTACGACAGGGGCGGAGAGGCATGTCAGTGACCGACGTAGGGACGGACATTCTCAAGGGGCTGGCCTGGAACCCGGCCGCGCCCGACGACGTCCTGCTCCGCCTCCTGTCGCCGGACGCCCGGGTGGCCTGGCACTGGCTGTGCCTGCGCCGCGAGTTCACGCCGGGCTTGGTCGACGCCATCGTCGGACACCCGGACCTGCGCGTACGCGGCGCGTTCGCCGAGAGCTGGACCGCGGACCCGGCCGATCGCGCCCGGCTGGTCGACGACCCCGAGCACAAGGTCCGCCTGGGCCTGGGCAACGGCCCGGAACCCTTCCGTATCGAGGTCGCGCCACTCCCTGACGGGGTGTACGAGCGTCTGCTCGCGGACCCGGACGGCGACGTACGCGAGTGGACGGCGCTGTCGCACAGCATCCCCCTGCGGCTGCTGGCCGGGTATGCCGATCACGCCGACCCCAAGGTCCGCGCCGCGGCCTGCCGTGCCTGGGACGACTTGGCGCCGGGTGTCCGCGAGACGCTCCTTGCGGACCCTGACGACGCGGTACGCCGGGCCGCGTCGCTGCGGGCCTGCCCCGACGACGCGGCCCGCACCGACGAACTGCTCGACACCCCCGGAGGCCGGAACCGCGAGGACGTTCTGAGACGGGGCCGGCTGACCCGCGCCACGGCCGAACGCCTGGTGGCGAACGAGGACGCGTGGGAGCGCAGCGCCCTCGCGTGGAACCCGTCGCTGCCGCCCGACCTGGTCGCGCGCCTCGCCTCGGATCCCGAACACGCCGTACGCCTGGCGGTCTCTGCACGGCCGGAACTCACCGAGGAGCAGCGGGCCGCGATCGACTACGAGGTGCGGCCGGAGGACCGGCTTCGCCCCGTCCGCTGGGTCTGGGACCTCCGGGACGACCTCGAAGCGCTGCGCCGCGCCGCGACCTCCGCCCACCCGTGGCTGCGCCGGACCGCCGCCAACCCCTGCCTCCCTGCCGACCTCGTCGACGGGCTCGCCCACGACGAGGACGCCGGAGTCCGGCTCCTGACCTGCGAGTACCAACCCGACGCCGCACCGGACGTGCTGCTGAGGACGGCCCTTGAATGGAGCGGCTACACCCGCTCCCTCCTGCTGGACAGACCGCAGTTCCCGGGGAGGGGCCTCGCCCGGTACGCCGACGACGCCGACCCGAGCCGCCGAGTGCTCGTCTTCCACGACCCGGGCGCCGCACCGGAGCTGATCCTGCGCCTCAGTCACGACGAGAACGGCTGGGTCAGGGGCACCGCCGCCGCCGACCCGCGCCTCGCGCCCGACCGCATCGAGGAACTGCTGACCGACCCGGCCACCGCCTACGGCGCCGCACACAATCCGGCGCTCCCGCCGGACGTCATGCACCGGCTGCTCGACGAACTGGGCGTGGGCTGAGGGGCGAGGGGCTGATATCCGATCGCGTGCGACGGCCGCCCACTGGCACCCTGCGCGGATATCGGCGCCTGATCTACACGAACACCGCCAGTGTGCTGCCGGAGGCGGCGGGCATGTTCGAGCGCGCCATGGGGCCCGAGGTGGGCATCGTACGAGTGTTGCTCACGGCCTCCGACGCCACGGCCCGCGAGCGTCTGACCGGCCGGGAACTCGGCTCGGAACTGGAGCAGGAGCTGGCGGGCAGTGTCCGCAAGGCGCGGCTCCTGGACCGGCGGGCGCAGGCGGGGACGGTACGCGTGGTGACGGACGGACGGTCCGTCGGTGACATCGCGCGGGAGGTGGTGGCCGCCACCGGTTGGGCCGGGCCGCACTCGGCCGTAGGGGGTTAGTCGTCGCTCGCGGCCGACGCCGTCGGATTCGCCCGGGTCAGGAAATCCTCGGCCTGTGCCGCGAGGCTCGAGGCGCCGAGGGCCGCTGCCCAGCGGGCGATCTCCCGTGCCAGGGCGGAGGCTCCCGCCTCGTCACCCGCGTCGCGGGCCGAGGCCGCCAGCAGCAACTGCTGCGAGAGCGTGCCGGGGACGGTTCCGGCCCCGGCGCCCAGCGCGGTCGCCCGGCGCCAGCGCTCCAGTGCCCGCGCCCGGTCGCCGTGATCGTGGTCGTGGCCGCCGAGGTGCCGCAGCGCTTCGCGGGAGAGCAGGTCGTCGCCCGGCTCGCCCGCACGCAGGGCGGCTGCGAAGTGGCGAGCCGCGACCTCGCTCTCGGCGAAGAGGTTGTCGGCGATCAGGCCCAGGTACATCTCGGCCCAGCCTCGGCGCGTCTCGTCGGGGGCCTGCTCGCGCAGAGTCTCGCCCTGCCCCCGGAGGGCGGTGAGGGCATCCGGGTCCTTGCCCGCGGGCCCCGGACAGAACCTGCCGCCACTGCGGATCCGACCGAGGTAGCCGTGCCGGAGCCGGAGGAAGTCCAGGTCCCACCGGTCGTCGGGGCGAGGGTCCGCGAGGAGCTTCGCCGCGGTGTCGAGCCGCGCGCCCGCCGCGTCGGTCCCGGCGAACCAGTCGCTTTCCAGGGCGACTTCGGCTGCGACCAGCGCGATACGGGCACGGGCCCCCGGCTCGGCGACATCCGTGGCGTCCAGTAGCCGCGCCGCGCGGTCCCAGCGGCCGGACAGTCCCAACGCACGGGCAGACGAAAGGAGTTCATCGAGGGGAACGGCGGCGCGGGTGCTGACATTGCTTGCGGTGTTCGTCATGCCGAGGACGGTAGTAATCCAAAAAACTATCCACAAGAAAACTACTCTTCGGCGAAACTGCCTACCGAGGGAACCACTTCCGGAGGCACGCATGAGGAACCGGCCCGAGGCACCGATGTCAGCAGCGGCACCGGCGGCCGACTCCGCAGACCGGCATGTCGCGCACTGGTCGAAGGAGCTGGACTGGATGGACCCGGTCCAGGAGGCGATCTTCGCCCGGCTCGCGATCCTCGCGCGGCATGCCTCCCAGGCCCGCCGGGACACCCTGGACTCGGACGGGCTGCGGCACTGGGAGTTCAAGATCCTCCTGGCGCTGCGCCGGCTCGGCCCGCCGTACGAGGCGAGCCCGTCGCACCTCGCCGACCACCTGCTCGGCCTGACCCGGGGCGCCCTGTCGGCCCGGCTCGGCCCGCTGGAGGAGGCGGGACTGATCACCCGCACGCACGATTCGGGCGATCGCCGTCGCGTACGGGTACGACTCACCGAGGCCGGATATGACGCCTTCGAACAGCACGTGGTGCTGGAGGATGCCGGTGAGAACGCGCTGCTCGCAGTGCTGACAGAAGAAGAGAAGCGGTCACTCGCCGACCTGCTGCGGAAACTGGTCGTGGCCGCCGAGTCCGGCGCGGATGCGACCGCCCCAGCACCGCCCGGGCCGAAAAGGTCCAGCTCGCACGCGAGTTGATCTGGACCTTTGGCCAGTTCCTCCCTACTCGTCCCATGCCTGGAGCATCGTCTGCTGGACGATCTTCCCGTCCTTCAGCGACATCATCGACTCGGCCAGCACCTTCACGCCGTCCGGGTATTCGCAGGACTCGGTGAAGGCGACGCGGTCGCCCTGGATGACACAGTTCTCCAGCTTGTGGGTCATTTCCCGGCCGTAGACGTCGGTGAGCATCTCGCCGATCTCGCCGCGGCCGTGCATGACCTTGGGGTGGCTGGGCTGGGTGTTGCGGTCCACGACGCGAATCTCCGCGTCGTCGGCGTACAACGACAGCAGCGCGTCCGCGCGCCGTCCTTCGATGCCCTGACGTAGAGCCTCCACGTCGAAGGCGGGGCCTGCCGAGGTGCCCATGGTGACCTCCTTCAAAGGCCGCGGCCCGGCGAGGAGAGGGCCGCGAAGGGCCTCTCCTCCGAGCCTCCTCCGCCGCAGGGCGCACGGCAAGCGCAGGAGACCGATGCGCCTCTCGGGTGAGGAGCGGGGGCGGCCCGTGTCCGCGCGCCCTCCCGCGCCGTTGCTGAAGGCATGATCTCAACACGACGTATGGTCGCTGCCGTTGGTCTCGCCGTCGGTGTCGCGGGTTTCGCCGCGCCGATGGCGAACGCGGCGGTCTCCGAGGCCCCGGACGCCGGCAAGCTCAACCCGATCGCCCAGCTCGACGAACTCGCCGTGAGCGACATTCCCGCGGCGCACCAGGCGGAGATCCCGCGGGTCTCCGGCCAGCTGGCGGGCCTCAACCGCCTGAACGACCTCGACCAGCTCCACCAGGTCACCGACCTGGCCGCCCCCGTCACCGGTCTGCTCGACGGCATGGAGTAGGCGACCGATCCCCTACGGTCCCACGGTTGCCGGGGCCGGCACGTCCCAAGGGCCCCCGCCGCGGCGGGGGCCCTTGGCGTTCCCGCAGTCCGGTCGGAGCACCGTCGAGCTTTGTGAATGGATATTCACTCAACGAACAACCGGCGGCGGCGTCCGACGGCCCGCGTCGTCAGCCCGCGGTGGCGAGGAACTGCGTGGCCGCCAGCTCGGCGTAGAGCGGGTCCGCGGCGACGAGCTCCCGGTGGGTGCCCACCGCGCGGACGCGGCCCGCGTCCATCACGACGATACGGTCGGCCATCGTGACCGTGGACAGCCGGTGGGCGACCACCAAAACCGTGGTCGTACGGGCGACATCGGCGACCGTGTCGCGCAGCGCGGCCTCGTTGACCGCGTCGAGCTGTGATGTCGCCTCGTCGAGGAGCAGCAGACGGGGGCGGCGCAGCAGGGCGCGGGCGATGGCGACGCGCTGGCGCTCGCCGCCGGACAGCCGGGTGCCGCGGTGGCCGACGAGCGTGTCGAGGCCGCGCGGCAGCCGGGCCACCAGGCCGTCCAGCCGCGTCGTCTTGAGGACACGCGTGACGTCGGCCTCGTCGGCCTCCGGGTTGCCCAGCAGCAGGTTGTCGCGCAGGGAACCCGACAGGACGGGGGCGTCCTGCTCCACATAGCCGATGGCGGACCGGAGTTGGGGCAGGTCCCAGGCCTCCAGCGGCCGCCCGTCGAGTGTTATCGCGCCCGCCTCCGGGTCGTAGAACCGCTCGATGAGTGAGAAGACGGTGGTCTTGCCCGCGCCCGAGGGTCCGACGAACGCGGTCATGCCGCGGGCCGGGACGGCGAAGGTCACGCCGTGGTGGACGTACGGAAGATCGTCGGCGTACCGGAAGCGGACGTCGTCGAAGGCGAGCGTCGCGGGTTCGGCGCCGGGGGACGGCAACGGCGCGGGCAGGGCCGCGGGTTCGGCGGGCAGCCGCAGTGCCTCCTGGATGCGGGCGAGCGCCGCGGAGCCGGTCTGGTACTGCGTGATCGCGCCGACGACCTGTTGGATCGGCGACATCAGATAGAAGACGTACAGCAGGAAGGCGACCAGGGTGCCCACGTCGATGGCGCCGGTCGCGACCCGCGCGCCGCCCACCGCGAGCACGGTGATGAACGCGATCTGCATCGCAAGACCGGCCGTGTTGCCCGCGGCTGCCGACCATTTGGCGGCGCGCACGCTCTGCCGCCACGACTCCTGCGCGGCCGCGTGGATGGTCTGCTCCTCGCGGTGCTCGGCACCGGACGCCTTGACGGTGCGCAGCGCGCCGAGGATCCGTTCCAGCGAGGCACCCATCACCCCGACCGCGTCCTGCGCCTGCCGGCTCGCCCGGTTGATGCGCGGCACGATGACCCCGAGCACGGTGCCCGCGCACAGGATCACGCCCAGCGTCACGCCGAGCAGCACCACGTCGACCAGGCCCATCATCACCACCGTCGCCACGAGCGTGAGTCCGCCGGTCCCGAGCCCCACCAGTGAGTCGGTGGTGACCTCGCGCAGCAGCGTGGTGTCGGAGGTGATGCGGGCCATCAGATCGCCCGGTTCGCTGCGGTCCACGGCGGGGATGCGCAGCCGCAGCAGGTACGACGACAGGGCGCGCCGCGCACCGAGCACCACGGACTCGGCGGTGCGCCGCAGCACATACGAACCCAGCGCGCCCACCGCCGCGTTGGTGATCACCAGCGCCGCCATGCCGAGCAGGGCCCGCGCGATGGGCCGGTCGTGCGACAGATCGTCGATGAGGCCTCGCGCCACCAGCGGAAGGAGCAGCCCGGTGACACCGGTGCCGAGTGCCAGAACCGCGCCCGCGAGCAGCGACCACCGGTGCGGCCGGACGTACTCCAGGAGCAACCGCCAAGTGGGAGGGACGGCTTCCGTCTCAGCGATGCTCACGGCGCTCCTCGGGTGATGCGGGGTGGAGCGTTCAGGCTACGTCGGTGACGGCGCCCGAGGGGAACCGCTTACCTGCCTTTCCATGTCCGCCAGTTCCGGACCGACGCGAGCGTGAGGGCCTCGCCGTCCCCGGGCAGACAGCCGTCGAGCATGCCGAGCAGTACGTCGCCGGGGCCCAGTTCCAGGCAGGTGGTGACGCCGTCCTGGTGCAGCCGGTCGACCGCGTCCGCGAACCGGACCGGCTCGCGGACCTCGCGGAGCCAGAACTCCGGTGAGACGGCGTCGGCTTCGACCGGTTTCCCGGTGATGTCCGAGACGAGCGCGGTGTGCGGGATCCGCAACTCCATGGTGTGCAGGGCATCGCGGAAGCCGTCGAGCAGGGCATCGAAGTGCGGGGAGTGCGCGGCCACGTCCGCGCGCAGCATCCGGGTCCAGCGGCCCCGGCCCGCCCACTCCTCGCGCAGGGCCGTGACGGCGACCCGGTCCCCGGAGACGACCACGGACCGGGGCCCGTTGACCGCGGCGATCACCACCCCGGAGTCCAGGCGCAGTTCGCCCGGGGACGCCTCCACCGCGGCCGTCGCGCCGCCCTGAGGCAGGGCGTCCATGAGGCGGGAGAGGGTGCCGACGGCGAGGCAGGCGTCCGCGAGGGAGAAGAGCGCCGGATTCGTGAACGACGTCCGGTCGAGGAGAGCGGCCCGCACGACGTCCCGCCCCGGCGCGCCCGCCCCGGCCATCAGCGTCCGCTCGCCGGGCGTGCAGTCCACCCGGTTCAGCGCGCCCATGTCGAGGACGAAGCCGCCTTCGGTCTGGCCCTGGCCGTACAGCGAGTACCCGCCGCCGCGCGCGGACACCGGCAGCCCGCGCGGGCCGGCGAACGCCATGACGTCCTGCACCTCGCGGACGGTGCACGGGGCGAGGACGCCCGACGGCCGGGCGCTGACGACATGACGGAAGCCGGCCGCCGCCCGGGTCAGCTCCTCGGCCCGGGTGCTCAGGGCGGCGGGGAGCTGCGAGGTGCGGGTCATGCCGCGTCCCCCAGCACGTCGAAGTGGGAACCGGGGCCCGAAATGTGGTGCCCGAAGCGGAAACCTCCCGGACCTGCACCGCGAAGGCTTCCGCACCGGAGGCTCGTTCCTCGTCGGATACGAGTCCGCGAAGGAGCTCGGCCGCTTCGCCGACCGCCGGGGTGGAGCGTGCATGTCCCCGGCCATCCCGAAGAGGGGCGCGCCGGCGTCGTGCTCGCGGTGGGTGCCACCCTGGACCCGGTGCTGCGCGCCACGGCCGAATGGGACCTCGCCGTGCTCTACGCCGGCACCGTCCGCCCCTTCGACACGGTCGGTCTGCGGACGGCCGTCCTCGCCGCCGACCATGCGGACGTCGTGCTCACCGAGCCCTACCTGCGGGGCACGTCCGCGCGCCAGGTCGCCGAGACGCTGGTCCACGTACCCCATGGGCTGCTGGCCCTGGGGGACGAGGAAGGACTGGACGACGAGCGCATCGCCCGGTCCGTGCGGAACTTCGTCAGGTGAGGCGTGCCCGCGGGTCCACGACGTGCGCCTCGAGAGGCCCCGGAGGAGGGCGTATCATACCCCTAGGGGTATTGGAGGAGTGTTCGTGGAACTGGAACTCGCTGGTGCCGAGCTGAAGGCCGTGCTGAACCGGCTGCGTCGTGCGCAGGGGCAGATCGCCGGAGTGATCAAGATGATCGAGGAGGGCCGCGACTGCGAGGACGTCGTCACCCAGCTCGCCGCCGCCTCGCGCGCCCTGGACCGGGCGGGCTTCGCGATCATCGCCACCGGACTGCAGCAGTGCCTGACCGATGTCGAGAACGGCTCGAAGAACGGGGAGAGCGCCGAGCAGATGCGGGCCCGCCTGGAGAAGCTGTTCCTGTCGCTGGCCTGAGTGCCCCACGGGTGTACTGCTCGGGCTTCCGTCCGGCGGAAAATGTGCACGGGATCCATGGAGTGCGCTTGGATCATGTGAAAGAGCCGCGCCGGCACAGGTCGGCGTTCACAGGGACCGACGGAAGGGTTCGTCACCATGGCGCAGGAAGTACGCGGCGTGATCGCACCGGGCAAGGACGAGCCGGTGCGCGTCGAGACGATCGTCGTGCCGGATCCGGGGCCCGGCGAAGCCGTGGTGAAGATCCAGGCGTGCGGGGTGTGCCACACCGACCTGCACTACAAGCAGGGCGGGATCAGCGACGACTTCCCGTTCCTGCTCGGGCATGAGGCGTCCGGCATCGTGGAGTCGGTCGGCGCGGGCGTCACCGACGTCGCGCCCGGCGACTTCGTGATCCTCAACTGGCGTGCGGTGTGCGGGAACTGCCGGGCCTGTCTGCGCGGACGGCCCTGGTACTGCTTCAACACCCACAACGCCAAGCAGAGGATGACGCTGCTGGACGGCACCGAGCTGTCCCCGGCGCTGGGCATCGGCGCGTTCGCCGAGAAGACCCTGGTCGCCGCCGGACAGTGCACCAAGGTCGACCCGGCCGTCTCCCCGGCGGTGGCGGGCCTGCTGGGCTGCGGCGTGATGGCCGGCATCGGGGCCGCGATCAACACCGGGAACGTCGGCCGGGGCGACTCGGTCGCGGTCATCGGCTGCGGCGGCGTCGGCAACGCGGCGATCGCCGGGGCCCGGCTGGCCGGCGCGGCGAAGATCATCGCCGTCGACATCGACGACCGGAAGCTGACCACCGCGGAGAAGATCGGCGCGACGCACACCGTCAACTCGCGCGGGACCGACCCGGTCGAGGCGATCCGCGAACTGACCGGCGGCTTCGGCGCCGACGTCGTCATCGAGGCAGTCGGCCGCCCGGAGACCTACCAGCAGGCGTTCTACGCCCGCGACCTCGCGGGCACGGTCGTCCTCGTCGGCGTACCGACTCCCGAGATGAAGCTCGAACTCCCGCTTCTTGACGTCTTCGGACGCGGCGGAGCCCTCAAGTCGTCCTGGTACGGCGACTGCCTGCCCTCCCGCGACTTCCCGATGCTCATCGACCTGCACCTCCAGGGACGGCTGGACCTGGACGCGTTCGTGACCGAGACGATCGCCCTGGACGAGGTGGAGCCCGCCTTCGAGCGGATGCACCACGGCGACGTCCTGCGCTCGGTGGTGGTGCTGTGATGACCACGCGCATCGAACACCTCGTCACCTCCGGCACCTTCTCCCTCGACGGCGGCACCTGGGACGTCGACAACAACGTGTGGATCGTCGGCGACGACCACGAGGCGATCGTCATCGACGCCGCCCACGACGCCGACGCCATCGCCGAAGCGGTGGGCGACCGGCGGCTCACCGCCATCGTCTGCACGCACGCCCACAACGACCACATCGACGCCGCGCCCGCCCTCGCCGAGCGGACCGGCGCCACGATCTGGCTGCACCCCGACGACCTGCCGCTGTGGAAGCAGTCCCACCCCGACCGGCTCCCCGACGCCTGGCTGAAGGACGGCCAGGTCATCGAGGCGGCCGGCGCCGACCTGACGGTCATGCACACCCCGGGCCACGCACCGGGCGCGGTCTGCCTGTACGACGCAGGTCTGGGCACCGTCTTCACCGGCGACACCCTCTTCCACGGCGGTCCGGGGGCCACCGGCCGCTCCTACTCCCACTTCCCGACGATCATCGACTCGATCCGGGACCGCCTGCTCGCCCTCCCGCCGGACACGGTGGTACGCACGGGACACGGCGAGAGCACCACCGTGGGAGCCGAGGCACCGCACCTGGAGGAGTGGATCGCGCGGGGGCACTGATGGCAGGGCCGCCGAGCGTGGTGCGGGTGCCGGGCCCCGGGTCCCGGGTCCCACAGGCGAGGATGGACCGTATGTGTGTGACGAACGAAGCGAGATGGGGGTCCCCCCGCCCGAAGGGTGGGGGAGCGCCGAGGCGACGCGCCATCCGTGGGCCGGTGCGTACGCCCCGTCGTCGCGGGCAGGTGACCGTGCCATGAGTACGCCGCTGTACCAACTGAAGGCCGAGTTCTTCAAGACGCTCGGGCACCCCGCCAGGATCCGGGTGCTCGAACTCCTCAGCGAGCGCGAGCACGCGGTGGCGGAGATGCTGCCCGAGGTGGGGATCGAGCCCGCTCATCTGTCGCAGCAGCTGGCGGTGTTGCGGCGGGCGAACCTGGTCGTGACCCGCAAAGAGGGCTCGACCGTCTACTACTCGCTGACCAGCCCGCACGTGGCGGAGCTGCTCAAGGTCGCGCGGACAATCCTGTCCGGGGTGCTGGCCGGGCAGGCCGAACTCCTCGCCGACCTCCAGGCCACCCGGGGAGGGACACGGCCGACGTCGTAGACCTCGTGCGGCCGCCCGTGGGAACTCCTGGGGAGCCGCCGAAAAGGCGACAGAAGATGTCCGGCTTCCACGACACCCTCGTACCTGGACCACATCTCGCCCCGCCGGACACGGCGTCGGCCGAGGTGACAGGACAAGGGCAAGGGAGGCCGGACATGCCGGGACCGCTGGAGGGCAAGGTCGCACTCGTCGCCGGGGCGACACGGGGAGCGGGACGCGGAATCGCCGTGGAGCTCGGCGCGGCAGGCGCCACCGTCTATGTGACGGGCCGCAGCACACGTGCGCGGCGCTCGGAGTACGACCGCCCGGAGACCGTCGAGGACACGGCGGACCTGGTCACCGCGGCCGGCGGACAGGGAATCGCCGTACCCACCGATCACCTGGTCCCCTCCGAGGTCCGCGCCCTCGTGGACCGCATCGCCGAGGAACAGGGGCGGCTCGACGTCCTGGTCAACGACATCTGGGGCGGTGAACTGCTCTTCGAGTGGGACACCCCCGTGTGGGAGCACGACCTCGACAAGGGGCTGCGGCTGCTGCGCCTCGCGGTCGAGACGCACGCGATCACCAGCCACCACGCGCTGCCCCTGATGCTGCGCAACCCCGGCGGCCTCGTCGTCGAGGTGACCGACGGAACCGCCGAGTACAACCGCGACACCTACCGGGTCTCCTTCTTCTACGACCTCGCCAAGTCGTCCGTCCTGCGCATGGCGTTCGCCCTCGGCCATGAACTGGGCCCGCGCGGCGCCACCGCGGTCGCGCTCACCCCCGGATGGCTCCGCTCGGAGATCATGCTCGGCCACTTCGGCGTGACGGAGGACAACTGGCGCGACGCCCTGGAGCGCGTCCCGCACTTCTGCATCTCCGAAACACCGTTCTACGTCGGCCGCGCGGTCGCCGCGCTGGCCGGGGACCCGGAGGTGGCCCGCTGGAACGGTGAGTCGCTCTCCAGCGGGCAACTCGCCCGGACGTACGGCTTCACGGACCGCGACGGGAGCCGCCCCGACGCCTGGCGCTACCTCGTCGAAGTGCAGGACGCGGGCAAGCCCGCGGACGCGACCGGATACCGCTGAGGCACCGGCACCGCGGTGGCTTGCAGTCAGGCGTTCGCCCCGGGCGGCCGGACCGACCATTGGCCGCCGTTGCCCGGCGGCAGCGAGAGGTCCCGGCGGATCGCGGCGTAGTACAACCCCCGTGAGGCCCGCTGCCGTTCGAGCAGCGCCTGCCAGCCTTCCGGGTCCTGGATCCGGTCGTCGAGGAAGCGCTCCATCTCGATGACCACGAGCACCCACTCCCGCGCCTTCTGCACCACCTCGTCGCTCCCCAGGAGGAGCAGCGCCTCGCCCGCCGGGTCCCGGCCCACGGCGGCCTCGGCCAGCAGCGGGGCCGCGTCCTCGGGGGAGAGGGGGTGCGGATGGGGGTCGTTGCCGAGGTGGGACGCCACACGGTAGGTGAGGGTGATGGACTTCTTGAGGTACCGCGCGTACTCCGAGTACACGGCGAGCCGCCGCTCCTCCCAGCGGGCCGCCTGCTCGCGCCGGAACCTCACCTGATCACCGCGTACGACGACCAGATACGAGCCGAGGGCACCGACGATCACACCGATCAGCGCCGGGAGTTGCTGTATGAACGCGGACATGGGCGCACGGTATCCGCTCCCCTGACGATCATGGCAGGGCGGTCGACACGGGATTCCGGTACGGGACCCGACTGTACAGTGATGCTTAAAGGTCCCTGAAGATCTTTTCACTTGTGCTGCGGAGACGGGCTCGGGCACCGTTCAAGGGCCAGGTCGCCCACCGAATGAACGGACCATGCACCCCCAATCCCCTTGGCGCGTCGCCGACTTCCGCACCCTGTTCACCGGCGCCGTCCTCAGCCACTTCGCCACGAACATCAGCTACGTCGCCGTACCCCTCATCGCCGTCGCGGCGCTCGACGCGAGCCCCGGCCAGGTCGGCGCACTGGCCGCGCTGAGCACGCTCGCCTTCCTGCTCATCGGGCTGCCCGCCGGGGCCTGGGTGGACCGGATGCGGCAGCGCCGCGTGCTGATCGGAGCGGACCTGGGGCGCGCGGTGCTGTTCGCCTCCGTCCCGGTCGCCTGGTGGCTGGACGGGCTCACCCTCAGCCAGCTGTACGCGGTCGTCCTGCTCAACGGCTGCGCCACCGTCTTCTTCGACGTCGGCTCGCAGAGCGCGCTGCCCCAACTCGTCGACCACGAGGCGCTGGTGCAGGCGAACGCCGCGATGATGAGCCTGATGGCAGTGAGCAACGTGGCCGGGCGGAGTGCGGGAGGCGGTCTTGTCCAACTGCTCACGGCACCCGTGGCGGTTCTCTGCGCGGCGGCCGCCTATCTCGCCTCGGCGCTGCGGCTCACCGCGATCCGCGGCGCCGGGCTCCCGGCCATTCCGCGACCGCCCACGCGCCTGCGCACCCAGATCGCCGAAGGCCTGCGCCATGTCTTCGGCAACGGGGAACTCCGCGCCCTGGCCCTCACTGCGGCCCTCTCCAACCTCGGCTCGCAGATCATCAACACCATGCTCCCGGTGCTCTTCTACCGCCAACTCGACCTGGGAGCCGGTGCATTGGGCCTGTACTGGGCCGCGGGCGGCGTCGGACTGCTGCTGGGGGCCCGAAGCGCCCGCCCCGTCGCCGGGCGCTTCGGGTACGGCCGTGCGCTGGGCCTGGCAGGACTCTGCCTCGCGCCGGCCGGTCTGCTGGTACCGCTGCTCGACCGCGGCCCCGGCCTCTGGATCGCGGGCGCCGGATGGGTGCTGGCCATGTTCAAGGTGGGCATGGACAACGTGCTCGGCGTGAGCCTGCGCCAGCGGATGACCGCCGACTCCCTGCTCGGCCGTATGAACGGCACCTTCCGTTTCATGCTCACCGGTGCGCTCGCCGTGGGCGCCGCCGTGTCGGGTCTGCTCGGCGAACTGGTCGGCGTACGCGCCACGTTGTGGGTCGGCGGGGCCTTCCTCGCCACCGCCTTCCTGCCGGTTTTCCTCTCGCCGGTCCGTATGCGTCGTGAACTCCCCGAGCAGCAGGGGGAGTCGGCCGTGCGGGCCGTGCAGCCCGGCGGTGTCAGGACACCGAGGCGGCGGCCGTGAGGAGGGCGTCGAACACCCGGTCCGTATCGACCTCGGAGGTACGCCAGTTGCTGAACGCCGCCCGCAGCCCCTGCGTCCCGTCGTAGACCGTCGGTGTCACGAAGGCCTCGCCCGAGGCGGCGACCGCGCGGGCGACGGCGTTCACCCGCTCCTGCGTCGGCTCGTCGGCCAGGGTGAAGCAGACGACGTTGAGCCGGACCGGCGCCAGGAGCCGCAACTGCCCTGTCCCCGCGATCCGTTCACCGAGACGCCGGGCGAGCGCGACATTCCGCTCGACGATCTCACGGTGCCCCGCACTGCCGTACGCCGCCAGCGAGAACCAGGCAGGAAGGGCCCGCAGCCGCTGCGAGTTCTCCGGCGTCAGATGGAGGAAGTCGGGGTCGGCGGTGGGGAGTCTGAGGTAGGGCGAGGCGTTGTGGAAGACCCGGATCTGGAGGTCCTGGCGGCGGGTGAACTGCACGGCCGCGTCGTAGGGGACGTTGAGCCACTTGTGCAGGTCGACACAGACCGAGTCCGCCGCGTCGAGGCCCTCGGCCAGATGCGCGTACGTCGGGGACAGCGCGGCGAAGGCGCCGAACGCGGCGTCCACGTGGAGCCAGAAGTCGTAGCGCTCCTTCAGTGCGGCGATGGCCCGCAGGTCGTCGAAGTCGACCGTGTTCACCGTCCCGGCGTTCGCCACGACGATGGCCGGCCCCCCGTCGAGGGCCTCCAGGGCGGCGGCCAGCTGCTCCACGTCGACCGCCTCGCGGTTTCCGGAGAGCACCGGCACGGTACGCAGCCGGTCGCGGCCGATGCCCAGCACGGACAGCGCCTTGGCGACGCTGGAGTGCGGGCTGCCCGACAGCACGTCGACCGGGCCGAGCGTGGCGGCACCCTCCCGTGACACGCAAACCCCGCGGCGCTCGCCCACCCACTCCCGCGCGATGGCAAGTCCCACAGTGTTGGAGACGGTCGCCCCCGTCACGAACGCCCCGCTGTGCGCCTCGCTCAGCCCGAACAGCTCGCGCAGCCAGCCCAGCGTCTCCCGCTCCAGGGCGGTCGCGGAAGAGCCGCCGCTGCCCGAGGCGTTCTGATCGAACGTGCTGGTCAGCCAGTCCCCGGTGAGCGAGGCGGGGGTCGCGCCGCCGGTGACGAAACCGAGGTAGCGGGCGCCCGCGGAGCCGGAGAAGCCCGGGGCCCAGCGCTCCGCGAAGCGGGCCAGCGCACCCTCCGCCCCGGCGCCCTCGGCCGGCAGGGGCTCGGGGTCGGGCGCCTTGTCGAGGTGGACCACGGGCCGGTTGTCGAGCCCGGTCACCTCCCCGGCGGCGAAGTCGCGGGCGGACTGGAGCAGTGCGGGGAGCCGGGAGAGGTCGTCGGCGAGTGTGCGGTGCATGAGCGGCAGCGTAGGCGGGCGGCGGTCCGAGATCCTGGTCCAGTCGAGGGAAACTGGACCAATGCAGAGAGGCGCCATACAGAGAGGCATCATGCAGAGAGGTTTCGCCGCCGCGCTCGGTCGCTGGCGCACCGAGCAGGAGCCACTGGCCAAAGCGCTGTCCGCGGCCGTACGCGACGCGGTCGTCGACGGCCGCGTCCCGGCCGGCACCCGGCTGCCGTCCGAGCGGGAACTCGCCCGCACCCTCGACCTCAGCCGCGGCACCGTCGTCACGGCCCTGGCCCTGCTGCGCGACGACGGCTGGCTGCACACCCGGCACGGCAGCGGCAGCGTCGTACGCCTGCCCGAGCGGCTCACCGAGCGCACCGCGCCGTGGTCGCTGGACCGGGGCGGCGCGAGCGACACGGACCTCGACCTGACGCTCGCCGTCACGGCGGCGCCCCACCACGCGTACCTCGCCGCCCAGGCCCGGGCCGTCGAGCGCAGCGCGACCCTGCTCGTCGACTCGGGGGTGGCGAGCGCCGGGCTCCCACGCCTGCGCGAGCTCCTCGCCGATCGGTACACGCGCGCGGGCCTCGCCACCCGCCCCGAGCAGATCCTCGTCACCTCGGGTGCCCGGGCCGCGCTGACCCTCCTCGTCGAGCAGCTGCACACGGACCGGCGCGCGCCCGTCGCCGTCGAGAGCCCCACGTTCCCGGGCTCCCTGGACATCCTGCGGCGGCGCCGGGCCCGGCTGCTGCCCATCCCCGTGACGGCCGCATACGGCTGGGACACCGAGCGGCTCGCCGACACGGTACGCAGCGGGGCTCCCCAACTCGCCTGTCTCATCCCCGACTTCCACAACCCGACCGGCGCGCTCATGCCCGACGCGACCCGCTCGGTGGTCGCCGAGCTCGCCGAGCGGCACGGCCTGACCGTCGTCGTCGACGAGACCATGCGCGAGCTGGATCTGCGGACGCCGGCCCGGTCCGTACCGCATCTGTCCGGGACCCGCGTGATCCAGATCGGTTCGGCGAGCAAGGTGCTGTGGAGCGGGCTGCGGGTCGGCTGGATCCGGGCCGCCGCCGACCTCGTACGCGAAGTCCGGCGCAACCCGCTCCAGGCGCAGCTGTCACCGCCGCCCCTGGAACAGCTGATCGCCGCCGAACTGCTCGGCGAGGGCCTGGACGAGATCGTCGCCGATCGCCGCACCCGCCTGCGCGCCCAGCGCGACCACCTCGCGGCCCTCCTCGCCGACACGGGGTGGACATACGGCATTCCCGACGGCGGGCTCTCGCTCTGGGTGCACCTCGGCGCTGCCACGACCGCCACGGAACTCGCCGCGAGCGCCGCACGCCGGGGCCTGGCGGTGTCACCCGGGCCGAGGTTCGCGGCGGACCGGGCGACCTTGACGCACTACTTGCGGCTGCCGTTCACGGCGACGCCGGAGGTGCTCACACGGGCGGTGGGGTTGTTGCGCTAGAGGTCAGGGGCAGGGGAGTGGGGAGACTGTGGCGTCCGGCATGACAAGCTGTGGTTCCCACTGCCCGAACCCAGGAGGTCACCATGGCCGAAGAGACCGCACCGCAAGAAGGTTCGGAGTCAACCGACGCCGAGACCCCTGCCCTGGCGCCCGACGAGGACGGCCAGTACGACCTGAAGCGCAAGTTCCGGGAGGCGCTGGAGCGCAAGCGCGGTGTGCAGGCGGACGCCCACGCCGCGAACACCAGTGGCTCGAAGATCCGCGGCGCGCACGGCCCGGCCGCCAGCCAGCGCTCGTTCCGACGCAAGAGCGGCGGCTGAGCCCGGACCGGCTGACGTCGCTCCTCGCCCGTCGGTCCGCCCCTGGCGGCCGACGGGCGAGGGCTTTTTTTGTCACCGTTTCGTCGCAGCGCGCACCGCCCTACAACCCGTGGCCCCCGACGCCTGTCTAGCTGGCGGAACCCGCAAGCAGCACGTACTGAAACCGGAGAGGCCAGGCCATGGGGGACATACGCAGACGGGGTGCCGTCGCACTCGGGATCACCGGACTGATCGCACCGCTCACGCTCGCGCTGGGCACCGTGCCCGCGCACGCGGCGAGCTGCACGACGCAGACCGGTCCGTATCAGAAGCAGGTGGAGAAGTTCCTCGGCCGACCGGTCGACGGCCGGCAGTCCGCCGCCGACTGCACGGCGATCAAGGCCTTCCAGACCAAGCACGGCATCACCCCGAACATCGGCTACGCGGGCTCTGTCACCTGGGGCGTGATGGACCTCATGAACAAGCAGAAGGCCGTGGGGACCAACCCCAACAGGGCCGGCACATGTCCGGTCAACAAGGGCCGGATCGCCTGTGTGAACCTGACGCTCCAGCTGAGCTGGATCCAGGACGGCAGCAGGCTCGTCTACGGGCCGGTGCCGGTCCGCACCGGCCGTGACGGCTACGAGACCCGCACCGGCCTGAAGAAGATCTACTGGCGGGACATCGACCACGTCTCCAGCCTCTACAACGTGCCGATGCCCTACAGCCAGTTCTTCGACGGCGGCCAGGCCTTCCACTCGGTCGGCGTCAGCATGTGGAACCCGCCGGGTTCGCACGGCTGCACCAACATGACCACGACCGACGCCAAGAAGTACTGGTCGCTCCTGAAGACCGGCGACGACGTGTTCGTGTACGGCCGCAAGCCGGGCACCTGAGACACTCGGCGCCCGGCTCGCCGGGCGTCACACCTCAGGCGCGTCCCCGAAGTCCGGGATCTCCAGCCTCGCCCCGTCCTGCCGCGCCGAGTCGTGCGCGACGATGCCCGGCAGGGTGTAGCGGGCGGCCACCCACGCGTTCACCGACGGCAGCGTGCGCGTGTTGACGGCGGTCACGAAGTCGTCCACCAGGAAGTGGTGGCTGCCCTCGTGGCCGTTGTGCAGGTTGTCGAACTCCCGCGGCAGCCGCGAGCGGTCGTGGACCGGCGCCGACCCCGAGGTGAAGGCGGCCCGCAGATCCGGCGCGATGTGCTGGAGCGACGGGTCGTCGGGAGACAGCGTGGGCTTGGGTTCGAGCAGCTCACTGATGTCCTTGACCCCCTTCTTGTCCTGCCACAGGGCCACCGTCGCGAGCTGCTCCATGCTCGCGTCCGTCCCGAAGAACCGGAAACGCGACTCCCGGATGTGCGAGGGGTAGCCGACCCGCCGGAACTCGTTCGTACGGAACGCACCGCCGCCCGCCACCTCGAACAGCGCGGTCGCGTTGGAGAAGTCGTTGCCGAACTGGCTGACCCCCTTCTCGAAGACCCCGTCGCCACGCTCGTCGACCACCCCGATCGCGGACACGCTCACCGCGTGTGTCTGCCAGGCGCCGAGCACCCCGCCGACCGAGTGCGTCGGGTACAGCAGCGGGGGATAGCTGGCGGTCGCCTTCCAGTTCTCGCCGCCGCTGTACTGGTAGGCCTCGTAGAACCCGAGGTCCATGTCGTGGACGTAGTCGCCCTCGGCGTAGAAGAGCCGCCCGAAGGCGCCGTCGGCGATCTGGTTGCGGGCGTGCACGGTGGCTGGGTTGTACTGGCTGGTCTCGCCCATCATGTACGTCAGTCCGTTGGCCCTGACCGCGTCGATGATCGCCGCGATCTCCTCCGTACTGATCGCCATGGGCACGGCCGAGTAGACGTGCTTGCCCGCGTTCAGGCCCTGGAGGACCAGCGGGCCGTGCGTCCAGCGTTGGGTGAAGATCGCGACCGCGTCGACCGCGGGCGACTCCAGCATCGCGTCGTACGTGGGGAAGGTCCCGGACAGGCCTTCGGCGGCGGCGAGTTGCTCGGCCCGCTCGGGCAGCAGATCGGTGACGTACACGTCGCCGACGCCGGGATGGGCCAGGAACAGCTTGGCGAACTGGCCGGAGAACTGGCCGGCGCCGACGATGCCGAGGGAGAACGTCATGTATGGCGTGCCCTTCACTGGTCGAGGATCAGGTTGATCTGGCTGTTGGTCCCGTCGAGGCCGCTCACGGACTTGCCGCCTGCGAAGATGTCCTGCATCGCGGGGTGCATCAACGCGTACACGTCCGCCGCGTAGTTGGTGATCGGGTACGAGAAGGTGGTGAAGTCCTTCTTGTCGGCGACCGGCTCGGTGAACGCCGTGACGTCGATGCCCTTCTTCTTGTAGGCGGCCACCGCGGCCTTCGTGCCGTCGGGCGTGGCGGGGAAGACGATGCCGTAACTCCCCACCGTCTTCTGGCAGTCCTCGGACGCCAGGTACTTCACCCACTTCAGCGCGCCCCGCTTGTTGTGGGCGTCCTTGGTGACCGAGTCCGCGAGTCCGTTCATCATGGTCGCCCGCTTGCCGGTCGGCCCGACGGGGGTGACGGCGGTGCCCGTGCTGATGCCCTTGAAGCCCGCGTACGTGGAGATCATCCAGGCCCCGTCGAAGGCGGCCGCCGCCCTGCCCGCGGCTACCTGTGTATTGGCCTGGTTGGACTGGGAGTTGTAGTCGGTGAAGGGGGCCATGTACCCCTTCTTCGCGAGATCGAAGTACCACTTGATCGTGGACTGGAAGGTCTTGTCGTCGTACTGGTAGGTCGTGCCCCAGCGCTTCTTGTCCGTGTAGGTCCAGCCGGCGGAGGCGGTGAAGGTGCTCCACTGGGTCTGACCGTCGCCGTCGCCGCCGCCGTTGGTGGCGAGTCCGTAGACCTTGACGTGGTGCTTGTCGAAGCCGGGTTCGTCGCCGCGCTTGCCGCCTCGGTCCACGGTGAGGTGCGCGATCGCCTTCTCGAAGCTGCCGCCGTCCTTCGGGTTCCAGCTGAGGTCGTTGAGCTGTTCGGCGCCGAGGCCGGCCGCCTGCGCCATCTTCTTGTTGTAGAAGAGGGCGACGGTGTCCCAGTCCTTCGGGGCTCCGTAGCGCCGGCCGTCCTGGCCCATCCAGTTGGCGGCAAGGCCCGGCTGATAGGCGGAGTCCTCGATGCCCAGACTGTCGAGCGGCTCCAGCACCTTCAGGTCGGCGAACTGCCCGAACTTCTGGATGTGGTCGGTGAACACGTCCGGCTGGGTGCCCGCGATGAAGCTCGCGGTGAGCTTGGTCCAGTAGTCGTCCCAGCCCAACTGGGTGATCCTGACGTGCAGTCCGGGGTTCTGCCGCTCGAAGCCCTTGGCGCAGGCCTGGTAGGCGGGCAGTTGGTTGGCGTCCCACAGCCAGTACGTCACCGTGTTCGCGGACGACCCGCCCGCGCCGCCCTTCGCGCACCCGCTCACCAGGGACAGCGCCAGCGCTCCGGTCAACGCCACGACCGTACGCGTACGAATTCGCATGCCTGTCCCCTCACTTGATCCCGGTGAAGCTGATGGTGCCGACGATGCGGCGGGCGAAGACCCCGAAGAGCACGAGCATCGGCAGGGCCGCGATGAGCGTCGCCGCCATCAGGCCCGACCAGTCGACGCCGGACTGCGGAACCTGCGCCCGGAACACGGCGAGCGCCACGGTGAGCACCCGCGAACTGTCGCTGTAGGACACCATCAGCGGCCAGAAGTAGTCGTTCCAGGAGGTGATGTACGTCAGTACGGCCAGCGTGAGCACCGGAGTGGACGCCATCGGCAGCAGCACCCGGTAGAAGATCCTGATCTTCCCGGCGCCGTCGAGGAGGGCGGCCTCCTCGACCTCGCGGGGCACGTTCATGAAGAACTGCCGCAGGAAGAACACCGCGAACGGGGTCATGAACATCGTGGGCAGGGAGATCCCCAACAACGTGTCGACCAGGCCGAGTTGCTTGATGAGTACGAAGTTCGGCAGCAGCGTGAAGATGGCCGGCACCATCAGCCCCGCGAGGAAGAGCCCGAAGACCTTGTCCCGGCCGCGCCAGCGGAGCCGGGCGAAGGCGTACGCGGCCATCGCGGAGAAGAAGATCTGGCAGACGGTGACCAGCGTCGAGACGATCACCGAGTTGAGCAGGTAGTGCCAGAACACCAGCCCGCCGCCCGCGCCGCCCTCGGCGATCGCCTCCTTGGTGGACTGCAGGCCGAGGGCGCGGGCGAAGCCGGAGCCGGTGAGGTCCACGGGCAGCGGATTGCCGGGATCGGCGGCCAGGCCGGCGTTGGAGGACAGCGCGGTGCGCAGGATCCAGTAGAACGGCAGCAGGGTGATGAGCGCGATCGCGCCCATCGCCGCCCAGGCCACGATGCGGCCCGGGGAGGGGCGGCGCCTGAGGGGCCGCACGTGCGTCGTCGTGGTGGTGGTGACGGCAGCCATGTCGACTCCTTCCGGTCAGCCGAGGTCGGTCTGTCCGGCCCGGGTGATCCGGTACTGGACGAAGGTGATCGCGCTGAGCACGACGAGCAGGGCCACGGACATCGCGGAGGCGTAGCCGAACTGGAAGCGGCCGAAGGCCGAGCCGTAGATGTAGTACTGCAGCACGTTGGTGGCGTTCGCCGGACCGCCCTGGGTGGTGACCGCGACCGTGTCGAACACCTGGAACGAACCGATCACCGTCATGATCAGGACGACCGCGAGCACCGGCCGCAGCAGCGGCATGGTGATCCGCAGGAACATCCGCCGCTCGCTCGCCCCGTCGACCTTCGCCGCCTCGTACATGTCGTTCGGAATGGCCTGGAGGCCGGCGAACAGAAGCAGCGCCGTGTAACCGACGTGCCGCCACACGTTGATCAATGCGATCGTCGGGATCGCCCATGTCTCGTCGGCGAGGAAGGGTATGCGGTCGAAGCCCAGCGCCCCGATGATCTCGTTGCCGATGCCGAGCTGGGTGTCGAGGATCCAGAGCCAGACGATGCCGGCGACGACGTTCGACATCAGGTACGGCGTCAGCACGATCCCGCGCAGCACCGCCGACTGCGTGAGGCGCTGGAGCAGGACGGCGATGGCGAGGGCAGAGACCGTCTGGACGCCGATGTTGATGAGGACGTACTCGACGGTGACCTTGAGCGAGTCCCAGAAGATGGGGTCGTGCACCATCCGCACGTAGTTGTCGAGCCCCACCCACTTCGCCGGAGTGAGCAGATTGAAGCGGGTGAAGCTGAGGTAGACGCCCCGCAGCGTCGGCCAGAGCAGGAACACCAGGAAGCCGAGCATGGCCGGGGCGACGAAGAGCGCCGCGAGCGGCCCGTCCCCGTGCTCGGCGCCTGCTCGGATCCGGTGCGTCTTCGGCTTGGGCTGTGCCCCTTCGGCGCCGCGCAGTGGGAGGCGCGACGGTGGGCTGCTGGAGGCGACGGTCATGGGGAGACTCCCTCGGCGGCGGCTCGTCCTGGGGCCACTTACTTTTGCGGCGAAAGAATCGAGCCGTCAAGGGTCGTGCACACATCTTTTCCTGGCCGGATGTAACGGTCTAAGGTGGCTCCTGCGGTACCTATTAGTTCCACTGCGAAAGAAATCTTGCGGGAGTCTGAGCCTCATGACCACACGCGCCGCCAGTTGGCTGCCGCTGAGCTCCGGTGAACGCTCGGTGGCGATCGAGGTGCTCGTCCACGGCCCGCTGTCGCGCACCGAACTCGCCCGGCGGCTGAACCTCTCGGCGGGCAGCCTCACCCGGCTGACCAAGCCGCTGATCGAATCCGGCCTGCTGGTCGAGGTCCCCGAAGGCGGCACCCTGGCAGAGGCCCGGCAGGGCCGCCCCTCGCAACCGCTGGACGTCGTCGCCGAGTCCCGCTCCTTCATCGGCTTCAAGATCACCGATGACATGGTCTACGGCGTCGTCACCACCCTCAGGAGCGACATCGTCGCCCGCCACGACCGCCCGCTCACCACCCACGACCCGGCCCAAGTCGCCGACCTGCTGGGGGAGATGACCGCCGAACTGGCCGCCGAGCACCCCCGGCTCGCGGGGATCGGCATCGGCGTGGGCGGACTCGTCCAGGACCGGGCCGTGGTCGGCGAATCGCCGTTCCTGCGATGGCGCGACGTCCCGCTGGCGGAGCTGGTGGAGGAGCGCACCGGACTGCGGGTGGTCGTCGAGAACGACGTCGCCGCCCTCGTCGAGGCCGAGACCTGGTTCGGCGCCGGCCGGGGCCTCGACCGTTTCGTTGTCCTCACCATCGGCGCGGGCATCGGCTACGGGCTCGTCCTGGGCGGCAAACGGGTGCCCTGCGCCGAGGAGGACCGCGGCTTCGGCCGCCACTGGATCCTCCGCCCGGACGGCCCGCTCACCCCTGACGGCGAACGCGGCAGCGCTGTCTCGCTGTTGACCATCCCCAACATCCGCTACCAGGTTCAGGCGGCCACCGGCCACGACCGGACCTACGAGGAGATCCTCGCCCTCGCCGCCGCCGGGGAACCCATGCCGTTGCGCGTCGTCGACGAGGCGGCACACGCCCTGGGCACCCTGGTCGCGCAGATCGCCAACTTCGCCATGCCGCAGAAGATCCTGCTCGCCGGCGAGGGCGTCGGACTCATGGAGGTGGCCGGCCGGACGGTTGAGGAGACCCTCCGGGCCCACCGGCATCCGCTGGCCGCCCCGGTCGACCTGGAGACGAAGGTGTCCGACTTCCACGACTGGGCGCGCGGAGCGGCGGTGTTGGCGATCCAGGTGCTCGTGCTCGGTTCCGCCCAGGCCTGAACTGGGGCCTTGCCGCACGGTGATGATCGAGAGTGATCAGCTTCACGGTCCGTAATGTTGCGAGACGTACGATTACTCACATCGCCTTCACGTCGATCCCCGTATGCTTCACACCATGTCCATCACTCCTGACTCCGCCTCGGAGCGTTCCGCAGCCGAGGTCAACGAGGAGATCCGGGCCCTGTGGTTCCGGGCGGGCGGGACGCTGAACATCGACGAGCGGCGGGAGTACCAGCGGCTGGTCACGGAATGGGCGGCGGCCGCTCCCCAACCCACCAAGGTGGCGTGACGCGAGGCGAAGCCCCGCGGGGCGCCGTCCTCGGCCCCGGATCACCCCCAACTCTGTGAGAACGCGCGACGGTACCGGTTGCGCTCCTGCTCCGTGCGGATGTACCTCGTGGCCACCAGGGCGACGAGGCTTCCCGCGATCACCAGCAGGCCCGGGCCGATGTTCTTCGGGTCCGTGAGCCGCGAGACCAGTGTCTGCGCGGTCCCGGACGTACCGACCGCCTCGACCGAACCCGGCGCGACCGAGCTCGGCGCGATGGCCGCCCCCTGCGAGGCCGAGGACGACGGCGCCGCGGAGGCCGCGGCCCCGCCCGCGGAGGCCCCCGGCAGCCCGGCCAACTGCACCCCCAGCGTGCTCATGGCCTTGGTCACCGGCTGGAAGAACGTCGTACCGCCCGTCTTGCAGTCCCCGTTGCCGCCCGAGGTCACCCCGAGCGCGACCCCCTCGGAGAACAAGGGGCCGCCGCTGTCCCCGGGTTCGGCGCACACCGTGGTCTCGATGAGCCCGGTGACCGTGCCCTCGGGGTAGTTCACCGTCGCGTTGAGCGCGGTCACCTGCCCGTCGTGCATCCCACTGGTGCTCCCGCTGCGGAAGACCCGCTGGCCGACCGTCGGATCGGCGGCCCCGACGATCCGGACGCCCTGGCCGCCGCCGATGGCCACGACGTTGCTCCCGGCGCCCGCCTGCCCGCTGTCGTACTGGATCAGGGAGAAGTCATTGCCGGGAAAGGCCTGGTTGATGGTCCGGCCCAGCTGCTGGGAACCCTGGTTGTCGGCGAACCAGATCGAGCCGGCCGGTCCGCAGTGCCCGGCTGTCAGGATGAACTGGTTCTGGCCGTTGGTCACGTTGAAGCCCGCCGAGCAGCGCCCGCCGGTGGAGAACATCGGCTGCGCGCCGTTCAGCCGGGTGGTGAAGGTGCCCTGGGTGCGCTCCATGCGCACGGAACCCCCGATGCCGTCGGCGACCTTCGTCAGCCGCGACCAGTCGGAGGCGGAGACGGTGCTGTCGGCCTGCACCACCACCTCGTTGTGGGTGTAGTCCACGGCCCACGCGGTGCCCGCCACCCGCGGTGATGAACTCAGGGTCTGGGTCGCGGACTTGAGGTCCTGCATGCTGAAGTCCACGACCTTGGCGCGCGCCCCCGCCTTCGTCACCTCGGCCGCGGCGCCCGCGTCGGTCACCGCGACCACGGGCCGGCCGTCGGTGGCGATCCAGCTGCCCGCGGTCCGGGCGGTGCCCAGGCGCGTGACCAGGTCGGTGCCCATGGAGGCGGCGGCCTGGGCGGAACTCGCGGTGGCACGCGACGTGTCGGAGGGTTCGCTCGCCATCGCGTGCGTCACCATCAGCCCTCCGTAGAGCAGCCCGCCGACGGCCGCGAATCGCGCCCCCCGTCGGACGATCCGTCGTCGTGCGTGCTTCATCCATGGCTCCCGAAGCCGAACTGCACGGCGTCACCACCGCAGGGGCCCCGGTCTTGAGCACCCTTCTCCCTTACGTGCGGTGACGCCACTGCGTTCACTCCGAAACGCCGTACATCAACGGCGTCCGCCGTCAGGCCTTGCGGCCCACCCCGCCGAACATCGCGACCTCGTCCGGCTCGGCCCCGTCGGTGTTCTCCGGCCGCCAGCGCGAGCAGGACACGACACCCGGTTCGAGGAGCTCGAGCCCGTCGAAGAAGCGGGCGACCGCCTCGGGAGTGCGCTGGGTCAGCTTGGGGGTGCCGTGCTCGTTCCAGAAGGCGACGGCGTCGTCCACGTCGGGCATCGCCGGGCTGGTGATCGTGTGCGAGAGGACGAGGTGGCTGCCCGACGGCAGTGCGTCCAGCAGACGCCGCACGATGGAGTACGCCTCGTCGTCGTCGCCGATGAAGATGACGACACCGAGGAGCACCAGGCCGACCGGCTGGCTGAAGTCCAGCGTCTTGGAGGCATGTTCGAGGATGGCGTCCACATTGCGGAGGTCCTCGTCGAGGTAGTCCGTGCTGCCCTCGGGCGTGCTGGTGAGCAGCGCGCGGGCGTGCGCCAGCACCAGCGGGTCGTTGTCGACGTACACGATCCGCGCGTCCGGGGCGAGCCGCTGGGCGACCTCGTGCGTGTTGTCCGCGGTCGGCAGGCCGGTGCCGATGTCGAGGAACTGGCGGATCCCGCGGTCGGCGACCAGGTGGCTCACGGCGCGGCCCAGGAACAGCCGGTCGGCCTGCGCGTAGTCGCCGATGCCCGGGTGCAGTTGACGGATCTGGTCCCCGGCCGCCCGGTCGACCTCGTAGTTGTCCTTGCCACCCAGCCAGTAGTTCCATATCCGGGCCGTGTGCGGCTGCGTCGTGATGATGCGGCTGCGCACCGACTCGGAGGGGTGTTCCGCGGCTGCCGGGTTCTCGGTCACGGGTTCAGCTCCTGGAGTTGCGAAGAGGTCCTGAAATGCGGTGTCAACTGGCAATCTAGACGGCCGAGTTGCCCCTTGCGCCCCTGGGGGAGAGATTGGGTGGCCGCAGCAGGGCCGCGCTGCGGTCGTCGCCCCAGACGGAGGACGCGCCGACGTAGGGCCGCAGCAGCGCGGTCAGGTGCGGATCGCCCCGTTCGTTGAGCTCGTCCGAGGCGATCTTGCGGGCGATTCCGGCGAGGAAATCGGCCAGTTGGACCCGCGCGTCCTCGCGCGAGTCGACCAGCGTGAGCCCTTGCAGCCGCGACGCCCGCCGGATCCAGGCGATCCGCTCTTCGGTGAGCATGTTCTGCCGGTCGTGGACCAGCAGGACGCGCCGCCCGCCGGCACTCCAGTGGGCGGCCGTGTCGACGATCGCCGGAAGCAGCGGATTGAGCACGGGAATCATGGCGGGGGCATGGAGCATCCCGGCCCGGAAGGACTCGGCGCGCGAGCGGGACCGCCCGAGCAACGCCATGATCTCGCCCACCCGGTCGTCGGCGCCGGCACGGCTCAGGACGTCCACGACACGGAAGAACGAGTCGACCGGCGTGCCCACTTCGCCGTTGTAGCGGGTGCGCATCAGGTCGTTGCAGGAGTCCAGGAATTCCTGCCAGCGCTCGTTGCCGTAGACGCGCGGGCCCTCGCGGTAGAGAGTGAGGGCCGTCGCCCCGCCGTCCCCCACGAGCAGGTCCACCACCCTGTCCACGACGAGGAACGACTTGTCGGTCAGATGGACATACGCGCGCCCGTATACAGGCCCGGACGGACCGAGCAGCCATTCCAGCACCGGCCGGTGCTTCTCCCGCAGCAGGTGGTTCGCCTTGTACACCTCCGCCGGCGAGCGGATGCGGTCCCGCACCTCCTGAACGTGGTCCGCGGCGGACTCCATCGGCAGATGCACACTGGCGTGCGCGAACACGTCGGTGTTCCCACGGGTGAGGTTCTCCCCGTCGGACCCCGACTCGTCACAGGCGACCTCGAGAACCTGCCCCGCGCACCGGGCATCGGGCGGCGCCCCACCGCGCTCTGCCCGGTCGCCGTCATCCCTCACGGCCCGCCTCCTTCGCTGTGTCCAGGAACAGCATCGCCCCACGTGCCCCCTGCCATCATGTGCACATGCGTGTGCTGATGCCGGTCCCCGACCGCGATTTCGACGTCACCGAAGTAGCCGTGCCGTGGCGTCTGCTCACCGACGCGGGCCACGAGGTCGTCCTCGCCACCGAGCGGGCGGGCACCCGGCCGGCGGCGGATCCGCGCCTGCTGACCGGCGTGCTCTTCGGGCAGCTCGGCGCCGACGAGGAACCCCGGCGGTTCTACCAAGAGCTCACCGCAGTACCGGAGTTCACCGCCACCGTGTCCTGGGCGGACATCGAGGTCGGGGAGTTCGACGGGCTGCTGCTGCCGGGCGGCCATGCACCGGGCATGCGCCAGTACCTCGGCTCGGCGGCCCTTCAGGAACAGGTCGCGCGCTTCTGGGCACTTGAGCGGCCCGTCGGCGCCATCTGCCACGGCGTTCTCGTCCTCGCCCGCTCACGTGACACCGCGACGGGCCGCAGTGTCATCGCCGGCCGGCGCACCACCTGCCTGCCCAAGTACATGGAACGTACGGCCTACTTGACCACCGCCTGGCGTCTCGGCCGCTACTACCGCACCTATCCGGCCTATGTCGAGGACGAGGTCAGGTCGGCCCTAGGCGCCCCGGACGCCCAGTTCGCACGAGGTCCGCGCACCCTGACCCGGCGCGGGACCGCCAACGACGACACGCACGCCTTCGTCGTCGAGGACGGCCACTACCTCTCGGCCCGCTGGCCCGGGGACGCCTATCTCTTCGCCCGCCGCTATCTCGCCCTGCTGGGGAGCCCCGCAGTGGGCTGAGGGTCAGCCCTCCCCGCTGTCGGGGCGGGTCCGGGCCGCGACCTCCTTCGGCGTCAGATACACGTCGGTGTACTCGAAGTCCCGCAGGGTTCCCGCCCTGTTGGAGAGGAAGCCCGTGCGCACGAAGTCGTCGCCCGCGACCGAGTTGAGGAGCCAGTTCGCACCGGTGCGGAACCGCGCAGCCCCGGTGCGCAGCGCGTACAGGTGGTACCCGCGGGCCACGACCTGCGCGGGGAAACCCTTGAGGCCGATGCCGAGCGGCTTGGACACCGCGTCGTAACCGCCGAGGTCGACGACCAGCCCGAGGTCCTTGTGCTTGTACGGCGCCATGGGCTGCCCGCGCAGCAGCGCCGCCAGGTTCTTCGCAGCGTGCCGCCCCTGCCGGGCGGCGTGCTGGGCGGTCGGCGCGCAGTAGGAACCGTCGCCCTTGACCAGGTCGGGCACGGCGGCCGCGTCACCCAGCGCGAACACACCGTCCAGTCCTGGCACCGTGAAGTCGGGCTCGGCGACGATCCGGCCGCGTACGGTCTCGGCGCCCATGGAGTCGACGAGCGGGCTCGCCGCGACCCCGGCCGTCCACACCAGCGTCCGCGAGGGCAGCACCCGGCCGTCGGTGAGGGTGACCTTGTCCTCCGTGACGGAGGCGACGGATGTGCCGAGGGAGATCTCCACACCGCGCTTGGTGAGCATGCGCAGCGCGGTGGCGCCCAGTTTGTCGCCGAGCTCCGGCAGCAGCTTGGGGGCGACGTCGACCAGGTGCCACTTGATGAGGGAGGGATCGATGCGCGGGTGGTAGCGCTTGGCCGCCGCGGTGGTGAGGCGCTGCAGGCAGGCCACGGTCTCGGCGCCCGCATAGCCGCCGCCGACCACCACGAACTGCAGCCGCGCCGTCCGTTCCTCCTCGTCCGAGGTGGCCGCGGCCAGGTCGAGCTGGGCGATCACGTGGTCGCGCAGATACACGGCCTGCGCCAGCGTCTTCATGCCCCGGGCCTCGTCCTGCAGACCGGGGATGTCGAAGGTGCGGGTCACACTGCCGGGGGTGAGCACCAGATAGTCGTACGGCAGGTCGACGAAGCCGCCGGTGATCTTGCGTACGACACAGACCTTGGCCTGCGGGTCCACGCCCACCACACCGCCCGGCAGCAGCTCGGTGCGGCGCAGGATCCGGCGCAGCGAGGGCGCCACGGACTGCGGGGTGACGACACCGGAGGCGACATGCGGCAGCAACGGCAGATAGAGCTGATACCCCGTCGGACTGACCAGGGTGACCCGGGCCTGACCGGGCGAAAGGGCCCGCTCCAGACCCCGCGCGGTCTCGACACCGGCGAATCCGCCGCCCACGATCACGATGTTCGGTATTGCCATTGCAGCCGCCTCTCCTCTTTTGTACCGGTACCGCGGCCCGCCTCCCGCGAGCCAAGGCTCACACGGGAGGCCGACGCATGCCACCCCGCATCCGGAATGTCCGCGCGGCCGAGGATCACCGGCAGAAAGTCGCTACCGGGGGGTAACTTTTGCGCCGCCCTCCGTACATCCTTGGGCGTGAACATGACGTGCGCGGCGACGGTACTCCTACCTCGTTGCGCCGAAGTTGTGAGACATGAAGATCTGCGAAGGGGACGGGAATGACAGGACGTGGTGTGGGCCGCCGTATAGGCGCGGTTTCGGCGGTCGTGGCGTTGGGGATCGGAGGAACGGTCACCGCGGCGGGTACCGCGGCGGCGGCTCCGGTCCAGATCGCGGCGAGCGCGTCGGCGACGAGCACCGACGTCGACTACGCCACCTGGCAGCGTGACGTCCAGGCCGTCATCGACCAGGCGACGCCCTACGTCCAGCAGCGCACCGCGAACGCCGCGGGGCAGAAGCTGGCCCTCGTCTTCGACATCGACAACACCACGCTGGAGACCGACTTCCACCCCTGGTACCAGCTCCCCACTCCGGCCCTCAAGCCGTCCCTCGCGCTCGCCAAGTACGCGGCCTCCCGGGGCGTCGCCGTCTTCTTCGTCACCGCCCGGCCGGGCATCATCTACTCCGAGACGAAGTGGAACCTGAAGACCGTCGGCTACCCGGTCTCCGGCCTCTACGTCCGCGACCTGCCCGATCTGTTCGACGAGGTCAGCGCCTACAAGACCGGCAAGCGGGCGGAGATCGAGTCCCTCGGCTACACGATCATCGCCAACGTCGGCAACAACGAGACCGACCTCGTCGGCGGCCACGCCGAGCGCACGTACAAGCTGCCCGACTACGACGGCCAGTTGTCCTGACCCGGCTGCCCGCCACAGCGCACGACCGAGCGCCCGGGCCCTCGCACCCGGGCGCTTAGACTCCGGCCATGAACGAGACCTCGCTGGACACCCTCGGGTCGGGCAAGTACCTGCTGATCACCAGCTACCGCAAGAACGGCACGGGCGTCGCCACACCGGTGTGGGTGGTCCGCGACGGCGAGGCGCTCGGAGCCTGGTCCGCCGCGGACGCCTGGAAGGTCAAGCGCATCCGCAACCGGCCCGACGTGCTGGTGGGCCCCTGCGACCTGCGCGGGAACCCGACCGGCGACCCGATCCCGGCCACGGCCGTGATCCTCGGCCCGGCCGAGACCGCCGAGTACCGGCGCCTCCTCGCCCGCAAGTACGGTCTCATCGGCCGCCTCACCCTCCTCGGCAGCCGCCTGCGGCGCGGCGCGAGCGGCACCGTGGGCATCCGCATCTCGCCGGTCGACTGAGGCAGGACATCACGCGTAGAACGGCCCCGGAGTGCTCCAGGTCGTGGTGCCGAAGACGTTCGCGTCGTCGATGCTGACGTTGACGTCGGTGACCTTGAGGCCGTACTGCGTCGCGGTCATCCCTTCGGGGCAACTGACCTGCACGGCCTCGAAGTTGACGAAGAATCCGGGGCCGTAGTCATCGGTGTACTTGTGGAACTGGGACAAGATGTAGTTGCTGTCCGGTGCGTAGTACACCGCCGACAGGGGCTGCTGATGCGTGCGGACGACAACGCTCGTGCTGTGGTCGAAGGCGCCGTCGGAGGTCATGCAGCCGAAGGTGCGCTCGGTGTCCGCGGACGCCGTGAAGTAACCGCCGGTGCTGGAGAGTCCGGCCAGATAGCCGGGCTGGTTGCGGACGTTGTGCAGGACGACGGAGAGACTGAAGCCGCCGCAGCCCGGCGTCGGGCTGTAGTCGTGGTAGATGAGCTGGCACTTGCGGTCGCCGAAGGCGGCGTTGGGGTCCGGGTTGTAGGGCTGCGGCACTACCGCCCCGTAGAACTTCACGGTCGCCGAGATGCCTCCCTCGGTGGGCGCCGGGATGTCCGCGCCGGTCGTGGCCTGGGCGGCGCCCGGCCCGGTCAGGACGAGAACGGCCCCCGCGACCAGGGCGAGGATCAACCGGACCAGGGCTCTGGACGCACGCATGCTTCCGCTTCCCATGTGAAACTTTCCCCCTCGTGCACGTGGTGCACACTCACATGAACGCTGACCACCGCACGCTATCCACTCTCCGACCACGCGCAGGGCGAACGCCCCAACGCTCACAAACGGAACGGTGTTGGGGTGCGCGGCCGCCGTGGTGACGCCGGACGTCACCCCTTGCGGACGTCCTCCAGCCGCACCGGACGGTGTTCCGCCAGCGACAGGGTGCAGGCCTCCGCGATCCAGCTCGCCTCGACGGCGTCCGCCACTGTGCACGGCGAGGTGCTACGGCCCGCGACCACCTCGGTGAATGCCCTGAGTTCGGCCCGGTAGGCGTCGGCGAAGCGGTCGAGGAAGAACGTGTGCGGCGTACCGGCGGGGAAGGTGGCGCCCGGCTCCACGGAGCGCAGCGGCAGCCGGTCCTCCAGGCCCACGGCGATACTGTCCTTCATGCCGTGCAGTTCCAGCCGAACGTCGTGACCGCGGGCGTTGTGGCGGGTGTTGGAGACGACGGCGAGCGTGCCGTCGTCGAGGGTGAGCAGGGCCGACGCCGTGTCGACGTCGCCCGCGGCGGCGATGTACTCGGCCCCGCGGTTGCCGCCCGTCGCGTACACCTCGGTGACCTCCCGGCCGGTGACCCAGCGCACGATGTCGAAGTCGTGCACGGCGCAGTCCCGGAAGATCCCGCCCGACGCGGCGATGTAGGCGGCCGGCGGCGGCGCCGGGTCCAGCGTGGTCGAGCGGACGGTGTGCAGCGGACCGAGTTCGCCGCTCACCACCGCCTTGCGCGCGGCCACGCAACCGGCGTCGAAACGCCGGTTGTAGCCGATCTGCACCTCGACCCCGCTGTCCTCGACCGCGCGCAGCACGGCGAGGCTCTCCTCCACGGTCCGCGCCACCGGCTTCTCACAGAAGACGGGCACTCCGGCCCGCACAGCGGCGACGATGAGCGCCGGATGCGCGTCGGTGGCCGCGGCGATCACGACGCCGTCGACACCGGAGGCGAGCAGCACTTCGGGGGAGTCGACCGCGATGGCCCCGAGCCGTTCGGCGGCCGACGCGGCGGCCGCGGCCACCGGGTCGGTGACCACCAGCGAGTCCACCGTGTCGAGCCCGGCGAGGGTCGAGGCGTGGAAGGCGCCGATCCGGCCGAGTCCCAGGATGCCGATACGCATGAGAAGTTGCTCCTTCGAGAGCGGTGGACGGTGTGTGGGGGAGTGCATGGCGTACGCCCGCTCGCGCGGGTCAGTCGAGTCCGCCGATGACGTTCTGGTCCCAGTCGATGACCGAGCCGGTCACCACGCCGCTGCGGTCGGAGAGCAGGAGGACGACGAAGTCCGCGATCTCGTCGACCTGTCCGAGCTTGCCCATCGGCAGGGTCTTCGCCGCCTTCTCCCGCCAGTCGTCGCCAGCGCCGTGGAAGGCGCGCTGCACGGCGTCCTCGCCCTCCGTCTCGGTCCACCCGATGTTGAGGCCGTTGATCCGGATCCGGTCCCAGCGGTGCGCGTGAGCGGCGTTGCGGGTGAGGCCCGCGAGTCCGGCCTTGGCGGCGACATACGGGGCGAGGAAGGGCTGCCCGCCGTGCTCCGAGGAGGTGATGATGTTGAGGATCGTGCCCGGCGCCCCGCGGTCCACCAGGTGCCGGACGGCGGCCTGCATCGCGAAGAACGGGGCCCGCAGGTTGATCGCGATGTGCGCGTCGAACAGCTCCGGAGTGGTGTCCAGGAGCGAGCCACGCGAGGTCAGACCGGCGGCGTTGACCAGGCAGTCGACCCGTCCGTGGGCGGCCACGACCTGCTCCACGGCCTCCCGTGCCTGTGCGGGATCGGCCAGATCGGCCCGTACGAAGAAAGCGCCGGTCTCCGCCGCGAGCCGCTCACCGACCTCGGCGCGGCGTCCCGTGAAGGCGGCGGTCGCCCCCTCGCCTACGGCAGCGCGCACGATGCCCGCGCCGACGCCCTGGCTGCCGCCGTTGACGAGGACGACCTTGTCCCGCAGTAGTTCCTGAAACCCCATGAGTCCGCTGTCTCCTTCAGTTCGCGCGGCGCACGGCGCCGGCCTTCAGTTCCCGGCCCAGCCGCTCCGGCATCCAGCCTTCGGCCACGGCTCGCCACACGGTGTCCGCCTGAGACGGCGGGGCGAGCCCGTCGACCGGCGGGTCGAGATCCAGGTTGGTCGGGAAGGGATAGCCCTCGGCGCAGGCCGCGACCACCCGGCGCAGCCACTCCTCGTCGGCGCCCGCGCCCTTGCGGCGCAGCAGGACCGGGAAGAGCGCGTTCGCCATCGCCTCCCGGTCGACGCTCTCCATCGCCCGGCCGAAGGCGGAGGAGATCTGCAGCAGGTTCGCCATGCGCCGGATGTCCGCCGAGCGGTTGTGCCCGGCGGCGTGGAAGAGCGCGGGGTTGAAGAAGACCGCGTCGCCCTTGTCCAGCGGGAGCTGCACATGACGGTCCGCGAAGTACTCGATGAACTCCGGGCGCCGCCAGGCGAGATAGCCGGGCTCGTACTTCTGCGAGTGCGGCAGATACAGCGTCGGGCCGGACTCGACCGGCATGTCGCAGTGCGCCACCGCGCCCTGGAGGGTCAGGACGGGGGAGAGCCGGTGCACATGGGCCGGGTACGCCGCCGCCCGCTCCTGGGAGAGGAACCCGAGGTGGTAGTCACGGTGCGGGCTCTGCGCCGCGCCTCCTGGGTTGACGACGTTGACCTGCGAGGTCATCTGGTGGCCGGAGCCGAGCCAGGCCTCGGCCACCAGGGTCAGCACGTCGTTCGCGTAGTAGTCGGCGAACACCTCGGGGGCGCGGACGGCGAGCTTGTCGAGGGCGCCCCACACCCGGTCGTTGGATCCCGGCTTGGCGAAGTGGTCGCCGCGGGCCCCGCCCGTCGCACGCTCCTCCTCGATCAGCGCCTCGAAGACCTCGGTGGCCCGGTCCACGACCCCGTGATCCGGGAACGCCCGCTTGAGGACCACGATGCCCGGCCCGTCCAGCAGCGCGCGCACGAACTCCTCATGTACCGCCCGGCGGCCGGATGCGGTGGCGACGCTCCCACGGAGGCGGTCGCAGTCGTAGACGAGGACGTTCTGCTCGACAGCCATGGCGGCCGGGTAGTCGCGCGGCTCGGTGCGTTGCTCGATCAGTGGGCGGAAGGCTTCGAGACGGCAGTCGTCGTCCGTCAGCCAGGTCCGTGGTCGGGGGTCGGTCAGAGACATCAGGAGTCCTTTCCAAAGGGCCGTTCATCTGCCAGTCTCAGGACCCCGAGCCCCTCATACAATCCGCAGAAGACCGTCAAAAACCCCTCAACGACCGTCCAGGACGTAGCCATGGCCCACCCGTACCCGATCAGGGAGATCGCCCGTCAGGCCGGCCTGAGCCAGGCCACTGTCGACCGGGTCCTCAACGACCGGGGCGGTGTACGGGAGAGCACCGTCCGCGAGGTGCGCCAGGCCATCGACGACCTCGACCGTCAGCGCACCCAGGTGCGCATCGGGGGCCGTACGTTCATGGTCGACATCGTGATGCAGGCACCGGACCGGTTCTCTTCCGCGGTGCGCGACGCCCTGGAGGCCGAACTGCCGTCCCTGCACCCGGCCGTGGTGCGCTCGCGCTTCCACTTCCGGGAGACCGGACCCGTGTCCGAGCTGATCAGGGAACTGGACAGGATCGCCGGACGGGGCACTCAGGGAGTGATCCTCAAGGCACCCGACCTGCCCGAGGTCGCCGCGGCCGTCGGACGGCTGGTGGCCGCCGGTATCCCCGTCGTCACCCTGGTCACCGATCTGCCCGGCAGCGCGCGACTGGCCTACGTCGGCATCGACAACCGGGCGGCGGGCGCCACCGCGGCCTACCTCGTGCGCCAGTGGCTCGGCGACCGTCCGGGGAGCGTGCTCACCACGGTCAGCCGCGGCTTCTTCCGCGGTGAGGAGGAGCGGGAGATGGGTTTCCGCAGTGCCCTGCGCGACGCCCTGCCCGCCCGGCGCCTGGTCGAGGTCACGGGCAGCGACGGACTGGACGCCGGCCAGCGCGAACTCGCCGTGGCCGCCCTCGAACAGGACCCGGAGATCAACGCGGTCTACTCCATCGGCGGCGGCAACGCGGCGACGGTCGACGCCTTCGACACGCTCGGCCGCGAGCTGCGCGTCTTCGTCGCGCACGACCTGGACCACGACAACATCCGGCTGCTGGGGGAGCGGCGGCTGTCCGCAGTGCTCCACCACGACCTGCGGCAGGACATGCGCCGCGCCTGCCAGACGATCATGCGGGCCCACCACGCGCTGCCCGACGAGGGGCCGTTCCTGCCGTCGGCGATCCAGGTGGTCACTCCGTACAACATGCCTCCCGGGGTGACGGGGATGCCGTTCACGGGTTGACGGAGATCGCCCTTTCCGTCGTACGGACATGCCGTGGCGACGGCGCAGGTGGAGGGGCCAATGCTGCTGTCCGGTACGGGAGTTGGCTTGATGTGTTCTGCGTGAAGCGTTGACTAGAAAGCGCTTGCCCCTTACGTTCCCGTTCAGCAGCGTGACCCGTCTGCGTCATCGCATGTACGAGATATGAGATCCCGGAGCCGCATTACCTGGGGAAGTGCACTCCCCGGAGCTTTTTCACCCGCCGCCGGGTGACGCTGTGCATCGCACGAAGTTCAACATGGCGTACGCCGTTCGCGAATATGACCCACGGATTCCCCGCGAAGGGACACACCCGCATGCGTACTCTCCCCCCACACCTCCCCCCACGGAAGCGCTCCCGCCGACTGCTCCTGGCGACGGCCACGGCCACCGCCTTGGGCGTCGGCGCGGCGCTCGTCCTCCCGCAGAGCGCGGGAGCCGCCGAGACCGCCCCGGTCGGCTTCGGCGCAGGCACCACCGGCGGCGGCAGCGCGTCAGCCGTCACGGTCAGCACGCTGGCCGCGTTCAAGACCGCCGTCACCGGCAACACGGCCAAGGTCGTCAAGGTCAACGGGCTGATCTCGCTGAGCGGTCAGGTCGACGTCGGCTCCAACACCACGGTCCTGGGCGTCGGTTCGTCCTCCGGGTTCACCGGCGGCGGGCTGCGGCTGAAGAAGGTCACCAACGTCGTCATCCGCAACCTGAACATCAGCAAGCCGGTCGCCCCCGCCGACGGCGTCACCGTCCAGGCCTCGACCAAGGTGTGGGTCGACCACAACTCCTTCTCGGCGGACCGCAACCACGACAAGGACTACTACGACGGTCTGCTCGACATCAACCACGGCTCCGACTACGTGACGGTGTCCTGGAACACCTTCAAGGACCACTTCAAGGGGTCGCTCGTCGGCCACAGCGACAACAACGCGAGCGAGGACACCGGGCATCTGCGGGTGACGTACCACCACAACTCCTTCGACAACGTCTACTCGCGCATCCCCAGCCTGCGGTTCGGCACCGGGCACTTCTACGACAACTACGTCGTCGGCGCCGAGACCGCGGTGCACTCGCGGATGGGCGCCCAGATGCTCGTCGAGAACAACGTGTTCCGCTCCACGGTGGTCGCCGTCACCACGAACCGCGACAGCGACGTGGACGGCTACGCCAACCTGCGCGGCAACGACCTCGGCGGAGCCGCCACCGAGGTCTCCCGGGTGGGCACGTTCACCAGCCCGCCGTACAGCTACACCGCCGAGCCCGCCTCGTCCGTCGTCGCCGCGGTGACGTCCGGCGCGGGCGCCGGAAAGCTCTGACCATCCCCCACCTGGAAGAAGGCATCGGGACATGACTTCACCAGTACGACTGCGCACACATCCGCGAACCGATCCGCGGTCCCGTCGACGCAGCCGCGGGCGTGCTCTCGCCGGAGCGCTCTCCGCCGTCGGCCTCTCGGGTGCCATGATCATGACCAGCGGCACGTTCTCCCCGGCGAGCGCCGCCACCTGGCCGACCCCCACCAGCAGCAAGGCGGTCACCGCCACCATCTCGGTCTCCGGCACCAAGGACTACGGGATGCAGCGCCTGTACGGCAGCGGCGACCTGGGCACCGGCGGCCAGAACGAGGACCAGGACCCGATCCTGGAGCTGGCGGCCGGCACCGTCCTGAAGAACGTCATCATCGGCTCGCCCGCCGCCGACGGCATCCACTGCCTGGGCAGCTGCACGCTGCAGAACGTCTGGTGGGAGGACGTCGGCGAGGATGCGGCCACGTTCCTCGGCTCCTCGTCGTCGAACGTCTACACCGTCTCCGGCGGCGGAGCGAAGGAAGCCAGCGACAAGGTGTTCCAGTTCAACGGCGCCGGAACGCTCAACGTGTCGAACTTCGCGGTGAAGAACTTCGGCACCTTCGTCCGCTCCTGCGGCAACTGCCGGACGCAGTACAAGCGGAAGATCAACCTCAGCACCATCGAGGCGACCTACAAGGGCAACAAGCTGGTCGGCATCAACACCAACTACGGTGACAGCGCGACCCTGAAGGCCATCAAGATCGTCGGCGACACCAGCAAGAAGATCGTTCCCTGCCAGAAGTACATCGGCAACAACACGGGTGCGGAGCCGACCACCAACGGCAAGGACGCCGACGGTACTTACTGCAAGTACTCGTCGTCGGACATCACCTACAGCTGACGGACCCGCCTCGGCGACCGCGCGAACCGGCCCTGGGTGCCGGTCCGTTCGGTCGCCGAGCGCGGTTGCGGGCCCACTTCTTGACGCCCGGCGGCGACTTGCCGGACCGGGAATTCGTGGAGCGCTTGAGGAACCCGTTCACCGCGATCAGGTCGCTCAGGACGCGGAGCGTTCGGTGAGTGGGCGGCGGCGCAAGGCGGTCTCGGTCAGCGACCGCGGAGGGAGTCGGGCTGCGGGGTTGTACAGGTTCGTCCCGGGCGGCACGATCTCGTCGATCCGGTCGAGGGTCGCATCGTCCAGGGTGAGCGCGGCGCCCTTGAGCAGACCCTCCAGCTGCTGCATGGTCCGCGGTCCGATGATCGCCGAGGTGACGGCGGGGTGGGCCACGGTGAAGGCTATGGCGAGCTGGGGGAGGGTGCAGCCGATACTTGCCGCGAGTTCGATGAGATGTTCGACGGCGTCAAGCTTGGCGGCGTTTTCGGCGATCGAGGGATCGAAGAACGCCGGTCGAAAGGCGGCACGGCCGGTTTCCAGGTCGATGGGCCGGTCCTTGCGGTGCTTGCCGGTGAGGAACCCGAAGGCGAGGGGGCTCCAGACCAGTACCCCCATTCCGTAGCGCTCGCAGACGGGCAGGAGCGAGGCTTCGATCCCGCGGGCAAGAATCGAGTAGGGCGGCTGGTCGGTGCGGAAGCGTCCGAGGCCGCGCCGCTCGGACACATGGTGTGCCTCGACGATCTCGTCGGCCTGGTAGTTCGAGCAGCCGAAGGCGCGGATCTTTCCCTGGTGCACGAGGTCGCTGAGCACCGAGAGCGTCTCCTCGATGTCAGTGGAGTGGTCGGGGAAGTGGACCTGGTAGAGGTCGATCCAGTCGGTGTCCAGGCGCCTGAGGCTGTCCTCGACCGCCTTGACGATCCAACGCCGTGAGTTGCCACCGCGGTTGGGGCCCTCACCCATCTGGAAGTGGACCTTGGTGGCGAGTACGACGTCGTCACGGCGCCCCCGCAGCGCCTTTCCCACGATTTCCTCGGACTCGCCCTGTCCGTACATGTCGGCGGTGTCGACGAAGTTGATTCCCTGGTCGAGGGCGGCGTGGATGATACGGACACAATCGTCGTGATCGGAGTTGAAGCCGTCCTGGAACATCATGGTCCCGAGGCAGTGGACACTGACCTCGATACCGGTTTTGCCGAGAGTGCGATAACGCATGGTGATGCCCCTTACCAGTTCAACCCAGTACGTAGAGCGACAGAAGAGCCGGTCGCACGAGGGACCCTAGGACCTAGACCCGGCTCTAGATCAACCCCCGTTACGCTGCTTGCTATGGCTGACATCACGGCGAGTCTGAGCATCGGACAGGTCGCTGAACGCACCGGCTTGAGCGTTCACGCGCTGCGCTTCTACGAGCGCGAGGGCCTCTTCGTCAATCCGGTGCGGCGCGGACCGGGCGGGCGCCGCACCTACAGTCAGGATGACGTCGACTGGCTCACCGTCTGCATCATTCTCCGCGCCTCAGGCATGCCGCTGCCCGCGCTCAGCCGATACGCGGATCTCGTCAGAGAAGGCGCCGGCAACGAGGAAGAGCGACTCACGCTCATGCGTGAGCACCAAGCGCGCGTCACCACCCAGATCGGCAGGCTCACCGAGTCCCTGGACCTGATCCGGTTCAAGGTCGGGGTGTACGAGGACCTTGTCGACCAAGGCGGCGGCGCCCATGAATGTCACGCGCCGTCCCCTTCTGCCGACGAAGAACGCACTCCACTGCTTCGCCACGGAGCAGTGGTCGAGTAAGCGGAAGGCAACCTCGCCGCGGCGAGTGCCGATCGCTGGATCGGCGCGCGGCCCATGGGGATCATCGGAGCATGAAGAGACTCAGTACCCCGGACATTCTCGGCGCGATCGATGCCGGACTCGGCGACTGGCGCAAGCTCGCGCAGCCGCTCGTGGCCCGTTACCGTGTCGCCGACCTCGTCGGGGGAGCCGCGTTCGTGTCGGCGGTCGCCGAGGCGGCAGTCGCCGCCGGACAGGAGCCGGAGATCCGGCTCGGAAGCGGGTTCGTCGACGTGGCCCTGTACACAGTCGACGCCGAGACCGGCGGACGGTGGGTCACGGCGGCCGACGTCCGACTGGCCCGGACCATCACCGGCCTGGCCCACGAGCACCACCTGACCGCAGTGCCCGGCGAAGTGGCGCAGCTGGAACTCGCGCTCGACACCGTCAGCGACACAGCGGTGGCGCCGTTCTGGTCCGCGCTGCTCACCGGGGGCCCCAGCCGCAAGCGAGGTGACGCTGCCCTCGATGTCCTCGACCCGACGAACCGGGTGCCCGCCGTGTGGTTCCAGCGCACCGACGCCCACGAAACCCCGCGCCAGCGCTGGCACATCGACCTGTGGCTGGCCCCGGAGATCGCCGACGAGCGCATCGCGGCCGCCGTCGCCGCCGGTGGTGTCGTGGTCGACGATTCCGAAGCACCGGCGTTCACCGTGCTCGCCGACCCCGACGGCAACAGGGTCTGCGTCTGTACGGCCCTGGAGCGCGACTAGGACCGTTCGGCACAGGCTGCTTCAGGCCCAGCTCTGGTAAAGGCTGTCGACCAGTTGGAAAACCGGCTCGCGGCGCACCGGGTCCTGGGCGGTGGAGAGGCGGACACGGTCCCCGCTGTGGATGGTGGCGGCAGGGCCCATGACCCGGCCCCGGACGGTGAAGCCCTCCGTCATCTCGATGAGGGAGACGTTGCGGGCCGCCGGGGTGTTGCGGTGGACGACGGTGGAGTGGCGGATGATGCCCGCCCCCTCGCTCGCCTCGGTCCGCAGGTCGCTGCCCGCGCAGACGGGACAGAGCAGGCGGTGGTACATCGCGGTGCCGCACCAGTGGCACCGCTGGAAGAGAAGAATGTCCGTGCGCTCCCCGGGGACGCAGGGGGCGTCGAGGACGTCCGTGGAGGGCCCGGCTCCCGGCGGGGATCCGGCGACCGGAGCGGTGCCGAGGCCCGGACGGCTTGCCAGAGCCGAAACGGTGCCGACGCCCGGATGAAGGGCGATACCTGGGTGGTACACGATGTCATCTCCCTGCGCTCGGCCGGAATCTGATGCGGATGCGCTCGGATCGCCGCGCACGAGCCCAGAGTATGGCACTGAGTGCCACTCGTAAAGGCACTCAGTTCCCTGGAATGGGGAGATGCGGTGTGCGCTCAGTCCTGCCCGAGGGTCGACTCGATCTCCTGGACGACCCGCCACATCGGTGCCCCACGCCGGGAGATGACGACCACCACGTCCTCGGCCTCCTCGGTCGTACCGCCGTCGGGGGCACCGCCGAAGGCCGTCCGCACATAACCGAGCGCGTGGTCGACGGAGGCGGTCGCGTCCGCGTGACCGTCCGAACGCAGCCAGGAACGCAGGGCGTTGTTGTGCGCGGCGACCACGGCCGCGGCGACGACGTCGGCCCGCAGGCTGCCGTCGCGCCGGCCCGCGTAGCGCTCGCGCAGGTATCCGGCGAGGGCGCGCTCGTAGCGCCAGACGACCGACAGCTCGTACGCGCGCAGGCCGGGGACCTTCTTGGTGAGCCGGTAGCGCTGGACGGAGAACGTCGGGTTCTCGGCGTACATGCGCAGCACGAGGCGCGCCGCGTCCGAGACCCGCTGCACCGGATCGTCCTCGTCGGTGCCGTCGCCGAGGAACGCCGTCATGTCGGCCAGACACCGCTCGTGGTCGGGGAAGACCACGTCCTCCTTGGACGGGAAGTAGCGGAAGAACGACCGCCGCCCGACCCCGGCGAGCGTCACGATGTCGTCGACCGTGGTCTGCTCGTAGCCGCGCTCCAGGAAGAGCTGGAAGGCCGCCGCGACCAGGGCGTCCCGCATGGGCGGCTTCACGGTCGTCGCGTCGGCGTTGTCGCGGCGCCGGGGTTCCTCGCTCATGGACGGGAACCTAGCACCGAGCGGAAAGGGCGGCACTCAGTGCGCACATTTGAGGGAACTGAGTGCCCTACGTAAAGAGGCGCATCACATCGGAGGGTCGGTGAGGGACTGCTCGGCCCAGATGATCTTCCCGTCGGACGTGTAGCGGGTGCCCCAGCGCTGGGTGAACTGGGAGATCAGGAGCAGGCCGCGGCCGCCCTCGTCCGTCGTCTTCGGATGCCGTAGGTGCGGGGCGCTGGCGCCGCCGTCGAAGACCTCGCAGATCAGGGCCTGTTCGGCGATCAGCCGCAGCCGGATCGGGCCGCCGGCGTGCCGGATGGCGTTGGTGACGAGCTCGCTCACGACCAGCTCGGTGGTGAAGGCGAGGTCGTCCAGTCCCCAGTCGCTCAGCTGCCGAGTGGCCGACTTCCGGGCCTCGGCCACGACGGCCGGGTCGGGTGGCAGCTCCCAGGTCGCCACCCGCTCGGCGCCGAGCCGGCGGGTGCGTGCCATCAGCAGCGCCACATCGTCGTACGGCCGCCTCGGCACCAGGTCGTCCACGATGGTGCGGCACAGCCCGTCCAGCGGCTGTCCGTGTGCCTCCAGCGCCCGGCGCAACCGCTCCCGGCCCGCCTCCGGGTCGCGTCCGGTACGGGGTGTGGCGATGAGGCCGTCGGTGTGCAGCGCGAGCACGCTGCCTTCCGCCAGGGTCAGTTCGAGCGCCTCGAAGGGCATCCCGCCCACGCCGAGCGCCGGTCCGGGCGGGACCTCGGCGAACGTGACGGTGCCGTCGGGTTCGACGACGGCGGGCGCGGGATGGCCCGCACCGGCCATCGTGCACCGCCCGCTGACCGGGTCGTAGACCACGTAGAGACAACTCGCCCCCATCGCCTGCATGCCGCTGGTGCGGGCGTCCGCCCCGGCTCCCTCCTCCCTGGCCGTGCGGCTGACCAGGTCATCGAGATGGGCGAGTACCTCCTCGGGCGGCAGGTCGAGGTCGGCGAGGGTCTGCACCGCGGCGCGCAGGCGCCCCATGGCAGCGGCGCCGTCGATGCCATGACCGGCCACCTCGCCCACCACCAGGGCCACGCGCGCGCCCGACAGGGGAATGACGTCGAACCAGTCGCCGGCCAGCCCCGTCAGCTCGTCGGCGGGCCGATAGCAGGCGGCGACCTCCACCGCGCCCAGCTCGGGGAAGCCGTGCGGGAGCAGGTTGCGCTGCAGGACGAGGGCCGCGTCGCGCTCGCGGGTGTAGCGGCGGGCGTTGTCCACGCACAGCGCCGCCCGCCGCACGAGTTCCTCGGCGAGGTTGAGGTCGTCCTCGTCGAAGGGGTCCTGGCGGTCGCGCCGGAAGAACGTGGTGACGCCCAGCGTGGTGCCGCGGGCGGGGATCGGCACGATCATCACGCTGTGCAGCCCGAGGTCCAGGAACGAGGAGGCTCTGCCTCCGGGCAGGCCGGTGGCCCACTCCTTGGCCAGCGGGTCCAGCCGCTCCTCGCGCCAGGAGGCGCCGGCGGCCAGCGAGCGGATCGGCGGCGACCCGGCGAGATACGCCGCCACGTCACCGATCCCCACGACGGCCTCGGGGACGCCGTCCCGCACCGACCGGTGCCCCGCGCGCCGCAGCGGCACGGTCTCCGTGTCGCCGAGTGGACCGGACGGCGGCTCGGCGCCCCTGAGCACGGACTCCAGCAGATCCACGGTCACGAAGTCGGCCAGGCCCGGCACGGCGACGTCGGCGAGCTCCTGCGCGGTCTGCATCACGTCCAGGCTGCGGCCGATGTGCTCGCCGGCCCGGTCCAGCAGGGCGAGCCGCTGACGGGCGCGGTAGCGCTCGGTGACGTCCTGGACCGTGTAGTACACGCCGATCGGGTGGCCGTGATCGTCCTCCAGCCGGATGAACGACATGGTGTGCGCCGTCTCGCGGTGCGGCGCCGACCGTATGCGGCCCACGTGTTCGTAGCCGATCACCGGCTCGCCGGTCTCCAGCACGCGGCGCATCTGCTCCTCGAGGGTCTCCGCGTCCAGACCCGGCTGGACGTCGGCGAGTCTGCGTCCCAGCCGCTGCGGTGCGGGACCGCCGCCGAACTGCTCCAGAGCGGCGTTCGACCACACGAACCGCAGGTCGGTGTCCACGATCGCGATGCCCACCGGTGACCGCGAGGCCATCCGCTCCAGCACGGACCGGCTCATGTCCCAGCCCTGGCCGCCTGCCAGGTCCCCCACCAGCACCACCCAGCGGGCCGGGCCCTCGCCGCCCACGAACGGCACGACGCGCACCATCACCCGGATCGGGTATCCGGCCCGGTGCCGCGCGGACAGCAGCCCCACCCATCCGCCGTTGCCCCGGCAGTGCTCGGCCAGCTCGGGGAGCCGGGCCGCGTCCTCGGGCAGCAGCAGGTCGGCGGCGTTCCGGCCCAGGACCGCGGAGGCCGGATACCCGAGCAGCCGCTCGGCATCCGCGGTCCAGCTGGTCACCGCCATCTGCGCGTCGAGCAGCACCGGCGCAGCGTCCGCCATGTCGAAGCGCTGCCCGGCCAGTACGTCCGGTTCCTCGCTCGTGCCCACCGAGGCCCTCTCCGCTCCCCGAAGGTGGTCTTACCCCCTCATGCCCATTCTTCACTTTGTATGACCACGATGCGGGCTATGGGGATAGGCGGCGAGCCGGGCGCCGGGCGCATCCCGCGAGCGATCGTATTGAGCGAAAACGATCGATACGATTGTGGGCGTACAGTGAGCACACGGGATCACGCTCCGCGTTCGCCCGTCGTTTGTCCGTCCGGCCTTGCCCCAGGGGGAGCCCATGCGACTGCACGTCGACCAGCGTCATGAGCGGGTCCTAGAACTCGTCCGCGAGCGCGGCAGCCTGCGGGTCGCCGAACTCGCCGCCGAACTCGGCGTCTCCGCAGTGACCCTGAGGCGTGACGTGGAGACGCTCGCCGCGCAGGGCCGCGTGCACCGACTGCACGGCGCGGTGGTGTGGCCGGGTGACCCGGCCGCCGAACCGGAGCCGCGCCAGCAGAGCGCCGAGGGCATCGTGATCGGAATGATCGTCCCGACCACGAGCAACATCTTCGCGGACATCGTCCGCGGCGCGCGCGAGGCCGTCGGCGCCCGCGGCGGCCGCCTCGTCCTCGGCATGTCCGGGTACGTCGACACCGAGGACCCCGTGCAGGCGGAACACCTGATCGCGGGCGGCGCCGAGGGGCTGCTCGTCGCCCCCAGCTGGTTCGACGGCGTACCCGTCGGCGGCCAGGAGAAGTGGCTGGTCGACTGCGAGGTGCCTACCGTCCTGGTCGAGCGCTCGGCGCCGGCCGGGAACCCCGCGGCGGGGCTCGACCGGGTGCGCACGGACCGGGCGCACGGCGCCGCGGTGGCCGTCGGGCACTTCGTGTCCCTCGGGCACCGCCGGATCGCCGCGGTGCTCCAGGAGGGCCCGCACGCCGCGCAGATTTCCGCCGGCTTCCACGCGGCGGTGCAGTCACTGGGCCTGGAGGTCGACACAGGCGCTCCGACGGTCCGGGAGCACGGGGACTACGAGGCGACCATCGACTACCTGACCGAGGCGGTGCGGAGGCGCGGGGTGACCGCCGCGCTCATTCACAGCGACGAGGACGCGATCGTGCTCGTGCCGAAGCTCCAGGCGTGCGGCATCCGCGTGCCGGACGACTTGGCGCTCATCGCATACGACGACGAGGTCGCCGGTCTCGCGGACGTGCCCCTGACGGCCGTCGCCCCGCCCACGCGCTCGGTGGGGGAGCAGGCCGCGAAGCTGCTGCTCCAGCGGCTGGCGGAACGCCGTGCCGGCCGGGCCTCGGCGCCGCGTCAACACCTCGAACTGCTTCCGGAGTTGAGGATCCGTTCGTCCTGCGGTGGCACAGCGCTCGATTCCTGAGCGTTGTGCGATCGTTTTGATTGTCTTGCTCGAATGCTCTTGACTCCGATCGTGCGCGCACAAAAGATGTCCTGCATCCACCTCTCCCCGTTCGAGGTCTCGTAGGAGCCGTGCATGTCGCGCACTTCACGTTCGTTCCGCATAGCCGCCACCGCCGCCGTCGCAGCCCTGGGCCTGCTCGCCACCGCGTGCGGCGGCGACGACGGCTCGGCCGACGCCGCCTCCGACGGCAAGCCGGTGACCATCGACTACTGGAGCTGGACGCTCGGCGCCAAGTCGACGGTCGAGGCGTTCAACAAGACGCACAAGGACATCCGGGTCAAGTTCACCGAGATCCCGAGTTCGACCGACGGCTACAGCAAACTGGCCAACGCGGTGAAGGCGGGCAACGCGCCCGACGTCGCGACCATCGAGTACCAGATGGTCCCGGAGTTCGCGAGCCAGGGAAACCTGATCGATCTGACCAAGTACGCCGGTGAGACGGTCAAGTCGAAGTTCCCGAAGCCCCTCCAGGACCTGGTCACCTTCGGCGGCAGGACCTGGACCGTCCCCTACGACGCCGCGCCGCAGCTCTACTACTACCGCACCGACCTGTTCAAGAAGTACGGCATCGAAGTCCCCAAGACCTGGGACGAGTTCAAGACCGCCGCGGAGAAGGTCAAGAAGAAGGACAAGAACGTCCGCCTGGCCTCCATGCCGAAGTCCGACCCGGCGCTGCTCGCCGCCCTCTCCTGGCAGGCGGGCGGCAAGTGGTTCGCCACCGAGGGCGACGCCTGGAAGCCCGGCGTCGACGACGCCGCGACCAAGAAGGTCACCGCCTACTGGGACGGTCTGGTCAAGGACGGCCTCGTGCAGTCATTCACGGGCTACAGCCCCGAGGAGACCAAGGCCCGCGCCTCCGGCAAGACGCTCTCCTTCCTCGGCGCCTCCTGGTCCGCCGGCGGTATGAAGACCGCCATGCCCGACCTCAAGGGCAAGTGGGCCGCCGCCCCCATGCCGAACTGGGGCACCGCCGCCAGCGGCAACTACGGCGGCACCTCCTACGGCGTCCTCAAGGGCAGCAACCACGCCGAGGCGGCCGCCGAGTTCATCAAGTGGGTCACCACGGACAAGGCCGGCGTCGAGGCCCGCCTCGCCGACCTGGAGTCGCCCAGCAGCGCCCTGCCCGCCAACCCGGAGATGCGTGCGGTCGCCGCGGCCAAGTTCGACACCTCCTACCTGAACGGGAGCCAGGACCTCTACAAGCTCGCCTCCGAGCAGGTCGACACGATCGTCCCCGGCTGGACCTGGGGCCCCGACCAGATGGACGTCTACACCGCGATCCAGGACGAGGCGGCCAAGTCGGGCTTCACCGCGGGCGTCGAGGCCGGTCAGCAGAAGGCCGAGTCCGGCATCAAGGAGCGCGGGCTGAAGCTCGCCGACTGACCTGAGGAACCCGGCCCCGGGAGCCTGTGTCGCCACGGGCCCCCGGAGCCGGTCCGGGCGCGTCCAGACAGCCGTACCCGCGACGCCCCTCTCGGTCCCCGGCCCTCCCGCCTCCCCGAAGCGTCCAGCCCCGCCAAGGAGCCACCGTGGCAGCACCCCTCGCGCCCGCCGTGAAGGCCACCCGTCAACCCCCGCCGAAGCCCTCGGGCACCCCGCCGCTGCGGCGCAGTCAACGCCGGGCCGCGGCCCTGTTCATCACCCCGTTCTTCGTGCTGTTCGCCGTGGTCATGGCCGCGCCCATCGGCTACGCCGTGTGGATGAGCCTCTTCCAGGAGCGCTCCTCGGGCCTCGGCTTCGGCGGCACCGAGCGGGTGTTCTCCGGACTCGGCAACTACACCAAGGCCCTGTCCGACGAGGGCTTCCGGGAGTCCTTCGTGCACATCGCGCTCTACTGCGCGCTGTACATCCCGGTGATGATCGGCGGCTCGCTCCTCCTCGCCCTGCTGGTCGACTCCGCGCTCGCCCGCGCCAAGAGGTTCTTCCAGCTCGCCCTGTTCCTGCCGCACGCGATCCCCGGACTGATCGCCTCGATCATCTGGATCTATCTCTACACCCCGGGCCTGAGCCCCGTGCTCGACTGGATCGGCGCCGTCGGCGGCTCGTGGAACTTCTACAGCAACGACCATGTGCTCTCGTCCATGGTCAACCTCTGCGCGTGGCAGTGGATCGGCTACAACATGGTCATCTTCTACGCCGCCCTGCAGGCCGTTCCGCGCGAGACGATCGAGGCGGCCGTCGTCGACGGCGCGGGCGCCATCCGCACCGCCCTGCAGATCAAGGTGCCGCTGATCGCCTCCGCGGTCGTCATGACCGTGCTGTTCACCTGCGTCGGTGCCATCCAGATCTTCACCGAGCCGCGCCTGCTCAACCAGCGCGGAGCGCCCACCATCGACACCGAATGGTCCCCGACGATGTTCATCTGGAAGGCCGGGTTCGTGCAGCACGACTACGGGCTGGCCGCCGCCGCGTCCCTGATGCTCGCCGTCCTCGGCGTCGTCCTCTCCTACATCGTCACCCGGCTCGGCAACCGGTGGAAGGCGGCGTCATGAGCACCCTCACCCAACAAGCGACGAACCCGACCCGGACGCCCGCGGACCGTGAAACCGCCCCGGCCGCCCGCCGCCGCACCGCATCCCGCACCCTGCTCTCCAAGGGCGTCGTCAACGCCGTACTGATCGTCGCGGCGCTCTACACCCTGATGCCGGTGAGCTGGCTGCTCTTCGCCGCCACCAAGAACAGCCGCGACCTCTTCGGCACCTCCGGCTTCGCGTTCGGCGACTTCAACCTCTTCACCAACCTGCGGCACGTCTTCACCTTCAACGACGGCATCTACCTGCGCTGGTTCGGCAACAGCATCCTCTACTCCGTCGTCGGCTCGGCGGTCTCCTCGCTGCTGTGCGTCGCCACCGGATACGCCTTCGACAAGTACGACTTCAGGGGCAAGGAGAAGCTGTTCGGCATCGTCCTCGGCGGTGTGCTGGTGCCCACCACGGTGATCCAGCTGCCCATGTACCTGCTCGCCACCAAGGCCGGGGTCGTCAACACCTACTGGGCGCTGCTGCTGCCCGCCCTGGTCAACCCGTTCGGCGTCTATCTCGCCCGCGTCTTCTCCGAGGGATACGTGCCGGGCGAGGTCCTGGAGGCGGCCCGCGTCGACGGTGCCGGTGAACTGCGCACGTTCGCGGGGATCGCGCTGCCGATGCTCGCGCCCGGCTTCATGACCATCTTCCTGTTCTCGTTCACCGCCAGCTGGAACAACTTCTTCGGCGCCCTCGTGATGCTGAACGACGAGAAGCTCTACCCGGTCAACCTCGGCCTGTTCATGTGGAACAGCGTCACGCAGCAGCAGCCCGAGTACTACGCGCTCGTCATCACCGGGTCCCTCGTCGCCGTCGTCCCGCTGATCGTCGCCTTCGTCTGCCTGCAGCGCTTCTGGCGCTCCGGCCTGACCGCAGGCGCGGTGAAGTGACCATGCTCGTACCGGAAGGCACCCTCCTGAACAGCTCGTCGCGCCTCACCCGACCACGGCGCCCGCGCACCGTCCTCGCCATGGGACACGAGATCCACGACTCGCTGCTCGCGGAAGGAGCCCTCGACCGGCTCCCTACCGTCGCCGCCGTGGACACCTCGACCCACCTCACCGACTTCGCCGCCGCCGAAGACGCCGAACTGGCCGACGTGGAAGTCCTGTTCACCCACTGGGGCGCGCCCCTGCTGAGCGAGGACGCGCTGCACCGCATGCCGAGGCTGCGGGCCGTGGTCCACGCGGCCGGGTCCGTCAAGCACCACGTCACCGACGCCGTCTGGAAGCGCGGCATCACCGTCTCCTCCGCGGCCGCCGCCAACGCCCTGCCCGTCGCCGAGTTCACCCTCGCCGCCATCCTGTTCGCCAACAAGCGCATCCTCGATGTCGCCCGCGGCTATGCCCGGACGCGCGAACAGCCCGCGCTCCTGCCGTACTTCACCGGCTACGGCAACTACCGCCGCACCGTCGGTGTCGTCGGAGCCTCCCGCATCGGACGCCGTGTCATCGAGCTGCTCCGCCCGCTCGACCTCACCGTCCTCCTCCATGACCCCTACCTGGACCGGGAAGGGGCGCGCGCCCTCGGTGCGGAACTTGTCGAGCTCGACGAACTCGTCCGGCGCAGCCACGTGGTGTCCATCCACGCGCCCCAACTCCCCGAGACGCGCCACATGTTCGACGCGCGCCGGCTCGCACTCCTGCAGGACGGCGCCACGCTCATCAACACGGCGCGCGGATCCCTAGTCGACACGGAAGCGCTCACCGAGCGTCTCGTTTCCGGCCGCGTCCACGCTGTACTCGACGTGACCGAACCGGACGTACCCCCCGCCTCCTCCCCGCTCTACACGCTCCCCAACGTGCTGCTCACCCCGCACATCGCGGGATCCCTCGGCAATGAACTCGGTCGCATGGCGCACTGGGCCGTCGACGAGGTGCAGCGCTACGCACAAGGCCTCCCGTTCCTCTACGGAGTCGGCTCCGACGAGCTGAGCCGATCGGCCTGAACAGGCGCACACCTTCCGGCAGTCCCGTAGCCGCGGGCCCCGGCAACTCTGCCCCGTACGGAAAGGACTCCACCCATGCCCGCCGCGCGCCGCGTTCTCGTCGTCGGCATCGACGGCGTACGCCTCGATGTCCTGCGCCGCCTGTCCACCCCGCACCTGGACGCCCTCGCGGCCGACGGGTTCCTCACCCCGATCGAGGTCGACGACCGCACGCCCACCATGTCGGGCCCCTGCTGGGCGACGATCGTCACCGGAGTGAGCGCCGACAAGCACGGGGTGTGGAGCAACGACTTCAGCGGCCACCGACTCGATGTCTTCCCCGACTTCGCCACCCGCCTCGCCGAGCGGGGCCGCACCTTCGTCGCGGCGGGCTGGCAGCCGCTGATGCAAGTCCGCGACGGCGGCCCGCTGTTCAGGGCGCCGTCGCGCACCGTGTACGTCGCACCGACCGCGGACACCCCGCAGGCGTGGGAGACCTGCGACGAGCGGATCACCGAGGAGGCGGCGCGCGTTCTCGCGGACGACGACTTCGACGCGTTGTTCGTCTACCTCGGCGCACCCGACGAGACCGCGCACTTCCTCGGCTGCGGCGACGCGTACGAGGCCTCGGTGCTCCGTGCCGACGAGCGCCTCGGCCGGCTGCTCGCCGCCGTGCGCTCCCGGCCCGCCTACGACAGTGAGCAGTGGACGTTTCTCGTCGTCACCGACCACGGCCATGTCGACGCCGGTGGGCACGGCGGCCGTTCCTCGCACGAGCGCACCGCCTGGCTGATCGCCGCGGGCCCCGGTGTCGGCGCGGCACCCCCGGAGGTACGCCATGTCGACGTCGCCGCCCAGGTGTTCGCCTCGCTGGGCCAACTCCCGGACAGGCACTGGACGTTCGACGGCCGCCCCTTCGCGGCCCGCCCGGACGCCGTGCTCCTCGACATGGACGGCACCCTCGTCGACACCGAGAAGCTGTGGTTGCGCACCGTCCGCGCCTGCGCCGACGCACTCGGCCACGCACTCGGCGCCGAGGACCTCCCCGAGGTGCTCGGCCGCTCGGTCGCCGACACCGCCGCACATCTGCACCGCGTGACCGGCCGCGCCGTGGACGCGCTGGCAGAGGACCTCGAAGCAGCCTTCCTGCATGCCGTCGAGGCGGAGGCCGCGCCGATGCCGGGCGCCTCCGAACTCCTCGCACTGCTGAGGGACTTGGACATCCCTGCCGCCCTGGTCTCGGCCTCCCCGCGGCCGGTGGTGGACGCCGTACTGAAGGTGCTGGGCGCCGAGAACTTCCGTACGACCGTCGCCGCCGGCGAGACCCCGCGCACCAAGCCCGCCCCCGACCCCTATCTCGCCGCGGCCCGGCACCTCGGCGTGGATCCGGCCGCCTGTCTCGCCGTCGAGGACAGTCGCGCGGGCGTGATGTCCGCACACGCGGCGGGCTGCCGGGTGCTGGTCGTGCCGTCATACGAGCCGGGCGAGCGCCTCGAGGCGAACGGCTCACGCGAGGCGTACGAGGAGATCCCGCCCGCCCCGGGGCGCACCGTCCGGACGAGCCTGGTGGGACTGGAAGCGGCCTCGCTGTGGAATGCCGGACTGTGGCAGGCAGTTCACACACGGAGCCGTACGGCGCCGTCGACCGCACCATGACGCACTTCGACGATTGGCACACCGGATGACCGACGCAAGCCCCTGGTGGCGCAGTGCCGCCATCTACCAGATCTATCCGCGCAGTTACGCCGACGGCAACGCGGACGGCGTCGGTGACATCGCCGGGATCCGCTCACGCCTCGCGCATCTGCGGGACCTCGGCGTGGACGCCCTGTGGATCAGTCCCTGGTACGTCTCCCCGATGGCCGACGCCGGCTACGACGTCGCCGACTACCGGGACATCGACCCGCTGTTCGGCACCCTGCGCGAGGCCGAGGAGCTGATCGCCCAGGCGCACAGCCTGGGTCTGCGCGTCATCGTCGACCTGGTGCCCAACCACTGCTCTGACCAACACCCCTGGTTCCAGGCGGCGTTGACGGCAGGTCCGGGCTCGCCCGAGCGCTCCCGTTTCCACTTCCGGCCCGGACGCGGCGAGTCGGGCGCACTGCCGCCCAACGACTGGCCGTCCCACTTCGGCGGACCCGCCTGGCAGCGGGTCACCGAGGCCGACGGCACTCCCGGCGAGTGGTACCTGCACCTGTTCGCACCCGGGCAGCCGGACTTCAACTGGGACAGCCCCGCGGTGCGCGCCGAGTTCGAGTCGATCCTGCGCTTCTGGTTCGACCGGGGCGTCGACGGCTTCCGTATCGACGTGGCCGACAACCTGGTGAAACACCCGGGCCTGCCCGACCTCGCCGCGATCCCCGAAGGCGCACCGTCGCCGGTGTCGGACCAGGACGGAGTGCACGAGGTGTACCGCGCCTGGCGGCGCATCGCCGACTCCTACGACGGGGAAAGGATCTTCGTAGGTGAGCTGTGGGTGGCCGACCGGCAGCGCTTCATCCGCTACCTGCGCGCCGACGAACTGCACACCGGCTTCAACTTCCCCTTCCTCCAGGCGGAATGGTCCGCCGAGCGGATGCGCGCCGTCATCGACGACACCCTTGCCGGACACACGCAGATCGGTGCCCCCGCCACCTGGGTCCTGTCCAACCACGACACCACCCGGCACGTCACCCGCTACGGCCGGGCCGACTCCGGATACGGCTTCGACCGGCGCCGCCTGCACGGCACGCCCGTCGACCTTCCGACGGGCACCCGGCGGGCCCGGGCCGCCGCCCTGCTGACCATGGCACTGCCCGGCTGCGTCTACGTCTACCAGGGCGACGAACTGGGCCTGTGGGAGGTCGAGGACATCCCCGAGCACCTGATCCAGGACCCCGCCTTCCACGGGACGGACGGCGCCGACCCGGGCCGCGACGGCTGCCGCGTACCGATCCCCTGGGAGGGCGACGCACCCCCCTTCGGCTTCAACGGCCCCGACACCCACGGCGACGGCACGGAGCCGTGGCTGCCGCAGCCCGCGGTCTGGAAGGAGTACACGGTCGCGGCGCAGACCGGCGATCCGGACTCCATGCTGGAGCTCTACCGCCGGGCACTGCGGCTGCGGCGCGCCGAACCGGGCCTGGGCGACGGGCCGATGCGGTGGCTGCCCACCGACGACGACGGAGTCCTCGCCTTCACCCGGCCCGGCGGCCTCACCTGCGTGGTGAACTTCTCCCGGCGCCCGGTCGAACTGCCTCCGCACGAAGCCGTTCTGCTCTCCAGCAACGGGTTCGACGAGGGCCGACTGCCGCCGGACAGCACGGTCTGGCTGCGTACGTGAGAGCCTGACCTGCCCCGTCCTCCCGTCAGCCGAGCTTGACGCTGATCTTCTGGGTGACACCGGCGGTCGTACGGAGATCGCCGAAGGTCAGCGTCAGGCTGGAGCCGGTGGTCGCCGAGGTGACGGTCGAGGGCTTGGAGGTCACCGTGGACACGGCCCTGTTCCAGGTGAGCGTGAGGCTGGTCTGCATGCGCATGGGGTCGCTGACGCAGATCACCGCGGTGCCGTCGCTCTTCTCGTTGATCATCACGCAGCAGGGGTTGCTCGCGGTGAGGGCTCCCACGGTGCCGCCGAACCAGAAGTTCACGCCGGTGAAGCCGAGCGGGGGGACGGCGACCCCCTGCTGGCTGTCGGTGTTGGCGAGGACCGTCAGCCAGCCGTTCGCGGCGGCCCGGGTCTGCGTCTGCGCGGCGGTGGCGCCCGGCATGAGGAGGTAGGCGTACGAGGCGCCCGTCGGGTTGGTGCCGTGGTCGACGTACAGGGTCAGGTACTTGCGGTTGAGGACGGCGGTGGTGCCGCCCCTGTTGATGTCGCTCCACTTGCCGTCGCGGGCCTCGCGCAACGCCTTGACGGTGGCCCCGCCGGGGAAGACATAGCCGCCGTGGCCGCCGATGTGGGCCCAGCCGGCGCCGGTGAGCGTCTCCGACCAGGGGTAGCTGAGCGGCTTGGTGACACCGTCGGCCTGGAACGAGGTGTTGCCGGTGGGGCCGAGGTTGCGGTTCTCCACCGTCGACTCCACGGCCGTGCCGTCCGTGCACTTGATCCCGGCGCCGAGGCAGACGATCGAGTCGTCCAGGCAGAACCATGACTTCTTCGCCAGCAGCGTGCTCTGCAGGCCCTTCAGATACTGGCCGATCGCGGCCCGCTGCCCGTCCGTGGTGCCGCCCACCCAGTTCACGTCCGGCAGTGAGGCGCCCCAGTCGCCGCCCGCGGCATCCGCGAGCGCCAGCCGCGAGGCGGTGGTGCCGGGCAGCCGGTACGGGTCCACCGTCGGCCAGAAGGCGTCGCTGTACTGCCCGTTGCCGAACGTGTCGCCCCACCAGTAGAGCATTCCGGAACCGGTGTGCCAGCCGTGCAGGTTCTCGCCGTTGCCGGTCTCGTAGTACGTGATCCGGCGGTCGGCCATGCTGATCGAGGCGGCCCAGCCGGGGCGGCGGTGCGTGGCCCGGGACATGTTGGTGAACAGCCGGTGCCCGGTCGGCTCGGCGATCGCGGACACCGCGGTGTCGTCGACAACGCCCGTGAGCCGGGACAGACTTGGCAGGCTCAGCGCGGGATCGCTCATGGGCGGGCTGTAGTAGTCGCGCTGTATCCAGCCCTTCACGAGGCCGCGCCAGCGGGCGTTCTCGGCGCTGCTCGCGCCCTGGCCGAGCAGCACGATGGACGCGAGGATCGGGTGGCCGCGCAGATGGTCGTCCTGCTGGATCTGCTTGGTGTCGGACGTGGCCAGGCCCCGGCTGACCGCCCGCCCCGACACGCCGTCCATGACGAGGCCGTTGTAGAGGAACGGCGCCCAGGCGTTCTCCACCGCGTCGAACACGATCTGCCGGCCTGCGTCGGTCACCGCCCAGGTGGACCCGGCGAGCAGGGCGAACAGCAGGCCGAGCCCGCCCAGCATCACCGAGCCGTACGAGCCGGTGTAGGGGACGGTGGTGTGCTGGATGAACGAGCCGTCGGTGTAGAGACCGTCGCCGCCGGTCACGTACGGGAAGACGGGGGAGAGAGCGTCACGGGCCAGCGCGATCTTCGCCGAGTTCGCGCCGACGACGCCCCGCAGGGCGAGGACCCGGCACAGGTCGACGCGGTTCGCGCCCGTGCTCGTGCCGCTGTAGCTGGAGACCGCCGAGTCGGGCACGAAGTGGTCCACGGCGTTCAGGTAACTCGTGATCTGCGCGGCGGACAGCTGGTCGTACATGAGTACGCACACGTCCAGCAGCGCCTGGGGCGCGCCGATCTGCCAGCTGTACCAGTTGCCGTAGCGCGTCTGGTTCTCGTTGTAGACCTCGGTGTGGAGGTGGTCGAGGCCGGTGAGGATGTCGTCCCGGAGTGTGCTGTCGCCGGTCAGGCCCGTGCCCTGCTGGGAGTAGGCCTGAGCCAGGGTGCTGAGCCGGGTGTAGCTGGCGTTCATGTTCCCGGAGTAGCCGTACGACTCCTGGTCGGTGTCCGGCTCGGGGTCGGCGTAGACCAGGTCCGGCCACAGCGACCCGGACACCGGGGCCATCGTGGACCGCAATGTGCTCGCGGTCGTGCCCAGTTCGGCGAGGCGGCTCTTGAAGGGCTCCGCGGTGGGGCTGAAGCCCTCTCCGAGGACGAGGGTGCGCCACTTGGCGCGCAGGGTCGCGAACGCGTCCGCGGCCTCGGTCGTGTCGGTGGAGGTGAGGGGGGAGGCGTCGGCGGTGGTGTGCACCCCGAGCGCGAGCGCGGTGCTGCTTGCGGCCAGGAAGCCACGGCGTGACCAACGAGTCGTCATGACGGCGGTTTCTAGCATGGGATCGCTCAAACGCTCAATGATTCCTGCCTAATTGATCGTATCGATCGCTTGATGAGGTGAGGTGCGTGCTGAACCGGCGGGCCGATGCCCGCGTATCTCTCCACGGGGATGGCGGGAAACCGCACACATGAGAGGAGAGCGGTGTGTCGATACCGCCCGGACCCGGGCGCCCTGCGCGGCGCCCGGCGCTCGAACCCACCCGAGTCCAGCTCCGCCGCCGGACGGAGGCGCTGGCAGAGCTGGTGCGGCAGGTACGTGAGAACGACCGCCGCGAGGCCCTGGGGGAGCCCGATGAGCCCGTCGTGATGGCAGCCGCCCCCGCCCCGACGTTTCTGCCGCCCGTGGAGGAGAGCGAGACCGAGGAACTGCCACCGGTGGCGACCGAACCGGGAGCCTTGGGCAGCCGGAGTCCGAAAGCGGGCGGTCGCCACTCGGATCGCGGGCGCGAGGCCGTACTGCGCCGGACCGCGATCGGCGTCGCCGTGCTCGTGGCGGCCCTGGCAGGCTTCGCCGCCGCGCTCCTGCTGCCCGGCGACGACACGGACGAGCGGGCGGGAACCGCGAACCCGCCTTCGGCGACACCCGGCGTCCGCGCCCCCTCAGGGGCCGCCGACCCCGACGGCGCGGGCACCCTGCGCGAGGGCGACAACGGTCCCGAGGTCACCGAACTCCAGCAGCGGCTGCTGCGCATCCCGGACGTCTACACCAGCGGCGCCACCAGCGGCACCTACGACGCCACCCTCACCGCCGCCGTGGCCCGCTTCCAGCTCTGGTACGGCATCCGGGGCGACGAGACCGGGGTGTACGGCGACGACACCCGCCACGACCTGGAGGCCAGGACGACGCCGTAGCGGGGCAATCCGTTCGGGGGCCCCGTGGCGCGTGCGGTCAGTGCGTGGCGGACCGCAGGAGGATCCGGGCCAGCTCGTGCGGCTGCGAGAACATCGGCCAGTGACCGGTGTCCATCTCGACGAGCTGCCACTGCTTGCTCCTGAGCAGCTCGGCCGCGTCGTCGTTCGGCTCGTCGCCGTCGAGCAGGCACTTGATGTACGTGGTGGGGAGCTCGTCGAGCGGTCGCTTCAGCACGGCCGGGTCGGACAGGGTGGCGCCCGGCTGCGGGGTCGAGCCGCCCGCGATCCGCGAGATCTGCTCGTCGGACAGGCCCTGCCCGTCGTACTCGGCGGCGGTCAGCGGCGGCCAGCACCCGTCGTTCTCGTCGAGCACGGCCTGCAGTCTCTCCGCGCCCTGCCACCAGGTGGAGACGAACGACTCGCCGTCGGTCGGCAGATTGGCGTCCACGTACACCACATGTGCCAGCCGGTCGCCGAGGCGGGCGGCGGCCTGGCCGACCGGAATGCCCGAGTAGCTGTGCCCGACCAGGACCACGTCGTGCAGATCGAGGCGCTCGACCTCGCCGACGATGTCCTGCACATGGGTCTGCGTCCCGACCGGTTCGTCCTGTCTGTCGGCGACACCCGACAGCGTCAGGGGGTGGACGCCGTGCCCGGCCGCACGCAGCTCGGGCACCACCTCGTCCCACGCCCACGCTCCGAGCCATGCACCTGCCACCAGTACGAATTGCGTCATGGGGGAAACGTAGCGCAGCTCTCGGACATTGGCCTCAGGTGACGTGCGGGGCGCGGGTGAACTCCCGCACGGCACGCGCGAGTTCCGCGGGCTGGTCCAGGGGCACGAGGGTGCGGGTGTCCGCCACCTCGACCAGCCGGGCCTGCGGAAGGAGCGCGGCCAGACGCCGGCCGTGCTCGGGCGGCATCACCCTGTCACCGGTGGCCCAGACGACGAGGGCGGGCCGGTCGAAATCGGGCAGGCGTTCGGCAGCGGTGAGCAGCAGGCCGGTGTCCGCGGCCGCCGCTCGCAGGACGCGCACGGTGTCGCGGCGGATGTCCTGCCGCCGCAGGACCGGCCGGATCCAGCGGGCGGTGGCGGCGTCGCCCCGCTTGGTCAGCCATCCGAACGCGATCGGGAGCCGCCGCAGCGGTCGTAGCCGCATCTGCTGCATGAACAGCCCGAACATCCGCGGCGAGAGCCTGCCGGTGAGCACGAGCGTCCTGCCGGTCAGTCCCGGCGGGAAGTTGTCGAAGGCGTCGCAGGAGACGAGTACGACCGACCCCACCCGTGCCGCTCCCTCGGCCATGAGCAGCTGGACCAGCGCTCCGCCCGTGTCGTTGCCGACGAGCGTGACGTCGCGCAGATCGAGCCGTTCCAGGAACTCCGCGACCAGGCGGGCCACCCCGGGCAGCGACAGGTCGGCGTCGGCCCGCATCCCGAGACGGTGCGCGCCCAGGGGCAGCGTCGGCGCCACGCAGCGGTGGTCGGCGGACAGCCCGGCGATCGTCTCGTCCCACAGGGAGGCGTCCATCATGAAGCCGTGCAGGAGCACGAGGACAGGGCCGTCGCCGCCGGTGTCCGTGTACTCGATGGTCCCGCCCGACAGCTCGATCTCGTTCATGACGGCCTCCTGTAAGGGTCGGCACTCAGTGCATAAGAGTGTCCGCATCCAAGAGGGACCGAGCGGCCGAAGTGTGACATCGCCACGCGGCGGCCGTTGAATCGGCGGTGCGGCGGCCGCGCGCAAGACCCGACGCGCGACCGCCGCTCAGCACTCAGGCGATGGCGACCGGCGAGGTCACCGCTTCAGCAGTCGTACGGCAAGCCCCCCGGCCGTGTACACGGGCACCGCCCGATAGCCCTCGGCCTGCACCACGACGCTTCCGAACTGCCCGCGCAGCGAACGCGTCCGGATCACCGGGACCACGCTGCCCGCGGCCGGCGGACGCTCGGTGTCCAGCCGCAGCGAGAGCACGCTGGCGCGGCTCAGCAGCACCCGCTGGTCCACCGTCAGCGGGGCCGCGCAGCCCGCGCCGAGTGTCACCTCAAGAGTCGCGCCGGACGCCTGCGTGTAGGCGCCGCGCACCCGCACCGCCGCAGTCGCCCGCAGCAGGCCGCCCTGCACGCGGACGTCGCCGTGGCCCAGCGCCTGCGCGGAACCGGCGGTCAACGACCCCTCCTCCACGACCGTGCCGCCCGTGTGGCGGTTGGCTCCCGTCAGGGTCAGCGCACCGCTGCCGCGCTTGACCAGACCGCCGCAGCCGGAGATGTCGTTGCGCCAGGAGTCGGCCGCGCCGAAGCCTCCGTCGGCGGCGTTCATGGTCACGTACACGTCGGAGTCGAAGGCGCCGTACCCGTCGGCGGCGGCGAACAGATTGAGCCGCCCCCACTGCTCCGGGCCGTCGAGCAGCACGTACCCGGACGGCAGGGCGGTCGTGCGGAGCACCTCGCGGCGCTGGGCCGCGTCGAGGTAGGGGAGCCGAGTCTCCAGCAGGACCTCGGCGCCCCTGGGCACGGTCAGGTCCTCGCTGCGGCCGTGCCGGGTCAGGACGTACGTCAGCCGGGGCTCGAGCGCGCGGGCGTTGGCGGCCCGGTCGGCGTACGGGTCCGTGTCGACGCCGGCGGAGTGCGCGTAGGCGTACAGCGTGTCGGCCGTGGTGCCGGTCTGCTCCTTGAAATAGGTGAGGGCCTGGGCGCGGGCCGCGGCCTTGAGGTCCGCGTTCGCGGGGTCGGCGAGCGTGGCGGCGGTCAGGGCGGTGGCCATGATGCGGCCGCTGAGGACGTCGACGGTGGAGTGCATGCCCGCGACGATCCGGGTGTGGCTGAGCTCGTAGGCGCGCGCCACCAGCTCCTGGAACCGCTCGGGCACCGCGTACGCGAGCGCCAGCCCGGCCAGGTGGAAGGCGTTGGTGTGACCGCTGGGGTAGCCGCCGTCGTCGACCGGCGATGTGGAGCGCTGGCGCAGCAACTGCGGGGCGACGACCACCTCGGAGTCGTAGACGGGGAAGCCGAGCGCGTCGGTCGTGCCGGTGTCGACGACCTCGCTGTCCTCGTTCATGCGCCACGGGCGCGGGTAGCGGTAGGTGTACTTGGCCGGGTTGCCGGAGGCGAAGTTGCCGCGCACCGTGTCGACCAGCTCGGCCACCTTGCCGAGCGCCGAGTCGTGGGCGCCCGCGCCGAGGGCGGACCCGGCCGGAGCGCCGGCCGGCACCGCGTCGTCGATCTTGGCGGCGGGCGTGCCGTCGGGGGCGCTGGTGATCGACGTGACCGCCTTGGCGCCCGTCCTGTAGAGGTCGGCGAGCGGGCCGAGGCCTGCGATGACCGCGTAACTCTGGTGCTGGCGGTCGTAGATGAACGCCTCGCGTGCCTGTGCCTCGGTGCGGGCGGCGGTGATCCGGGCGCAGTAGCGCATGTTGGCGCGCAGCACCTCGGGCATCAGCGGGGTGCCCGTGTTCCAGTCGGCCCCGGTCTTCCACACCTTGCTCATGCCGCCGAGAATGCGGACCACCGCGTTGGTCTCGGGCGTCTGGTTGGCCATGACGTTCGTCTTGTAGTCGTCGACGAACGCGGCCGGGGCGGTGGCGGCCTTCGCGTCCGCGGCGGCCAGCCACGTCACGAAGGTGGGCGCGGCCAGCACACCGGCCGAGGCGCCCAGAGACGTCCTGAGGAACCCCCTTCGGTTCACGGCTCGTTCACGGACCGACGCGGGGGAGTGGTGCCCGGCTGAAGACGGCATGCGTCTGCCTCTCTTGAGTTCGTCGGCCCTGCGGCCGGGGGAGGTGGTGCGATCGATTGCGGCTCACGGTGCGGCACGTGACGCATGCGTCGAATGCGCTTTCCAAAGCCGTACGAGCGAAGATCTACGGGCGAGTCGTGTCGGACCGGGGAGGCTCCGGCGTCGCCCGCATGTCATACGAGTGAACGGGCCATCGCCACCGCTCCGTCGACCGGCGCCCCGTCGAGGGGACGCGGCCGGGCCCCGGGCACGCTCGCGGCCAGGGACGTCACGAAGGCGTCGTACAGGGCGGATTGGGCGAGGACGGTGCTGCCCGCGATCACGACGTCGTCGACCGCCACCCCACGGGCGGCGAGCCGTGCGACGAGCGCGGCCAGTGAGCGGCCGCCGTCGTTGATCACCGTGCGTGCGAGCGGCGAGCCCGCCTCGGCGGCGGCGAACACGGCCGGCGCGTGCCGGCCCCACTGCGCGGAGACGTCCGTGGCCCGCTCCAGCGCCGCGCCGAGCGCCGGTACTTCGTCGACGTCGAACGCGGTGAGAAGGCCCTTGGCGAGCGCGTCGGGTTCCTCCCCGCGGTCGTGCGCCGCCCAGACGGCCCGGACCGCCTCGCGGACGAGACCGGCAGAACCGCCCTCGTCGCCGAGCATCGCGCCCCAGCCGCCGACCTGGACGGGACTGCCGTCGCGGAGGCGGCCGACAGCGACGGAACCGGTGCCGGCGACCAGGCCGACGCCCGTCTGCAACCCGGCGGCGGGCACCAGCAGTTCGGCGTCCCCCACGACGAGTGCGGGCGCGTCGAAGTGCAGGTGCAGGGCGGTGCGGATCTGGGTGCACTGGCGAGGGGTCTCGCAGGCGTGGCCGCCCACGGCGACGGCGGACGGGCGTGCGCCCGCCGGCAGTGCCTCGGCGACCAGCGCCGCCAGCCAGCCGGCGGCGGCCACGGGGTCGTGCGGCCGCCAGCCGCTGCTGGGGCGGACATGATCGGCGACGCGGGTGTCGCCCGCGAAGGCGCGCAATTGCGTCTTGGTGCCGCCCACGTCGATACCCACGACAAGCGGGTGCGAGAAAGGGGTGTCCTGCACGGATCCTCTTTACGTCGTTGCATGGTGCTGCGACGGCGGGCGAACCGTGCCTGAAGACAGGGGAGTTGAAGAACTAGGGAAGCCCCGGGACGGGCTTCTGGCGGAGCACGGCAGGCGAGTACCGTGACATTCGTTAGGAAGTTAACTAACGAAGTAAGGTGCGTGTCAAGAGGCATCGCGCACTCGACCACCGAGCGGTCCCACCGGGCCGCCGCGGGGCCGGGAACCGCGACGCCAGGGCATCCCATGCCGCATCCCGCGGAGCCGACCCGGCCGGGAGCGCGGCCGTCGACCTGTGCGGGAGAACTGTGGAACACGACGTGGCGAACGCGCCCCGCCTGACCGAGAGCGCGAGCGCGGTGTTCGCCGTGCTGGCGGGGGCGGGCAGGGCGACCCGGCCGCAGCTCGCGAGCCTGGCGGGCCTGTCCAAACCGACGGTGTCCTCGGCCGTCGCGGAGCTGGAGAGCGCCGGGCTCGCCGCCCACTCCGGCACCGCTTCCAGCGGCACGGGCCGCACCGCCGCGGTGTACCGCCTGGGACCGGCCGCCGGCGCGGTCCTCGCCGTCGACCTGGGCCCCGCTCTCACCCGGGTGCGTGCCTGCGCCCTGGACGGCACCCTGCTCGCTCAGGCCGACGGTCCCCGGGAGGAGGCCGCCGACGTGGTGCGCCACGCCCTCGACGCGCTGTCCGCCGACGTTCCGCTGCGCACCATCGTGGTGGCCGTCGGTGACGTCACGGCGCAGCGGGAGGGCACCGCCGTGCGCCCGGCGACGGCCAAGGCGGGCCCCGTCTTCGACGCCATGGCCGTCGCGCTGCCGCCGGGCGTTCCCGTCCAGCTGGAGAACAACGTCAACTGCGCCGCGCTCGCGGAACTGCACGAGGGCGCCGCCCGCGGCCAGGACACCTTCGGCTATCTGCGCATCGGCGTGGGCATCGGCCTCGGCATCGTGGTCGGTGGCCGGGTGCTGCGCGGAGCCAACGGCGCCGCGGGAGAGCTGGCCCGGCTGCCCTACCCGTGGGACGACGGCCGTGAGCCGCGCCACGAGGCCCTGGAGGAGTACATCGGCGCCCGCTCGCTGCTGCGCCGGGCCGCCGAGGCCTGGCCGGACGCCGACGGGCCGTGCCCCCGCACCGCCGAGCGTCTCTTCGCGCTCGCCGGGGAGGGCCGGGCCGCGGCCCGCGCCGTCGTCGGCCGCCATGCCACGGACGTGGGCCGCCTCGCCGCCGCCGTGACCGCCGTACTGGACCCGGGAATGATCGTGCTGGGCGGCAGCACCGGCGCGGACCCGCAGCTCCTGCCCGGTGTGCGGGCCGAGCTGGCACGGCTGAGCTGGCCCACCGAAGTGGTCAGCAGCACGGTGGGGGACCTGGGTACGGTCGTGGGTGCCGCCCGGCTCGCGGTCGCCCGGGGAGTCCAAACCGTGACCGAGGCAGCGCGGGCGAAGGATTGACGGCTTCCGACTCGGTCTGCCAATGTCCGGACAAGCGCTTTCTAAGTCGGCCGGGACGCCGACTCGGAGTGAGCCTCCCGCCCGTACGCGAAGTACGGCAGCCGCACGAGGGCGTGTTCGTGCGACGACGGCCCTCATGGCCGGGGATCCCACCCGTCAAGGAGCGACGCGGCCGGGCGAGGCCGTGCCCCCGGAAAGCGAAATTTCCCGCAAAATGCACCCGTGCCGCCTCGGCTGGCGCCGTGCTTCTTCCGCTACGACGAAAAGGGATTGAAGATGACCAGTGTGGGTGTGCGGCGCTCTCGCCGACTCGGCCGCGGCGGTCTGCGCCGCCTGGTTCCTCTCGCTGCCGTGGCCACGGCAGGAGCCCTGCTGCTCTCCGCCTGCGGTGGGGGGTCGGACTCGGGCGGTACGTCCAAGTCGCTGACGTTCTGGATCTCCACGGTTCCGGGGCAGGACGCGGGCTGGAAGAAGATGGTTGCGCAGTACAAGAAGGAAACCGGCGTCAACGTCAAGCTCGTCAACATCCCCTACGACGGCTACCCGACGAAGCTGCACAACGCCGCGCAGGCGAACTCTCTGCCCGACGTGGCGGCCGTGCCGGCGCTGGACCCGATCTGGTCGAACAAGCTGCTCGACCTCAGCTCCATCGCCAACAACAAGAGCAACAACATCAACGCCAACTTCCTCGCCAAGGACTCGTCCGGGAAGGTGCTGTCCATCCCCTCGGACGTCACCGCGTCCGGCCTGTTCATCAACAAGACGCTGTTCAAGAAGGCAGGCGTCGCGGTCCCGGCCTCGCCCCAGAAGACCTGGACCTGGACCGACTTCATCAAGGCGGCGAACAAGGTCCGGGAGAAGACCGGCGCCAAGTACTCCCTGACGTTCGACCAGTCGCCGTCCCGGCTCCGCGCCATGGTGTACGAGATGGGCGGGAAGTACGTCCACGCGGACTCCTCCGGCAAGTTCTCGGTGGACGCGGCGACCAAGAAGGCCGTCAAGTACTTCGTCGGACTGAACGACGACAAGACCATGCCGAAGTCGGTGTGGACCAGCGGCGCCGACCCGTCGGCCATGTTCCAGAGCGGTGACGTGGTCGCCTACTGGTCCGGCGTATGGCAGGTTCCCGCCTTCGCGGAGAGCATCAAGAAGTTCGACTGGGCGAGCGTCCCGACGCCCGCCGAGCCGGTGCAGGCCAGCGACGTCAACAGCGGCGGCATGACGGTCGGCTTCAACAACAACGGCGCCGCGGCCACCGCCGCGACGAAGTTCCTGTCCTGGCTGTACGAGCCGGCCCACTACCGGGCGCTGTGTGAGGCGTCCGGGTTCCTGCCGGTCGAGAGCGGTCTGAACCCGAAGTACCCCTTCAAGTCCGAGGCGGCGCAGGCGGCGTTCAAGCTGTACAACGAGTCGATCCCGCTCTACGCCCCGATCTCCGGCTACTTCAACGGCGCGCAGACGAACTGGGTGCTGAAGGGCAAGAGCCTCACCGAGGACCCGACCAAGACGGAGCTCGGCAAGGCGATCAACGGCCAGCAGTCGGCCGACAAGGCCCTGGAGAACATCGTGGCCGGCTACAACCAGCAGGTCGGCGGCGGATCGTAGGCCACAGGGCCGGGGCGGCGGGTTCGAGACCGCCGCCCCGGCCCTGGGCGCCCACGTGATGCCGGGCTCATGGCGTGAGCCCACAGGAATCCATTCCACCAGCACGGAGTCAGGAAGATGACAAAACGCGCCTCGGACGTGTCCGTGAGCCCGCGCAGGAGACGCAACAAGTACATCGTCGCGCCGCTCGTCCTCATCGCGGCCAATGTCGTGCTCTTCGCGCTGTTCTTCGTCTGGCCTGCGGTGATCGGGCTCGGCTACTCGTTCACGAACTACACGGGTGTGGGGGCGTTCCAGTTCATCGGACTGGACAACTACCACAACCTGTTCGGGGACTCCACCTTCTACGACGCGCTGTCCCGGACGCTGCTGTACGCCGTCCTCTTCGTTCCGCTGAACTTCGCGCTCTCGCTGCTCGCCGCCAACCTGGTGGTGAGCAAGCACGCCAAGGGCGCGTCGGTCGCCCGCGTCATCTTCTTCATCCCATGGCTGCTGTCGCCCATCGTCGTGGGTGTCCTGTGGCGGTGGCTGTTCGGTGAGAACTTCGGACTGGTCAACTACGTCATCGAGAAGCTCGGCGGAAGTGCCGTTCCGTGGCAGTCGAACGCGGACCTGTCGTTGATCGTGGTGGTGATGGCGGCGTCCTGGGCCTGGACGGGTTTCTCGATGCTGCTGTTCATCGCGGCGATCAAGAACGTACCGGTGTCGTACTACGAGGCGGCCTCGCTCGACGGCGCAGGCCCATGGCGCCAGTTCATCAGCATCACGCTGCCGAGCATCGCGCCCACCTCGTTCATCGTCATCCTGCTCAACACGATCAACGCGATGAAGGAATACCCGGTGTTCGTCGCCCTCAACAACGGCGGACCCGGCACGTCGAACAACCTGCTTGTCCAGTACATCTATGAGACCGGCTTCAAACGGGGCCAGATCGGCTACGCGAGCGCCGCGTCATTCGTGCTCATGCTCATCCTGATGGCCGTCGCGATCATCCAGCTGATCGTCAACCGGCGGGTGGAGAACCGATGACAACCACAGACATCCCGCGCACGGCCGACACCGGTCCCGGACGGGCCGTCTCCAAGAAGCGGCCCCGCAGAGCGGGCAACGGTGGGCTCCGCCGTGCGGTGTCCGCGACGACACTGCTGTGGATCCTGGCGTGTCTGTACGGGCTGCCGGTGCTGTGGTTCATCCTCAGCTCCCTCAAGCCGGCCAGCGACCTGTTCTCCTATCCGCTGACGCTGGTTCCGCACAACCCCACCCTGTCGGGCTACCTCACGGCGTGGCGCAGTGCCAACTTCTCCCAGTACTTCATCAACACGGCCATCGTGTGCGTGATCACGACGATCCTCACGGTGGGAGTCAGCTGCTGCACCGGGTACGCGCTGGCCAAGTACGACAACAAGTGGCTCAAGGCGTTCTTCATCTGCATCCTGGCCACCACGATGCTGCCGTCCGAGGTCATGCTCGCCCCGGAGTTCCTGGTGGTCCGCAACCTCGGCCTCTACAACTCCTTCAGCGGCATCATCCTCCCGGCCGTGCTCACCGCGACCGGATGCTTCATGTTCCGCCAGTTCTTCCTGACGGTTCCCGACGAACTAGTGGAAGCCGCACGCATCGACGGCGCCCGCGAACTGTCGATCTTCCTGCGGATCATGGTGCCGCTCTCCCGGCCCATCATGCTGACCCTCGCCATCCTGTCCTTCCAGTGGCGGTGGAACGACTACATCTGGCCGCTCCTCATGCTCAACGACCCCAACAAGTTCACCGTGCAGATCGGCATCCAGAGCATCGTCGGCGCGCAGAACATCAACTGGTCGGTACTGCTCGGGGCCTCGGTCATCTCCATGATCCCGCTGATCGTGATCTTCCTGGTCTTCCAGCGCTACGTCATGGGCGCCGACATCAACGCCGGCCTGAAGGACTGACCATGCCCACCCCGCTCGACCACGAGTTCGTCCGCGCGGTGGCCGGTGCCGCCGACCGGTCGGCCGCCCCGCTGGCGGCCGACCCCGACGGGAAACCCGCAGGTGTGCCCCACCGAGCTCTGGCCCGCCGGGTGAAGACCCTGGTCGCGGCCTACCGTTCCCCGGACTCGGCACTGCACGGCAGCGGACAGGCCGTCGCCGCCGCGATGACCCACCTCCGAGCCCTGCGAGCCGCGCAGACCACCACCGGCCTCTTCGCCGGCGGCGACAACGTGCAGTCACCGCCGGACTCCGCGTTCACCGTCAACGACGTGTGCGACGCGCACGTCCTCGCCGCCGGCGCGGGGCCGGAACTGCGCGATGTCACCGCCGCGCTCGCCCAGATCGCCGGCGCCGCAACCGGCAGTCTCCTGACCGGCGGGGTGCACACCCCGAACCACCGCTGGGAGCTGTCCGCGGCGCTGGCCCGGCTGCACCGGTCGTTCCCCGACGACCGGCTGCTCGACCGCGTCGAGGAGTGGCTCGCCGAGGGCGTCGACATCGACGCGGAGGGCCTGTACTCGGAACGCAGCGCCGTCTACGCGTCCATCGTGACCAACCCGGCGCTGCTGTTGCTGGCCGAGGTGCTCGGGCGTACCGACCTGCTGGACGCCGTCGAACGCAACCTCGCCACGACCCTGGACCTGATCAGGCCGGACGGCACGGTGGAGACCGTCCACTCGCGCCGCCAGGACCAGAAGCTTTCGTTCGCGCTGTGGCCCTACCTGCCGCACTACCGGCTGCTCGCGATCCGCACCGGCCGGGGGGACTTCGCCCACGCGGCCCGCCTGGCGCTCGCCGACGGCATCGACGACCCCGACCTGCTCGCCCAGACCCTCCTCACCCCGGATCTGTGCCGTACCCTGCCGGCCCCGGACGCGGAGAAGCTCCCGCGCGACCGGTACCTCCCCACCGCACGCCTCGCCGCACACGCCTCGGCCACCGCGCACACCGTGGTGTACGGCGGCTCCGACGTGCCCGAGCACCGGCGTATCCGCTCGGGCCTCGCATGCAACCCCACCTTCCTGCGCCTGTTCGCCGGTGCCGCCGTCCTCGACGCGGTCCGCCTCTCGCGGGTGTTCTTCGACCTGGGCCCGTTCCGTGCCGCCGACATGGAACAGCTCGCCGACAACCGGTACCGGCTCACCCAAACCCTCACAACCGCCTACTACCAGCCGCTCCCGAAGGACCGGAGGCGTGACGACGGCGCCTACCGCCTGGTGGACGAGGGCCGCTTCTCCGCGGCGATGGCTTTCCCCGACCGCCCTCAGGACGAGGTCTCCCAAACGACCCGGGTCGAGGTCGGCCTGCGGGAGGACGGCGCCGACCTGCGGATCGACATCAGCGGACCACAGGTGCCCTGGGCCCTCGAACTGACCTTCCGGCCCGGGGGCGTTACCGAGGGCGCCGAACCGCTCGACGACGGACGCTGGTGCCTCACGACCGGCCCGATGACCTACCGCGTCGGCGACGACGAGATCCGGGTCGAGGCCACCGTCGAGGCAGGCGAACCCCTCGCCGGGCCGGACCGGAGCGACGTACTGCGCTACGACCCGGGGCAGGACTACACCGTGGTCGGCGGCACCGACGCGACGACCGGGAACCGCGTCTACCTCGGTGGGCACGGACCGCAGACACTGACCCTCGCACTGCGCGCCCGCCGGCCCGCACCTGTCCTGTGACCCCGACGACCCACGCCATGGCCACCTCCGGCATGAAGGGCTGACCCCCGTGCACCCCACGCCCCCTCCCGTGCACCTCCCTCACCAGCGCGGCCCCCTGCATGACCTGCCGGACAGCCCCGAGGCCTACGACGCCGTCCTCGCCGACGTGGTCGAGCAAGCCCTGACCCGCATCACGCCCGAGGGCAACCTCGAACACCCCGACTGCGTCGACGACATCGGCGACACCTCGCTCGGCATCACGTCCCTGCTGGGCCTCGCCCACCGGCGCACCCCGGACCCGCGCCTGCCCGAGGCCATCCTGCGCAGCCTGCGCTTCCACCTCCGCGAGCGGGTCTACACCGAGGACAACCCCGGCTACCCGAACCTGAAGGTGCGCAACTCCGGTCTTCCGTACGCTCGTTACGTCCTGGAGTCGGGCGCACACCCGATCGGCGACTGGCCGAGCACCGTGTGGGCGCTCCTCCAGCTCGTCAACGTCCTGGAGGCGTCCGACAACCTCATCCACGACGAACTGCGCTACGAGATCGTGGAGTTGGGGCATGGCTACTGGCGCTGGCTGACCGAGGCGACCTTCTTCAACCCGCAGGAGGCCGGCAACCAGGCGATCGGGTGTGTGGTGGGCGGGCTGATGCTGGCGCGTCATCTGCCGGACCCCCAGGGGAAGTCCGTCCGTGCGCGGGCGCTGGAGCTGTACACCGACGAGATCCGCGCGCACTGCGTCCGCGACCGCGGAGCCCTGCTGCCCCCCGAGCACGGCGGCGCCTACGACAACAACTACGGACCGATCTCCCTCTCCTTCCTCGCCCAGGCCCACCGGGTCAGCGGCGAGGACGTCTTCGCCGAGGACGGCGACGCGCTGGCCCGCTACATCGACGCCCGCCTCACCAACGGCGGCTTCGACAACGGCGGACCCCGCTACAGCGAGCAGCACTCCGGCTTCGAGTCGGTCCTCGGCCTGCGCTACTTCGGCGCCCGCATCGGCTCCGATCTGGGCCGCTACCGGGGCGACACCCGCTGGGGCCGGCACGCGGTCAAGACGGACGGCGGGGTCGACGGCCACTTCGCCTGGATGCTGGTCTGGCAGATCCAGGACAGCACACCCTGGCACCGCACGCCGTCGACCAGGTCCGGGCGCCACCAACTCCGCGCGGGCACCGTCTCGGTGGCCTTCGACGACCGTATGACCCCGTCCCTGATCGAGGCCGGCGGCACGTACTTCCTGCCCGCGGCGGTCAACCGCCAGCACGGCTTCGGCCCGGTCACGGACGGCTTCCTGCTGTGCCGCCCCATGGGCGAGGTGCGGGTGCGCGACGTCCGCACCGGGACTTTCGCGGCCAAGCTGGTCACCAAGCCGGTCGTCGGCCGCGACCATGTCCTGCGGCACAGCCAGTCCCTGTACGTCACCGACGGCACGACCCTGTGGGTGACGGTTGCCCTGGAACGGCTCGATGGCACGCCGTACCTGCTCGCCGGAATGCCGTACGCCACCGACGACGGAGACCGGGTGCGCCGTACCGCCGACGCCGAGGTGACCTCCGCCGGCACCCTGCGGCTGACGCACCCTCAGGAGCAGGGCGCCGACCACTTCGACGCCCGCTCCGAGGCCACCCAGGAGCAGGCGGCCTTCGCCCTCGCGGCCGACCCGCGCGGCTACGGCAACCCCGACGAGGGCTGGCGCCATCTCGTCACCTCGACGGCCCTCGAAGCGGGCCCGGTCCCGGATGCCCCGGAGAGCCTGAGCGTTTTCGCCGTGCGCTACGGCGGCTCCTTCAGTGGCCCGTTCGCGCCCACCTTCGAGCGCGACGCTGCGGGCCTGACCGTGCGGACAGAGGCCTTCACCGCCCTGATCGGGGACACGGCGGGCGACGCACACGGGGACCCGGAGCTGACGCTGCGCGGGTGAGACGCGGCGTCAGGTGAGCGAGAGGAAGAGCGTGTCCTGGGAGTACCAGTCGATGTTCTTCGTGGCGTACTCCCACTCGCCGTGCTCGTACTCCAGCTTGTCGATGAGCTCTTGAACGTCGTACCGGCGGTCCGGATTCATCCGGTCCAGGCTGCAGAGCGGCGTGGTAGGCGTTGCCCGCGCACTCGGCGTCCGAGTCGGACGCGCCCGGCGAGCAGGTGATCGAGGCTTCGGGGATGGACAGGCCCCAGTCGACGCCCCGACGGTCGAGACTGTCCTGGTGGGCCTGGGCCTCCCAGGCCCCACTGACATCGAACTCCGCGCGCGAGGCTAACTCTCGGCCGGCAGGGCGAGGCCGGCGGTCGCCACGACCAGGTCCGCCCGTGCGCGGGTCGCGCTGACCAGGTCCGCGTTCCGCTGGTCCGTGCCCAGTGCCCAGGCCACCGCCGTGTCGTGGTCCTTGCCGAACTCCTCGTGGCGGGCGACGAGTCGGCGGATCCGCTCCTCCTCTGACAGGTCGCAGAACCACACCTCGTCCAGCTGCGCCCGGACCCGCGCCCACACGTCCTCCCGCAGCAACAGGTAGTTGCCCTCGGTGATGACGAGCCGGGCGGCGCGCGGCACCGGGATCGCGCCCGCGATCGGCTGCTCCAGGACCCGCTCGAATCCCGGCGCGTACACGACGCCGCCGTAGTCCTCCTCGTCGCGCAGGCGCCGCAGCAGCGCCGCGTACCCGGCCGCGTCGAACGTGTCCGGCGCGCCCTTGCGGTCGCGCCGGCCCAGCCGCTCCAGCTCCACGTCGGCGAGATGGAAACCGTCCATGGGGACGTGCGCCACCCAGGGCGGTCCGTCGCCGTTCAGCTCCCGGACCAGGTGTTCGGCGAGCGTCGTCTTGCCCGCGCCGGGGCTGCCGGTGATCCCGAGGATCGCGCGGTGGCCAGGACGTACGAGCGCAGTCGCCCGCTCCAGAAGGTCGTCGAGGGTCATGGAACGCGATTCCTCACTCCGTACTCGGTCGGGCGGCGACGGTTTTGCTGCCGAGGACAGTCTCCCTGGGACGAGGAGTTGCTCGTCGCCGGCGGGCACAGGCCCCATAGTTCGATTTCCATCGAAGTTTGACGCTGGTCGTACTTATGCTCCACAGTGGATCGGGTTCACAGGAAGCGAGCAAGGGGGCGGGGCATGGCGACGACGGTGCGGTTCCATGAGATCGGTGGGCCCGAAGTGCTGCGGCTGGATGACGTGGAGCCTGGGGAGCCGGGGACCGGCGAGGTGCGGATCCGGGTGGAGGCGATCGGGATCAACCGGGCCGAGGTGCTGTTCCGCAGCGATCAGTACATCGAGCCGGTCAAGCAGCTGCCCGCCAGGCTCGGCACCGAGGCCGCCGGTGTGATCGAGGCGGTCGGCCCGGACGTGTCCGGATTCCGGGTGGGGCAGGCGGTCAGTGTCGTGCCCGGCTTCTTCTCGCAGAACGACTACGGCGTCTACGCCGAGCGGACGATCGTGCCCGCGGCCGCTCTCCTGCACCGTCCCGACGGAGTCGACGCGGTGACCGGCGCCGCGGTGTGGATGCCCTACCTCACGGCCTACGGCGCGATGGCGGAGGTGGGCGGGATACGGGCGGGCGACGTCGCGGTGCTGACCGCGGCCTCCAGCAGCGTCGGGCTGGCCGCGATCAGTACGGCCAACCGTGTGGGCGCCACGCCGATCGCGGTCACCCGCACCCGCGCGAAGCGGCAGAGGCTGCTCGACGCGGGCGCGGCCGAAGTGATCGTCTCCGAGGAGGAGGACGTCACGGCGCGCGTGCTGGAGCTGACCGCTGGAAGGGGCGCCGAGTTCGTCTTCGACGCCGTTGCCGGGCCGGGTGTGGTGACACTGGCCCAAGGTGTGGCCCCCGGCGGGACGCTGTTCCTGTGGGGCGCGCAGAGCGGGCAGCCGACGCCCTATCCGGGGTTCGACCTGGGCATGCCCGCCCTGAACATGCGGACGTTCACAGTGCTGGAGATCACCAGGGATCCGCAACGGATGCGCCGCGCCGAGGCGTTCGTCGCCTCGGGTCTGCGCACCGGCGCCCTCCGCCCCGTGGTGGACCGCCTGTTCCCGCTGGAGGAGATCGTTCAGGTCCATCAACACATGGAGTCCAACAGCCAGTTCGGCAAGATCGTGGTCACCGTGGCGCACTGACACCGGTGCGGCCGCGGGGCACAGTGCCTGCGGCCGCACCGGGGCCGGTCAGTTCAGGGCGATGTCCGGTGCGATGTCCTCGTGCCGCTCCACGGGGGCAGCCACGCGCGCGGCGGCCTTGGTCGGCTTGCCGCAGAACGCCGAGTCCAGCGTGCGGGCCATGGTGGTGAGCACGTTCCCGTTGTTGGAGGTGTTGGCGAGCGCGGTGATGCTGCGCTTGCCGTCCTTCGACGTGAAGGAGTACGTGTAGAAGCCCTGCACGGTGCCCGTGTGCCCGTACACGGAGACACCGCACGACAGGTCACGCCGGCGCAGCCCGAGGCCGTAGCCCTGGGTGCTGTTGACCGTCACCCACTGCTGCATCTGCGTGAGTTGGGCGGCGGACATGAGCTTGCCGCGCATCAGCGAGGAGAAGAAGGTGTCCAGGTCGTGCGTGGTGGAGATGATCGCGCCCGCGCTCTGGGCCCAGGAGACGGTCTGCTCGGTGGAGTCCACCAGCGGCGCGCCGGCCTCGTCCGGGGTGAGGTAGCCGCCCGCGTGGCGGCCCGGAATCGCCGTCTTGGGGTGCACGTAGAAAGTGTCGGTCAGGTTCAGCGGCTTGAAGATGCGGTTCTGGTACTCCGTGCGCACGGAGTGGCCGGTGAGCTTCTCGATCAGCATGCCCGCGACGACGAAGTTGGTGTTGGAGTACGAATAGGCGGCTCCCGGCGCGTTGTTGAGCGGCTTCTTGAGCGAGAGGTTCACCAACTCCTGGTAGGTGAAGACCTTGTTGCGGACGGACTCGAAGCCCGGGACCGTCTTCGCGAACATCTCGTCGGTGTAGTCGTACAGGCCACTGCGGTGGCTCATCACATGGCGCACGGTGATCCGGTCGTCGGGCAGCAGCCCGGGCAGATACGTGTTGACCGAGGTGTCCAGGTTCAACTTGCCCTCGTCGACCAGCTGCAGCAGCACCACGGCGGAGAAGCTCTTGCTGACACTGCCGACGCGGAACCGGTCGCTGTTGCTCAGCGCCCGTCCGGTGGCCCGGTCGGCAACGCCCTCGGCCAGCCGGTGGACCGTGCCGTTGTCGTCGATCCTCGCCATCGCTCCAGGGGCTCCCTGGGCCATCGCGGAGCGCAGCACCTCGCGCAGTCCCGCGTCGTCGGGGGCGGCCAACTTCGCCGCGGCAGCCGTCGTGACGCGGTCGGCGCCGCCCGTTGCCGCGGTGGTCGCGGCCTGTGCGGGGGCTGCCAGGAGGGACAACAGCACCGCGCCGAGCGCCGTGCCTGTGCCCACCGTTCCTGAGACCATCTGATTCTTCTCCCAAGGTTCTCTGCCGGTGCGGAGGACTCCGCATGTACCGCGCCGCGTTTTCCGGCGACGGCACCATCTGTACGCGCCGGACAGCCGAGCAGGTTGCATTGTTTCGTGTGAAAGGCGGGAGTTGGGGGAGAAGGAGCCGAAGCGGTGACACGCAGGAGTCCCCGAGACGACACGCGGGAGCCACGCCGTGGTCGTCAGCCGCCGAAGAGCTGCGTCCAGTAGGTGCCCATCTTGCCGCCGCCCGCCAGGCCGACGCCTATGTGGGTGAAGTCGGGTTTGAGGATGTTGGCGCGATGGCCGGGGCTGTTCATCCAGCCCCGTACGACCTCCGCGGGGGAGCGCTGGCCGCAGGCGATGTTCTCCCCGATGGTGCGGCGCGTGCTGCCCGCGGCGGCCGCCCGGTCCCAGGGCTCGCGGCCGTCGGGCGAAGTGTGGGAGTAGAAGGCACGGGCCACCATGTCGGCGCTGTGCGCCTGCGCAGCAGTGGTCAGCAGGGGATCGCCGGTCAGTGGTGCCAGCCCCGCCGCGGCCCGCTCGGTGTTGGTGAGGGCGGTGACCTCGCTCGCCGCACGCGTCAGGCCCGCGGGAGTGAAGGGCTGCGCCCACAGCGCGGTCCAGTACATGTCACCGGACCGCCCGTCGGCGACGTACGCCCAACCCGCCTGGCTGAACGCCGGGTCGTGCAGCGTGAGCCGCGACCGCTCGGCGGAGAGGCAGTACTCCACGAACTCGCCGGGGGTGCGCGGGCCGGAGACGAGGTGCTCGCCGACCGTCAGATAGGTGTAGCCGCCGGAGGTGATGCGCTGGTAGACGGAGGTGCCGTCGGGGCTCTCGGAGTCGAGGCGTCCGTGCGCCGCCATGCCGGTGGCGTGCGCGTGCGCCGCGGCCGCCAGACGCGGATGGAAGGACACGGCAGGAGAGCCGGCCCTGGCGCGCACGGAGTTCACCAGGCCGAGGAAGCCGTCCGGATCGGGATGTTCGCCGTTCCCGCCGGCGGGCTGCCCCGTGGTTGTCGCGGCGTCCTCCGTCACGTCGACCCCGAAGTCCCGGGCCAGGCCCCCCAGTCCGTCCGCGTACCCCTGGCCCAGGGCGCGCAGTTTCCATGCCGCGCCGCGCCGGTAGACCTCGGCGAGCAGCAGCACCGTCTCCTGCTGCGGGCGAGGCGGGGTGAACCGGGCGACGACTCCGCCGCCGGGGCCGGTGACGTGCACGGTGGGCGCGGGCAGCAGTCCCAGCCGGGTCGACGGATCGGCGGGGCTGACGACCACGGTGACCCGGCTGGCTCCGGTCCGCAGGGCGGGCGGGTCGAGCGTGAGGGCGTCGCCGGAGAGCCGGGCCCCGGGCGCGGTGGGCTGGTTGTAGAACACGAAGTCGCCGTCGCCGCGCACTTTCCCGCTGTCGTCGGTGATGAGCGCGGACACGTCGAAGGGGCCCGGCACCCGCAGGGTCAGGGTGCCGTCCGGAAGGGGCACGTTGCCCCCGGGAACCAGCTCGCTCATGGTGCCCCCGCCCGTCGCCGTGGTGGTCGTTCAACGGCCTCGGGCACGGACGCGGCACGCTGCCTGTCCGTGCCCGACGGGCCGTCGACCGGTCAACGTTCCACGGGCGTGCGGGGGTTCCCGCGGTCGGGAGCGTCGGTCAGCTCCGTACGGGTGCGCAGTGAGCGCAGGGCCAGCAGGAGGACGCCGATGTCGTCCAGGTACACGGGGTCGGGGAGCAGATCGGTGGGGAGCACGAGATACAGGACGGCGCCCCAGAAGATCCACTTCGGCCCCGACGGAAGCCCGGCGCGGCGCAGATCGCGGCGGGTGCGGACGAGCCGGACGAGGAGGGCGAGCGCCACCCCCAGCGCGGCGACCGCCAGGACCGCGACGACGATGAGGAGGGCCGTCCATGCCGTGGAATCCATGAGTCCGTCCAGGGCTCTCGTCGGGCTGTTTCGAGCGTTCGGGCTTTCGGGCTGCTCGGGGTGTTCTTCCGTACGTGTTCCCAGCAACGCCGTTCTCAGCGCCCCGGCTCGGCCATTCGCGTCCAACGGGGTCGTGGGGGCGCTGCGGCTCACACCTTCGAGATGACGAAATCGTCGAACGTGTGCTGCCCGGGGCGTTCGCCCACCGTCTCGATCGCCGCACGGATCGCCCGCAGGTGATCCGGCGTCATCTCCAGCGGCGGCTCGTCGGGCTGATAGGTGGTGCGCACGGGATAGTCCCGGCCGGGTTGCCGTGTCATCTCGATGTGACAGCCGAGCACATGGGTGACCCGTCGCCGGGAACAGAAGGCGATCAGTCGGTCGACGGTGCGGGTGAAGGCCGCCCAGTCCTCGACGTACAGGCGGCCGCGATAGACCGTGTCACCGGTGAACAGGAATCCGGTCCAGGGGTCGTGGAACGTCACGGCCGCCTGATGATGGCCCGGAGTGGCCAGGCACTCCAGGACGCGGCCACCGAGGTCGACCCGGGCGACGCCCTCGGGATCGTCGCCGAAGCCGAAGAACGCCGAGGCGCTGTCGAGGGCCGCGTCCACCACTTGCGTGCCGGGGCGGCCGGCGAACTGGCCGTCGCCCGCGACATGGTCGCCGTGCGGATGCGTGTGCAGCACCAGCAGTTCGTACCCGTCCCGGGGATGGGCGGCGAGCCAGCCGTCCATCAGCTCGTCGACCACGCGGCGCAGCGGGAAGAAGTCGGCCGAGGCGGTGGCCCCGGTGTCGATGAGCACGGCCCGTTCCTCGCCGAACAGCAGGAACATGAACGGCGCTTCGTAGTCGATCGCCATGTTCTGCCGCAGGATGACCGTGTGCTCGTCGTGGGCGTGGACCTGGATGTCGGGATCCGTGTTGTGCTTGGCCGACGGCGACCCGTGGATCCAGTGCACGTCCAGCGCCCGTGCTTCACCCATGACAGCGTCCGGCGGCTGCTCCGCGTCCACGACGTCTCCCGAGGTGCGTCGTCTTGCGGACCGGGTACGGCGCACATCTCGTCCGGGGCAGGCACGGCAGCGCCTCCGCCGTGAAATTACCACGGCCCCGTGCCGCCCTCGAGGGGTCAGGCGCGCGCGAGGTTGTTGTCGACGAGCGCCTGCGACACCGCCCTGACACTGCGGGCGATGTGCTGGAGCTGGAGCACTTCGGCCGCGTACATCTTGATGGTGTGCTCGATGACCGACTCCGGCATTCCGAGCGAGGGCAGCTCGGACCGGGCGGTCTGCAGCGCGGTCCGGGCGACCCGTATCTCGTGCTGGACCTGGATCTGGGCGTGGCGGGCGAGCAGGACGGGGTGTTTGATCAGCGCGGGGTAGCTCGCGTACCGGGCGGGTACGAGCTCGCGCAGCCACCTGGCCGCCGAGCGCTCCCAGTCGAAACTGCCGGGGGCCTTCACCTGGCACGGCCAGTCCGAGGTGATCGGTATGTATGTCAGCGCCATGTTCATCGCTTCCGGGTTACGTCGGCGGTATGGGTCGTGGGGGGTATCGGGGGCGGCCCCGGTCTAGGGGATTGGCCGGGGCCGCCACCTCGGGCGCTCGCGCAGGCGGGGCCCGTCCGAACACCCAGGGCCCTATGCGGGTAGGAGCGGGAGGCCCCGGGTGACCGTTGGAAGTGACCCGGAGGCCTCCGGGTCACGATCCGCGAGAAGTATTTATATATACCGCCGGATACGCAAGAACATGAAAAAATTCATGCGCGAAATAGTGTGAATGATCCCGTGATGCCATGGTGACGGGGGGTGCCGGAGAGAGCGCTCAGGGTGCGTTGTGCTTCGGCCGGATGACGCGCAGGTTGCGGTGCGGACGGCGCCGACGCCGCCGCGGCGTCGGTCGACGAGGGGAGAGTCGACGCCGTCGCGGACTCGGTCCCGGAGGGAAAAGCGGACTCAGTCCTTCAGGAAGAACTGGTGCTCCTCGGCGATCTGCTCGTAGTCCTCCAGGCGGGCCTGCGTCCGCTCCGGATCGGCGTCGGTCATGGCCTGGAGCAGCGCCGCGGACATCACGACGGGCGCGGCGTAGGAGTCGAAGACGAGACGTGAGCCGGTCCCCACGACGAAGGCGGCGTCCGCCTCGTCCTTCAGCGGACCGAGCGCGAGGTCGGTCACCAGGGCCACCTTCAGCCCCGCGCTGCGCGCCACCCGCACCGCCGTCAGCGTCTCCTGGGCGTGCCGGGGCATCGCGAACGCGAGCATCCAGGAGCCGCCGGCCTCGCGCGACTGGAGGATGGCGTCGTAGGCGACGCTGCCACCCCGCGTCACCAGCCGCACATCGGGATGGATGCGGCGGGCGGCGTACGCGAAGTACTCGGCCAGCGAACAGGAGATGCGCAGCCCCAGGACCGTCAGCGGTGTCGACAGCGACAGCGCCCGGCCGATGCGGATGACCTGGTCCGGATCGCCGAAGTCCCGCCGCAGGTTCTCCAGGTTCTCGATCTCGGCGTCCACCGCCGACTGCAGCTCGTTGCCTTGGTCCTCCGCCGGCGCGCCCGGGGCGCCGGCGAGGGTGCTCAGCGCGATCGACTGGAGCTTCTCCCGTAGCGCGGGGTAACCGCTGAAGCCCATCGCGGACGCGAAACGGGTCACCGAGGGCTGGCTCACCCCGACGCGCTCCGCGAGATCAGTGATCGAAAGGAACGCCGCCTCGGTGATGTTCTCGATCAGGTACTGCGCGATACGTCGCTGTCCGGGAGAGAGCCTGGGACCGTCGAACAGCTGCCTGAGCTGGGACGTCGGAGCAGGGCCCGCCTCGGCCGCCGTACGGCCCGAGGTGATCGCAGACGCCTGCGCGCGTGCCTGCTGCGGCGATGACACCGGTGCGCCTCCTTCGTGTCCCACGAGGACTCAACATAGCTCACGGTCTGTGCTGATCAGGGCGTGAACTGCCACTCGGGAAACTCGGCGCGGGCATGCCGGCGGCCCGTCCCGAGTGCCCTGGCACTCGCGGGGTACTCGCGAGTACAAGAGGAGAGGACGGGCCGTGATGAAGAGTCTGCTACCTGCATCGCAGGTTGAGGTGGTTCTCAGCGACTGCTCCGCGGCGGACGCAGGGAACCTTTTCCAGGCATTGAAGGGGCGTTTCGCCTCGGACCGCGACTCCGCAGACGAGCCGCACGAGGTGGGACAGCGGCGTCCCACCGTATGGACCGGGACGTTCGACATGTCGCGCCCCGTGGAACATACGGGGACACCATCCGCCCACCTGTCGGCACCGGTGACGATCGACGTCCAGGGCAGCCCGCACGCGGTACGGCATCTGCGCGAGGCCCTGGGCGAGTGCTTCACCGTGCACGAGCTGGGCGCGGACTCGGGTGACCAGGAAGTCGAGGTTCAGCTGCGCCTGGAGCGCAGGGCGTAAGACATGCACTGTTCTCACGCGTAGGTCGCACCAGGGGTGTTGGCGTGCGGTGACGGCGTCGGCCGCCCGGTCAGTGGTCCTGGCCCGACGCCGACTTCGAGAAGCCGTCATGCCAGGCGGCCTTCGCCCCCGAGTCGCCGATGCGGTAGACGTCCACCACGGCGCCGATCGAGACGGCGAGGGAGAGGACGACCGCGGCGACGCGCACGGGGGTGGAGGACAGGCGGGCTATGCCGCGCCCCTCGGTCCGGCCGTCGGAGGTGCCGCGGGCCGCCCACCAGACCACCGTGGCCAGCACGAAGAGTCCGAGGGCCCACGGCAGCAGGCCGTCGCCGAGTTCGGCGTGCTTGCGGACCAGAGCGTCGCTGCCGACGTGCTCCTCGAGCCACTCTCCGGCGTGCGTGGCGAGGGGCACGCTCGCGAGGCTCACGAGGGCGAGGAGCGGAAGAGCGACACCGAGGCGCCGCGCGGCGTTCGGCCGGATCGCGCAGATGACGAGCGCCAGCGCGCTCAGAGGTATGAGCACGATGACGAAGTGCACGAACAGGACGTGCGCGGGCAGGCCGTTGACCACGGTGAAGCTCATCAGGCGTGTCTCCCGGAGACGGTTGTCCGTCGAGTGAGGGGTGGGCGCGGCGGGACGATGGTGATCGTCCGCCGCCCCGGTGGCGCGTCAGCCTGGCACAGGAACTTCTCAGGTTCCTCTGAGGTGGCCCAGCCCTTCCTCTTCGGCGCGGAAGGTCAGGGGAACAGCCGCTTCAGGAACGCGTTGTCGTACACCCGGTGCGGATCCAGCCGGTCCAGGGCGGCGGCCGCCGCCGCCCAGTCCGGGCCCGCGCCGTCGTCGAAGGAGGCGGGCACAGCGGTGCCCAGCACTTCCGGGTCGGACCAGGCGTCCTCCTCGGTGTAGGCCCAGCCCTTGGACCACTCGACGCGCGCGAGGGCATGACCGCCGTCGTACGTCGTCAGCAGGAACTGCTCCAACTCCCGGTAGAACTCCTCCGCGTGGGGCGTGCCGGGCAGGGTCAGGACGTCCAGCCAGACCGCCGTGTCCCACTCGGGGTGATCCGCGCGAGGCCGCAGCGCGGACAGCAGCGGGGCGCGGGTGCCTGCGGAGGCGACGTCGGACGGGTCGTCGAGACCGGTGGTGCGGATCTCCACCTGGCCGTTGACGGGATAGCGCCCCGTGAGGGCGTACGCGGCGAGCCGCTCGCGGAAGAAGGCGGTGAACTCGGCGACGACACGCTGCACTTCGGACCGAGAGGTGAGCACCGCGTAGCCGTTGGCGGTCACCCGCAGCGTGGTCGGCCTGATGTAGAGCAGCGTGTTCTTCGACGGCCCCCAGATGTCGGCGGACAGGGTCGTGGTCAGCCCGAGGACCGCCGCGTCGAGCTGCGCGTTGCCCAGCACCGGCGCCAGATACCAGGCGGCGTCGGACACCATGCGCCCGGCCAGGTCCGCCACGAGGGTCGGGATGTTGTCGGAGAAGGGATAGTTGTACGGCGATGTCACGCGGCGCGAGGTCAACGGGCGGCTCGGGGCGACACTCCAGACCTTGAGCCAGGGGAACTCGGTGAAGGCGAACCAGATCGCCTCGGCGCGCCCGGCCTCGTCCAGGAAGCTCGCGAAGGTCCGCGCGTCGCTGTCACCGCCGGGGGCCGCGAAGAGCTCGGCGGCGGGGATGTCGGTACGGCTGACGCAGCGCAGGTTGGTGTTCGCGCCCACGCGCAGCACGACTTCGGTGACCAGGGCGCGGCCCAGATGCGTGAGGAGCGCCGCGCCGTCCGCGTCGTCGCGGCCGTATGTGTGCAGGCCGTAGGCTCCGCTGTCGTCGTCCCACACCACGGCTGTGATCGACAGGACGAGGTTGCTGAGCGAGCCGTATGTGTGCCCGGGCAGTCTGCTCTCGCCATCGGCCGGGACCGCGGTGCCGTGTGCGTCGATGGCCAGGGCGCCGCCGAGGGTGAGGTCGCCGGGGGCGGGCGCCGCGGTGAGACCGAGCCCGTGGTCCTCCAGGTGGCCGAGCAGCGCTTCGAGCGTGATGCCGGCGCCTGCGCGGACGGCCGCCGCGGCCGGATCGGCGGACTCCAGGGACACGTCGGTGAGATGGGCGGCGGTGTCGACCAGCAGCACCGGGGCGCCGGACGCCGTCCCCTGCGGGATGGTCAGGGGCGACCAGCCGTGCGAGCTGCCCCTGGCGCGCACCGTCCAACCCTGCTTCCAGGCCCAGTTGACGACGGCGACCACCTGGTCGGCGTCGGCGGGCGCACAGGCCCACAGCCCGTCGGCGGTGATGTCACCCACCCAGTTGCGGTACGCGGACCGGTAGATGTCCACGTCCTCCGGGAATCCGGGAAGCGCCGCCGCTGCGGCGGCGCGGTCCACCGGCACGAGCTGCGTCCCGGCGGCGAGCGAGGCCGCGGTCAGCAAGAACGCTCGGCGCGACCAGTGGGTGCGTCCTTCACTGGCGGAATCGTGATCGCGTGAACTGTCGTTGCCTGAACCGTCATTGCTCGCATCGGCATTGCTTGAATCGTGGATCATCCGTTCACGCTAGGTGGCCGCTTGACATGCATGGACAGTCCGTCAAAACGATTCACCCGTCCGAGTGAACATGCTGTGGGGTACCTGTGCCCCAGGCATGGCGACGCACGGGCGACACGATGCCAGGCGCCGGGCCGGCGGATGCAAGACTGACGGCATGGATGAGCGCGGATTCGGCAGGTCAGGTCAGCAGGCGTCGGTGATCGGTCTCGGTACATGGCAACTCGGGGCCGACTGGGGCGACGTCAGCGATCAGGACGCCAAGGCGGTACTGGAGGCGGCGGCCGAGTCGGGGGTGACGTTCTTCGACACGGCCGACGTGTACGGCGACGGACGCAGCGAACAGACGATCGCCTCCTTCCTGAGCGGTCGGCCGGACCTGCACGTGATGGTGGCGACGAAGATGGGCCGCCGCGTCGAGCAGATCCCGCAGAACTACGTTCTCGACAACTTCCGTGCCTGGAACGACCGTTCACGCCGCAACCTCGGCATCGACCGCATCGACCTGGTGCAACTGCACTGCCCGCCCACCCCCGTGTACTCCTCGGACGAGGTCTTCGACGCCCTCGACACCCTGGTCGCGGAGGAGCGGATCGCGGCGTACGGCGTGAGCGTGGAGACGTGCGACGAGGCGCTGACGGCCATCGCCCGCCCGAACGTGGCGAGCGTGCAGATCATCCTCAACCCGTTCCGCATGAAGCCCCTGCGGCAGGTCCTCCCCGCGGCCAGGGAAGCGGGCGTCGCCGTCATCGCCCGTGTGCCGCTGGCCTCCGGTCTGCTCTCCGGCAAGTACACGAAGGACACGGTCTTCGCGGAGAACGACCACCGGACGTACAACCGCCACGGCGAGGCGTTCGACCAGGGGGAGACCTTCTCCGGCGTCGACTTCGCGACCGGTGTGGAGGCGGCGGCCGAGTTCTCCGCCCTCGCCGAGGACGGATGGACCCCGGCCCAGCTGGCGCTGCGCTGGATCGTCGAGCAACCCGGCGTGACCACCGTGATCCCGGGCGCCAGGTCGCCCGAGCAGGCGCGCGCGAACGCGGCGGCCGCACAGCTGCCGGAGCTGTCGCAGAAGGCCCTGGACGCGATCCAGGACCTCTACGACCGGCGGATCAAGGAGCAGGTGGAAGGCCGCTGGTAGCAGCGGGTGGCGCCGATGAGGGCGCTTCCCAGGGCAAGGGCGAATCGAACCGAGGTGAGCCTGCAGGCGCTCTCGACCGATTACGAACATGTTCGTTAGGAACTTGTTCGCCACGAACATGTTCGTTACCTTGGAAAGGTGACAGCACACTCCAGCCCCCGCCCGAGCCGCCGTGAACGACCGGCCAAACCCGCCCTGACCAGGGAGGGAATCATCGAGACCGCCGTCGCGCTCATGCGGGCCGAAGGTCTCCAGCGGGTCACCATGCGCCGCCTGGCGCAGGAGCTCGACACAGGCCCGGCCTCGCTCTATGTCTATGTGCGCAACACGGCCGAACTGCACGCGGCAGTCCTGGACCAGCTGCTCGGCGCCGTCGACCTCGCCCCGGCGCGGGCGGACGGCGACTGGCGCGACCGGCTCGTGCGCGTGCTCACCTCCTACACGAACGTGCTGTTCGAGCACCCCGGCCTCGCCCGCTCAGCCCTGGTGGCCCGCCCGTCGGGTCGGCGCTATCTGGACCTGCTCGAGGCGCTCCTGTCCCTGCTGGACGAGGGTGGCGTTCCCGCCGAGCGGGCGGCGTGGGCGGTCGACCTGCTGTTGCAGTTCGCCACCTCGACCGCGGCCGAACACGCCGTGGGGGAGAAGGACCCAACCGATGCCGGCCGCGAATGGAACGAGCTCGCCACGGCCTTGCGGACCGCTTCCGCCGCCACGCACCCGCACATCGCCGGGCTCGGCACCGAGCTGCTCTCCGGACCCGGCCACGCCCGCCTGACCTGGGGATTCCACGTCCTGATCAGCGGAGTGCAACACACCCCGAGGCCGGAGGCGGAAGCCCGCGAGGACGGCACCACCGAATCCCGCTAGCGCAGGTCTCCCGGGCCGGCCTCTCGGCCCGGCCCGGAGGCCCGCACACCAGAAAGCTTCTGATCCGAAAGGTGCACGCCATGACGACTCACCACCCCATAGCCGTGATCGGCGCCGGTCTCGGCGGCCTCACCCTCGCCCGCGTCCTGCACGTCAACGGCATCCGGGCCGCCGTGTTCGACCTCGACGCCTCACCCACCGCCCGCGCCCAGGGCGGCATGCTCGACATGCACGTGGAGTCAGGGCAGGCCGCGCTGCGGGCGGCCGGCCTGTTCGAGGAGTTCCGCGCGATCGTCCACGCAGGCGGCGAGGCCACCCGCATTCTCGACAGGGACGCCACCGTCCTGATGGAGCACGACGGCGGGGGCGGCGAGCGGCCCGAGGTCTCGCGCGGCGCGCTGCGCGACGTCCTGCTGCGATCCCTGCCGGAGGGCACCGTCCGCTGGGGCGCCAGGATGACGGGCGTACGCACGCTCGGCGACGGCCGTCACGAGGTGACGCTCGCCGACGGAGAGACCTTCACCGCCGACCTGCTGATCGGTGCCGACGGAGCCTGGTCGAAGGTGCGCCCGCTGGTGTCCGACGCCGTCCCGGTCTACTCCGGCCTGTCCATGGTCGAACTGCACCTGCTCGACGCCGACACCCGGCACCCCGAAGCAGCCGGTGTCGTCGGGGGTGGCATGCTGTTCGCGCTCGCGGACGAGAAGGGCTTGCTCGCCCACCGCGACACCGATGGTTCCCTGCACATCTACGCCGCCCTCAAGGTGCCGGCGGGCTGGGCCACTTCGGGCCCCATCGATGACACCGACGCGGCCAGGACGAGTCTCCTGGAGCACTTCGACGACTGGGACAAGCGGCTGCGCGCGCTCGTCTCCGAGGCAGACGGCGCCCTCGTCCCGCGGCCGATCCACGCCCTGCCCGTCGGACACCGCTGGGAACGTGTCCCCGGGGTGACCCTGCTCGGCGACGCCGCGCACCTGATGTCCCCGTTCGCCGGGGAGGGCGCCAACCTCGCCATGCTCGACGGCGCCGAACTCGCCACCGCGCTCGCCGCGCACCCGGACGACATCGAAGCGGCGCTCGCCGAGTACGAGTCGGCGCTCTTCCCACGCGGCGAGTCCGCGGCCGTCGACTCCGCGGACAGCCTCGACCTGTGCTTCGGCCCGGACGCGGCGCAGGCCCTGGCCGATCTGATGACCGGTCACCACGGCGCCACGGACTGACGGGAACTCTCCTGGGTACACGCGGCGTTGACGTCACGGAGAATCAAGCATTGGCCGAAGCTTTGGCCGGAACAAAGCCGATAGACAAGAAAGAACACCAGAAACCAGCAAGCCTGAAACGACTCGATGTGATGACCTTCACCCCGATCTGTCAGAAAGTGATGAATTGCTTACGGTCGTGACACGTATACGGGTGGGCGCAGAGCATCGTGAGACAACGGGAGGTTCCTTCGTGCGACCGTTCACCCTCAACTACGCCTTGCCTCAGGGGCAGTCGGCCGTACCTGTCCCGTACCACTACGACGTCTCGCTGCAACTGAACGTGCTGTCCGACGGCCGCCCGGCCGTCAGCGATCGCGCACTGCTCATGGCCGCCGGGACCACGACGTCCACCGCAGGCTCCCAGACCCACTTCGACGACTGACGGCCCCGCGCGCGCATGACCGTACTGATTCTCACGGCGGAGCAGGACGTCACCGCCGACATGGTGGTGGCCAAACTGCATGAGCGGGGCGTGCCCGTCGTGCGTCTGGACCCGGCCGACCTGCCCGGCAAGGCGGTGTTGTCCGCCGACTACGCGCACGGCGACTTCGACGGCTATCTGTCGGTCAACGGCCATGTGCTCAGCATGGGCGGCCTGCGGTCCGTCTGGCTGCGCCGGCCGGGCGAGCCGGCGGCCCACGCGCCGGAGCCCTCGCCATGGCTGACCGCCGAGACCGGGCAGGCGCTGTTCGGCATGCTCTACTCCGCCTCGACCCGGTGGATGAACCATCCCCGCCGTGCAGAGCAAGCCCGCCACAAGCCCTGGCAGTTGAGGGTCGCCCAGCGCAGCGGCTTCGCCATGCCGCCCACCGTCTTCACCACCTCTCCGAAGGTGGCCCAGCAGTTCGTGGAGGAGTACCGGGACGTGGTGGTGAAGTCGGCCTCGGGGCCACCGCCCGGTGACCCTCCGGTGGCCCTGCCGACCACTCTGATCGGCCCCGACGCGGACTTCTCCGGCGTCGCGGCCGGCCCGGCGCTGCTCCAGCAGTACATCCCCAAGCGCGCGGACATCCGGCTGACATGCATCGGCCCACGGATGTTCGCGGCCCGCAAGGCCGCCGGACCCGGGCAGGTGGACGGTCGCTTCGGTGACACGGGGCACCTCTGGGAGACCGCGGTGGTGCCCGACCGCATCGCCCGCTCGGTCCACGACTATCTGGCCCTGGCCGGACTCGCGTACGCCGCCTTCGACTTCGCGGAGGACGAGGACGGCGTGTGGTGGTTCCTGGAGGGCAACCAGGGAGGGCAGTTCGGCTTCGTCGAACTGGAGACCGGGCAACCCATCGCCGAAGAGGTCGCGCTCTGGCTGTCGCAACGGAGAGTCGACCGCCGTTCGCCGCAACTCCGGGCCTGACGGGCCGTCGGCGACCCGGCGCCGGCCGGACCGAGGCAGGTCCCACCCGTTTGGCGTGAAAGGGGTGTTGCTCACGGGCTTCGCGATGAGCAAGCGTGCTCTGTCATGGACCGTGACCGCAGCAGCACCGCTCCGTCCCTCCCGCTGTCCCTCTCCCGACGTCAACTGCTCGCCGCCGCAGGCGCCACGGGCGCCGCCGCCGCTCTCGGCACCGCACCGGCCGCGGCACGGACCCGCGCCGGGCTCTTCCTGACCTTCACCGAAGCCACCAACGGGGCGGCGACACTCTCACCGGGCGGCGACCGGCTGATCGCCGAGATCCAGAACGTCCTGTGGTCGCTGCCGCGCGCCGGAGGCACGGCCGTGCCCCTCACCCCGGCCGGCCTCGAACCCAACCGTCCCGTGCACGCCCCGCACGGTGAACTCATCGCGTTCTGCGCCTACCAGGGCGGCGGCTTCCACGTGTGGACCATGCGCCCCGACGGATCGGACGTACAGCAGCGCACCGACGGCCCGTGGGACGACCGCGGCCCGGCCTGGTCACCGGACGGCACCCGGCTCGCCTTCGCCTCCGAGCGCGGCGGCGACCCGGTGACCGGCAGCCCGTACCGCATTCACGTCCTGGACCTCGAAAGCGGTGAACTCACCCGCGTCACCGGGCTGTCCGGGCAGGACGGCCCCCTCCAGGACGGGCCCTGGGAGGATTTCGACCCCACCTGGTCACCGGACGGGCGACGGATCCTCTTCGTGCGCGCCAAGGCCGTCACCACACCGTTCGGGCTCGGCGTGGACGCCCGCACCGTCGCCGCCGTCCCGGCCGACGGCACCGGGCCGGTCGTCGTCGAGCACACCGAGACCGAGACGGCGCAGGTCATGACCCCGGCCCTGGCACCGGACGGCCGACGCCTCGCCTATCTGCGCACCACGGCGGCCCCGAACGGCGCCTGCACACTCGTCGTCGACGGCACACCCGTGCCGGTCACCGGAGACATCGCCCCCGTACCCCCACGCTGGACCGCGGACGGCCGGCTGCTGCTCACCGTGGACGGCCACTTCACCCTCGTACGGCCGCAGGAGCCGGCGGAGACGGAGACGGTCCCCTTCGAGGGGGCGCTGCCCGTGGACCGGCCCAGATACCGGGTCAAGGAGTACGACCTCGGGGAGGAGCGGGTGCGGCCGGTGCGCGGCATCCATCTGCCCGCGCTGTCCCCCGACGGCCGGCACATCGTGTTCGCCGCCCTCAACTCGCTGTGGCTCGCCGGAACTTCGGGCGGACGCCTGCCCGAGCGGCTGCGGCAGTCCGCGGTCACCCGCTATCTGCTCGCACCGGTGTGGGCGCGCGACGGACGCTCCCTGCTGTACGCCGACGACCGCGACGGCCTGCTCGGCGTGTACCGGCGTGATCTCGCCACGGGCGCGGAGACCCCGCTCGCCACGGGCGGCCGGGTCCATCCGGCGCTCTCACCCGACGGCACCCGGCTCGCCTGCCTGGACATGACCGGCCGGCTCGTCGTCCGCGAGCTGGCGACCGGCGAGGAACGCGTCCTCGTCACACCCCTCGGCGGAGGCGGACTGCCCGGCCGGCCGAGCTGGTCGCCCGACGGCCGCTACCTCGCCCTGTGCGACCGCGGGCGCCTCAACCTCCGCTTCCGGGAGGGCTACAACCTCATCCGGATCGTCGACACCACGACCGGAACCGACCGACTGCACGCCGTCGCGCCCCATGTCTGCCTCGCCGACCGCTACGACTCCGGGCCCGTCTGGTCGCCCGACGGACGCTGGATGGCCGTCGTCGTGGAATCCGCGCTCTGCCTGCTGCCCGTCGCACCCGACGGCACCCCGCGCGGCGCGCTGCGCACCCTCACCAGCGAACCGGCCGACCACCCCACCTGGTCCGGGGACGCGAAGACACTGCTGTACCTGTCGGCCGGCCGGCTCCGGCTGATCGGCGTCGACGGCGGCGCCGCCCGCACCGTACGCGTGCCGCTGGACCAGCGCAGGCCTGCCCCCGTCGACACCGTGGTGCATGCCGGACGACTGTGGGACGGCACCGGCGAAACGGTGCGCGACGACGTCGACATCGTCGTCCGTGCCGGACGGATCACCGCCGTCGAGCCGCACCGCGCCGGCGGCCGCGGCGCGCTGCGGAAGGTCGACGCCTCGCAGCGGACCGTCGTTCCGGGGCTGTGGGACACGCACACCCACCCGTGGCAGAGCACCTACGGCGGGCGCCAGACCGTCGGCCAGCTCACCTACGGCATCACCACCGCAGTCTCCCTGGGCGGCTTCGCCTACGAACAGGCCCGCATCCGGGAGGCGGTGGCCACCGGCCAACTCGCGGGACCACGCCTGCTGACGACCGGCGAGCTGCTCGACGGCTCCCGCGTCGCGTACAGCATGGGGCGAGCCCATCGCACCGAGGAGGGGCTGCGGCGCACCCTCGAACGCGGCGCCGCCCTCGACTGGGACTTCGTGAAAACCTATGTGCGGGCGCCGAGTTGGGTGATGGAAGAGGCGGCACGGTTCGCACACGAGCGCCTCGGCGTGCGCTCGGGCGGCCACCTCCTGTCCCCGGGCGTCCAGGTCGGCCAGGACCTGACGACCCATCTGCAGGCCACCCAGCGCGCCGAGTTCGGACACGCCGTGACGGCGTCGGGGCACGCGTACGACGACGTCCTGGAGATCTACAGCGCGCGGGGCGTGAACTTCGCGCTCATCGCCACACCGTTCACCTCCGCACCGCTGCTCGGCGCGGACCCCGCACTCGCCGACGACCCCCGCGTCACCGTGGTGATGCCGCCGTGGGACACTGCCGCCGTACGACAGTCTGCCGGGGCGGCGCCCACTCCGGCCCAACTGGCCACCCTGCGCACGGAGACCGACATCTACCGGCGCGTGCTGGCCGAGGGCGGCATCGTCGCCCTCGGCACGGACCAGCCGCTCGTCCCGGTCGGCCTCTCGCTGCACCTGGGCCTGCGCGCCCTGCACCGCGGCGGACTGTCACCGGCCGCCGCGCTGCGCACCGCGACCGTGCTCCCTGCCCGGCTGTTCGGCCTGGACCGGCACCTCGGCACCGTACAGCCGGGTCGGCTCGCCGACCTGACGATCGTCGACGGCGACCCGTTCGAGGACTTCGACACGTTGGTGCGGACGGTGTCCGTACTGCGAGGCGGGCACCCTTACGAGACACAGGAGTTGGTGGCCGCGTTCGAGCCGTCGGCGCGGCGCGCGACCGCGGCACACGACGACTGGCTCGACGTGGGGCGGCTGATGCGGCAGGACGGCTGCTGCGACGCCCGGACCTGAGGCCATTCGCTGGCCGGATTCAGAAGCCGCCGAGACCGTCCGCTACTTCCCTTGGAAGGACCCGAGGAAGACATCCAGCGCCTGCTGGTTCGCGGAAGAGTTCCAGACATCGGCCGGAGTGGTCCAGCGCAGCGAGTAGCCCCGGTGGTCGCCGAGGAGGAATCCGCGGCCGAACGTGCGCTCCTGGACCCCGTCGGACTCGAAGAGCCACTCCATGTCGGCGCCCTTGTGGCCGCGGTAGTCCACGGCACGGATGTCGCCGATGCGTTCGTAGCCGGTGGACTCGCTGCGCAGCGAGGGTTCCAGGGCCTGCCAGATGGCGACGGGGTCCGGGCCGAGCTGTTCGCTGTAGGTGACGGCCAGCGTGCGTGCGTCGCCGGCCGCGCCGAAGGTGACGCGGTAGGAGGGGCTGGACGATCCGTGGATCCGCAGGGGCTTCCAGCCTTCGGGGAGGGCGATGGAGAAACCCTGGGGCGCGTCGTACTGGTGGAAGCCGGACGGCAGGCCCGTTCCGGCGGAGGGTTTGGGGGCGGCGCTGGTCGGCGAGGGCGAGGGCGATGGCGAAGGGGAGTGAGGTGTCGGTGATGCCGGTGCGGGCGCCGCGCTCCCGCCGCTGGGGGTGGGGGTCGCGCTGTTGGAGGTGGGGGAGGAGGGCGAGGCAGCGGGGCCGGACGCCGAGGAGGAGCGGTCGAGCAGTCCGCCCGCCGCGGTGACGGCGGCGAAGCAGGCGCCGGTGACGGCCAGGGTCACGCCTATTATCGCGGGTCGACTGATCGTCCGCCCACTGCCCTGCCGTCCCGAACGGCGCGTCTCGGCGTAGGTGTCCAGCACGAGCGGCACAGCGGCGGTCGGTGCCGAACCGTCGGCATGGGTGCCCGTGTCGGCTTCGTCGCGGAGGATGCGGGTGAGGGCCGCACGCACGATCGGCTCCGGCACCCGCTCCAGAGGATCCCTGCGCAGCAGCCCCTGAATGGCGGGCCCGAGTGGTCCGGCGTTCAGCAGAGGTCGCAGCGGAAGCCGGTCCACGGCGCGCAGCGTGGCCGACAGCCGCCCGCGGTCCCGGAAGAGCGGACGGCCCTCGACCATGGCGTAGAGAAGCGCCCCGAGGGTCCACAGGTCCGACGCTGGCCCGGTGCCCTCACCACGCGCCTGCTCGGGGGAGGCGTACGACGGTGCGGTGACGCGGGGCGAGGACGTGGCACCCAGCAGCCCGAACCCGCTCACCGTGACGCCGCCCCGTTCCTGGACGTACACCTGACCGGGGCTCAGATCGCCGTGCGTCACTCCTTCACGGTGGGCGGCCTCCAGGACGTCGAGCACGCCGAGCCCGAGGCGGGCCACGCGGCCGGGATCCATGGGACCGTGCCGCAACAGCTCGACCAGGGGGGTGCCTTCGGGCCGCTCCGTGACCGTCCACAGGACACCGTTGTCATGGACGACGTCGACGACCGTGGCGACCCGGCCGGGGCAGACGGCGCCGAGGAGTTCGGACTCGCGCAGGATCCGTGCGGAGGTGCGGTGCGCCGTCTCCTCCCGCCCGTCGTCCGGGAGCCGCGACCGGGTCACCGCGACGGGCTGCCCGATCTCGACGTCCTGGCCGTGCCAGCCGGGGCGCCCCGCTTCCTGGTGGACGACCTCCAACAGCCGGTATCTTCCGGCAACCGACTCTTCCGTGGAGACTTGCACCTTCACCATGGTCATCCCTCGCTGCGCACCGGCCCATGCCTTTCCCGGAAGTACGGCGGAGGTGACGTTGAGTGTTCAAAGAAATGCGAATCCGGCGCCTGTTTTTCCTGCAACCGCGTTGAAATCGCGCATACTTGCGAAAATCGGGGCGTGTGCGTGAGGGTTGGTGTCCGTTCTCCGCGTGGCTCGGCGGCGCGAACCGAGCCGGACATCGCTCAGCCGGTGAAGCCCTTTCCGATGTACGACTCGGCGAAGGCGGACGCCGCGCCCGGCGCGTCGAGAAGCCGCCGCAGCCGGGCGGTGGCGGACCCCGCCCGGAAGGGATCGCCCGACGAGGGGCCGTGCAGCAACTCCGCGAACCACTGCGAGAATTCCTGGTACTCCCACACCCGCCGCAGACAGGCCGCCGAGTAGCCGCGCAGGCCTGTGTCGTCGCCCGCGCGGTACGCCACCAGCGCGTCCGCGAGCAACAGGGCGTCGTGCACGGCCAGGTTCATGCCCTTCGCCGCGATGGGCGCCACCAAGTGCGCGGAGTCGCCCGCCAGATACAGCCGCCCGTACACCATCGGCTCGACCACGTAGTTGTGCATGCCGAGCACCCGCTTCTCGATCAGCCGGCCCTCGGACAGCGGCGGGGCGCCGTCCACTGACAGACGGGCGTGGAGCTCCCACCACACTCGGTCGTGCGGCCAGTTCTGCGGATCGTCGCCGGGTGGACACTCGAGGTAGTAGCGGGTGACCTCGGGGCTGCGGGCCATGTGGGCGCCGAATCCGCGCGGGTGGATGCCGAAGACGACGCAGTCGGACGACGGCGGCGCCTCGGCCAGCAGGGCCAGCCAGCCGACCCCGTAGTCGTGGCGGGCGATGCTGCCCCCGCCCGGCGTCACATAGGTGCGGGTCACGCCCCGGGCGCCGTCGCATCCGGCGATGAACGCGCAGGCGATACGCCGGTGTTCACCCGACTCCGGATCGGTGTACGACACCGAGGGCCGGTCGGTGCCGATGTCGTGCAGCCGCACATCGCGTACGCCGAAGCGGATGTCGCCACCCTTCACGTCCGCGTACTCGCGCACCAGGTCGGTCACCAACAGCGGCTGCGGATAGACGAAATGGCGGTCACCGGAGAGCTTGGCGTACGGGAACCGGTGGCGCGCCCCGTCGAACCGGAACTCGCACGCGTGGTGAGCCTGCGCGCGCTCGACGAGCCGGTCGGCCAGTCCGCGCTGTCGGAGTGCCCGTACGGCCCATTCCTCGATGAACCCCGCACGGGGCCGCTGCTCGATGAACGTCCTGCTCTCGGTCTCCAGGACCACGCAGTCGACGGAGGCGTCCCGCAGGATGTTGGCGAGGGTGAGCCCGGCCGGTCCGGCACCGACGATGACAACGGGGATCTGCTCTGCCGATATGGGGGTGGGTGTGGGGGAGGTCATCCCGGCATTATGGTCTGTCAGCCATGCGAGACGTTCAGCCCGTAGAAGGCGACCCGTGCGCCCTTCGTGGTGCTGTCGGAGGACGACTGGTTGTAGGAGCCGGCCTTGAAGTACTGCTTGTACGGGAAGAAGGACGACGGAATCGGGTAGTGCGTGGTGCTGCCGTTGACGGTCAGGTCGACGGTGTTGCCGCCGGAGACGGCGATGGCGTAGGTCCATGTCTTGCCGACCGACACGTGTCCCACCGTGTGCAGGGTCTGGCCGCCCGCCGGAGAGTTCTCGGTGCCGAGGACGATGTCACCGCTGGAGCGGTAGTACAGCTCCACCAGCGGCTTGGTCGACGAGCCGCCGGAGCCCAGGTGGATCTGACCGACACACACGTTGGACGTCACCGAGACCACGCGCAGTGTTGCACTCAGCCGGTGGCTCCCGCTCAGCGACCAGTCGGCCGCGCTGCCGCTGCGGTTCATCTCCCGCAACTCGGAGCGGGCGTAGTTGGAGTTCGGGGTGGTGACGCCCTTCTCGGGGGCCCAGAACGTCATGGCTCCGTCTCGGGTGTCGGTGTAGAAGTACGCGTCCTGGTAGCCGTTCGCTCCCTGAAGGCGGGCGGAGGAGATGGTGGTCGGCGAGCCGGGGGAGCCCACGGGTTCCTGCAACTGCCAGACGGACAGGTCGAAGTTGCCGCCGGGCGCGACGTTCGGATCGGCCGCGCCTGCGCTGGAGGTGCCGAGGAGGGTCACCGCGGCGACTATGCCTGCGACGGTGGCTGCGCTGAATGCCCTGGAACGGATCATGTTGACGTCCTTCGGGTGTGGGGGAGAGGGAAGTGGAATTCACATGAATGAACTCTGAGTTCACTTATGAACCCCACTTCTGTGCGGTGACGTTAAAGGTCTGAACCAATCGCGTCAAGAGGTCTGACGCCGACGTCAATCTCCGTATTCAGGTGGCCCGTTGCCCGACCGAGTGAGGCCCACATGACCAGCGGTCCTCCCGCGCGCGTGACCGGACAGGGCCTTCTCCTGCGGGGGAGCGGACGGACGAAGACCTGGCGGCCATGACAGCGCTGGGGCGGCTGGAGTACGTGCTGAAACGGGGTCTCTGGGACGTGGGCGTCCCGAAGGAGTGGGACCCGACAGATGCAATTGGCACGGGGCGCCCCGTACGGCTGACCGGGCTGGCATGGAACGTTGGGTCACGTGCGCGTTGTGATGAACAATGACCACTGATCACCAAGTTGCAGGGGAGCCGGAGATGGCAGTCGACATGGAACAGTTCCGCCGGGACGGGCATCGGATCGAGAAGTGGTCGGTCGGGTGGATGGTCCTGTCGCTGGCGATGTGGGCATGGTTCGGCTACCGGCTGCTGAAGAACAACGACCAGGGATTCGGCAGGCACGCCGAAGACACCCACGCACTGGTGGGCATACTCGCGCTCGCGGTCATTCCGACGATCATCGCGGCAACGACCACCGCCTACGCGCAGGTCATGTTCCGCCTGGCACGCCAAGCCAAGTCGGCGGTCGGGTAAGGCGATTCCGGCTTTCCATCCAGCGGGACCCTGTCGAGTTCGGCCTCGACAGGCCGACCGTCGGCGCCTCGGTAAGCCGCCCGAACCGTCCGACTATCTGCCGCGTCCGTGATGCCTGGCGCACTGCCCATCGAACTGTCATATGGCGATACGAGGACACCGTCCGCCTTCAGGCCCGATCCGGCCGGGATGTCACGGCCGTGTGGATGGATCTCGCCCTCGCGGGGCTCACCATGCTCCCGCCAGGCACCGTCCTCGACGGCGTTATGTGACCTGTGAAGGTGTCTCAGCCGCCACGTGCCGCAGCGGCCGTTCAGAGGTGGCCGTCCAGGAACTTCCGTATCTCGGCGATGGTCATGGGCCCCGTGGCGCGCGCCACCGCCTCTCCCTCCTTCAGCAGGACGTAGGACGGGGCTCCGGTGATCCCGTATCGCTCGGTTGCGGCCGGACAGCGCGTGATGTCGGTGCGGACGGCTGTCAGGCGGCCCGTGTACTCGTCGGCGATGCCACCCACGACGAGGTCCATCGCCCGGCAGGGCTCGATTGCCTTGGGCCATGTCCCGGTGAAGTATGCGAGGACCGGGACTCCGCTCATCCCGAGGATGAAATCGAACTCGGCGTCCTCACGGGGTTGGTGAACCCGCTTCGCCATGGACGCTCCTGACCTCGCGTTCCGTCATTCCGTCCCCATCATCCCTCGTGCGGTGTGCCTGGCCGGCCCGGTCGGTCGTCCGGCCGGCCTGTCGGAAGGGAGGCACGAGGCCGTCGCATAACCACGGTGGTCCCCGGCACGAGCGACCCGGCCTCCTGCCCCTGGTGAACCGGCCTGGCCGCCCGCCGGTCACCCAGCTGCAGCCCGCCGCGCGCCCGTGGGTCAGCTCGTGCCAGGACGGCGCCCCCGGGGGGCTTCCCGAGGCACGATTCCTGGACCGCTCGCGGACTGGTCGTGGACGGTCGAAGTACACGTCAGCTGACCCGAAGACCGACCGCCAGCGTCAGTTCAAGGACCCGGTGTGGCGATGCGAGATCCGGAAACAGCTCCCGCAGCTGCGGCATGCGGTACCGGACTGGCTGGGGGGTGGACGAACAACGCCGCCGCCACCTCGTTCCGCCTGCCCTGGTGCAGCAGCCACGCCCGCAACGTCTCCTCCGGCCGCCGTGCGGTCGCGACAGGCAAGGTCCGCAACGGTGCGAAGGCTCGGGGAATCCCGCGATGGCCGTTCCATGTCCCGGCCACCGAGCAGCCAGCCGCGCAGGACCAGAGCGGAGGGACAAGAGCGAAGCTAGGGGCCCCAGGGCATGGACTCTGCGGCGGGCGAGGAGGGAGCGCAGCCTGGCACACCTCGCCGCGGTCAGAGCTGGCCTCCTTCGCGCTATCAGGTCAAGCGTCCCGGACTCTTGACTCGGAAGATGTCCGCGTCGATCCTCGTCCCATAACTTGCGCGGTTCATGACAATCAAATGGGTCAGCCGACCGCGCCATCCCGCCGACCGAGGGACGTGGGCCGTGACACCGAATCGACGCTCGTACCGCAGACGCAAGAACGTCACCATGGTGTCGCTGCTTCTTCTCTTCCTGTCCGTGGTCCTCGGCCCCACGCCGAGTTCCGCGGCCGGCAACGACTGGTGGATCCCGGCCGCGCGCCCGGCCCCGGACGCCCAGATCAACGTCACCGGGGAGCCGTTCACCGGCACCGACTCCGCAGGCGACGTGCGCGGGTTCGTCGACGCGCACAACCACCTGTTCTCGAACGAGGCCTTCGGGGGGCGGCTGATCTGCGGCAAGGTGTTCTCCGAGGCCGGGGTCGCCGACGCGCTCAAGGACTGTCCCGAGCACTACCCCGACGGCACTCTCGCGATCTTCGACTACATCACCCACGGCGGCGATGGCAGGCACGACCCGGTCGGCTGGCCGACGTTCAAGGACTGGCCCGCGTACGACTCCATGACCCATCAGGCGAACTACTACGCCTGGGTGGAGCGGGCCTGGCGCGGCGGACAGCGGGTGCTGGTCAACGACCTGGTCACCAACGGCATGATCTGCTCGGTCTACCCCTTCAAGGACCGCAGCTGCGACGAGATGACGTCGATCCGGCTGCAGGCGAAGCTCACGTATGAACTCCAGGCCTACATCGACAAGATGTACGGCGGAACCGGAAAGGGCTGGTTCCGGATCGTCACCGACACCGCGCAGGCCCGTGAGGTGATCAAGGAAGGCAAGCTGGCCGTCATCCTCGGCGTCGAGACCTCCGAGCCGTTCGGCTGCAAGCAGATCCTGGACATCCCGCAGTGCAGCAAGGCCGACATCGACAAGGGACTGGACGAGCTCTACGCCCTCGGCGTGCGCTCCATGTTCCTGTGCCACAAGTTCGACAACGCGCTGTGCGGCGTCCGCTTCGACTCGGGCGGCCTCGGAACGGCCATCAACGTCGGCCAGTTCCTGTCGACCGGCACCTTCTGGCAGACCGAGAAGTGCACCGGCCCCCAGCACGACAACCCCATCGGCACCGCCTCTTCCGCGGCGGAGAAGGACCTGCCGGCGGGCGTGGACGTTCCCTCGTACGACAGTGATGCTCAATGCAACAAGCGCGGGCTCACCGACCTCGGTGAGTACGCCGTGCGCGGCATGATGAAACGCAAGATGATGCTGGAGATCGACCACATGGGCGTCAAGGCGGTCGGCCAGACACTGGACATCCTCGAGGCCGCGTCCTACCCCGGCGTGCTCTCCTCGCACAGCTGGATGGACCTGAACTGGACGGAGCGCGTCTACTCTCTCGGCGGCTTCGTCGCCCAGTACATGCACGGCTCCGAGGGGTTCGCCGCGGAGGCCAAGCGGACGGACGCGCTGCGCGACAAATACCACGTGGGCTACGGCTACGGCACCGACTTCAACGGCATCGGCGACCACCCCGCCCCGCGCGGCGCCGACGCCGCCAACAAGGTCACGTATCCCTTCAAGAGTGCCGACGGCGGCTCGGTCATCGACAAACAGACCACCGGTGATCGCACCTTCGACTTCAACACGGACGGTGCCGCACACGTCGGCATGATCCCCGACTGGATCGAGGACATCCGGCTCGTCGGCGGCCAGGACGTGGTGAATGACCTGATGCGGGGCGCCGAGTCCTATCTCGACACCTGGGGAGCGACCGAGCGACACCAGGCATCGGTGAACCTCGCCAAGGGCGCGACGGCCACCGCCAGTTCGTCCGAGTGGAACCCGTTCACCAGCTACCAGCCGGGCCGGGCCGCCGACGGCGACGACGGCACCCGCTGGGCCAGCGACTGGAGCGACGACCAGTGGTGGCAGGTCGACCTGGGCGCCACCAACCTCGTCAGCCGGGTCACAATGGACTGGGAGCGCGCGTACGGCACGGCGTACCGCATCGAACTCTCCACCGACGGCACCAACTGGCAGACCGTCTGGTCCACCACGTCCGGCGACGGCGGTCTGGACACTGCCCGTTTCACCGGCACACCCGCCCGCTACGTCCGGGTCCACGGCCTCGACCGAGGCACCGACTGGGGATACTCGCTCTACGAAGTGGGCGTCCACAGCGCCTGAGGTCCGTCACCACACCCGAGGACACACATGGCACGCATGCCGTCGGCCGAGCGGCGCAGACAGCTGACGGAAGCGGCGATCAGGGCGATGGCCCGGGACGGCGTCGCCAAGACGACGACCCGGTCCATCGCCGCTGAGGCGGGCGTGTCGCTCAGCGTCTTCCACTACTGCTTCGACTCCAAGCAGGCCTTGGTCGAGGCCGTCATCACGACCCTCACCGACCACTCGCTGAGCGTGGTGAAGGAAGTCCTGCGTCCCAGAGCCACGCTCGTCGAGACCGTCCGGGCCGGTTTCCAGGCGTACTGGAACCATGTCCGTAGCCATCCCGACGAGCACATGCTCACCTACGAACTCACCCAGTACGCCCTGCGCGAGCCGGGTTTCGAGCACCTGGCCCGACGGCAGTACGAGTTGTACGGCGCCGCCTACGCCGAGCTCATCGACCAGCTGTGCCGGACCATGAACCATCAACTCGCCGTCCCCGCCTCGGTGTTGGCTCGCTACCTGGCGGCTATGACCGATGGGCTGACCCTCAACTACCTCGTGCTCGGCGACGAATCCGCATGGAGCGATATCCTCGACACGGTGACCACCCACATCGCCGGCTTGGTCCACGAGGGCGTCAGCCGGGCCTAGTACTCCAGTCGATCACGGTAGGGGGTTTGGCACCCACGATTCACACCAGTCCTCTGGCTGCCCGCTCTTGCCGTTGGCTAGAGGCGTGTCGCGGTGCGGACCAGGTCGGCGACGGCTTTGGATCTGCTGTGTGGTGGCCAGGCGATGACGGTCGTGACAGTCGGTGCGTCCGGCACCGGCACCGTTGCATGATCGTCGCGCAGGTGGGTTCGGAGGGACTCGGGCACGACCGCGCAGGCCCGTCCGAGCGCGATCAGCTGGAACAGCTGGGTGTGGTCGCGCACTTGCGGGCCAAGTCCGTCGGGATAGCCCCCGCCCCGTCGAGGCCAGCGCGGCAGGGGCAGGTCCGTCAGGGTGGTGACCTCGGCTATCGACATATGGGGTCGGTTGGCCAGGGGGTGCCCGGCGGGCAGGACCACGACCTGCTGTTCGGTGTGCAGGTCCTCGGTGTCGAGTCCGGACGTCGTGTCGAAGGGCCGCTGGAGCAGAGCAACGTCGGCACGCCCGTCGCGCAGCAGCCTTTCCTGCTCGCCGGGCCCGCACAGCATCACCTCGACGGCGACCGCGCCGGGCTCGGCGGCGTAGGCGTCCAGCAGCTTCGACAACAGTTCGCTGGACGCTCCGGCTTTCGTGGCCAGCACCACACCGGGCGATTCGGCAGCTGCGCGGCGGGTGCGGCGCTCGGCGGCTTCGACCGCGTCGAGTGCGGCCCGGGCCTCCAGCAGAAGCACCGACCCGGCCTCGGTCAAGGTGACTGTGCGAGCAGTGCGGTGCAGCAGAACGACTCCGAGCCGCCGCTCGAGCTGCTGGATCGCCCGCGACAGCGGTGGTTGCGCCATGGCGAGCCGCTGCGCCGCCCGCCCGAAGTGCAACTCCTCCGCGACGGCGACGAAGTATCGCAACTCTCGCGTCTCCACCGCGTCATCGTATCCGGCGCTCACCACGACCGATATCCGTGCGGTATCGCCGCCCACCCAGTCGGTCTTGGACGTCCCACCCGAGTCCGCACCACGATTGATGACATGAGTGAACAGACGATCGCGCTGGTGACCGGTGCGAACAAAGGAATCGGATACGAGATCGCGGCGGGCCTGGGCGCCCTCGGCTGGCGAGTCGGCGTGGGCGCGCGGGATCAACAGCGCCGCGACACCGCGGTGGAGAAGCTGCGCGCGGCCGGGACCGATGCGTTCGGCGTTCCGCTCGACGTGGCAGACGACGCAAGTGTGGCCGCCGCGGCCGAGCTGGTCGCCGACCGCGTCGGAGGGCTCGACGTCCTGGTCAACAACGCCGCGATCACTGGTGGTATGCCGCAGACGCCCACCACGGTCGATCCCGCGACCGTACGAGTCGTCGTGGAAACCAACGTGATCGGGGTCGTGCGCGTCACCAACGCGATGCTGCCCATGCTGCGCGGCTCGGCATCGCCGCGGATCGTGAACATGTCCAGCAGCGTCGGCTCGCTCACCCTGCAGACCACGCCCGGCATCGGCATGGGCCCGGTTCCCGCTGCGTACTTGGCGTCCAAGACCTTCCTCAACGCCGTCACCGTCCAATATCGATGACGGTGGAACAGTGCCCTGGTGACAGGCTCACCGGCCCCTAGTAGTCCAGCTGATGTTCGTTGCTGGTGTGGTGGGAGGGGCTAGCGAGACGGGACGGCCACCGCTATGGAGCAGTGACACGCAGGCCGACGCTCGGGATGCCAACGCAACTGAGGCCCGGGAGCGTGATAGCTCCCGGGCCTCGGACTCACTGAGCAGTGTGTGACTTCGGTGCTGTCACCGAGATGTCAGCGTCCAGAGATGGTCCGCCGTGCCGTTGTCGGTCCACTGGAGGACCTGGGCGCCGGGGGAGGTGCTCATGTCGGTGACGCCGAGGAGGAGGCCGCTGTTGTAGTTGGCGATCTTGTAGGAGCCGCTGCCTGCGGGGATGAGCTGCCACAGGTGGTCGGCGGTGCCGTTGTCGCCCCAGATCAGGGCGGTGCCGCCGTCGCCGGTTCCGGCGTTGGTGATGCCGAGCAGCAGTCCGCTCTTCTGGTTGACGATCTTGTAGAGGCCGGAACCCGCGGACGTCAGGGTCCAGTTCTGGTCCGTGCCGGTGGTCGACGTCGACTGGACGACGGCAGTGCCCTGGGCCGTACCGGCGTTCTGGGTGTCCAGGGCGAGGCCGCTGTTCTTGTTGGTGATCTGGTAGCGCCCGGCCAGCGAGGTCGAGGTGCCGCTGGGGGTGACGACCAGGTGGTAGCCGTCGGAGGCGTTCATGGCGACGGGGACCGTGATGGAGCCGTTCGAGACCGTGTAGTCGGACTCGGAGATCGTGAACGGGTTGGCGACGGCCGTGGTCCGGCCCTTCGACGGCGTGTACTCCAGCTTGACGTGCACCTTGCTGCCGAAGGCGGACAGGGAGCCAAGTCCGTTGACCGTCACGGCGGTCGAGCCGGTCCCGCCGCCGAAGATGACGCTGATCTGCTTGCCGTCGCCGCTGAGCGAGGCCGCGCCGTCGATCCCCGTCTGCGCCGGAGGCGTGGTCGTGACCATGTTGCCGGACATGTCGCCGTACCACTTGTACAGCCAGTAGGAGCCGTTGGGCGATCCGCCTGTGTCGGTCAACGTGTCGCCGAGGGTGCCGTAGTGGTTCCAGAAGGCGAGTTCGGCGTCGCGGACGCCGGTGCGCTCGAACTTGGCGACGTAGCCGATGAGGGAGCCGGGCACGCCTATCTCGGTGGGTGTGGCGTACTCCTCGATGGAGATCGGCCGCGGGCTGATGCCGAGGCTGCTCTCCAGGGAGCGGTAGGCGGAGACATGGGCGGCGATGTCCTTGCTGCCGCCGAGCTCGTGCCAGGCGATGACGTCGGGCACGGTGCCGCTGGCCTTGGCGTCCGTGAGGAACGTGCTCATCGAGTTCTGGTTCCACGACGAGTAACTGGGGCCCTGGATGGGCGTGGAGGTGTCCTTCGCGCGCACCTCCTTGAACGTGCGCGCCCAACCCGCGTCGAAGGCGCCGGCGTTGGTGGTGTCCCATGTCCAGTCGGGCTCGTTCCACAGCTCATAGGCGCTGATGTTGCCGGCGCCGGAGGACTTGACCGAGGCGACCTGTGTGTCGACGGCGGACAGCCAGTCGCTCCAACTCACCCACTTGTACGGGAAGTTCGGATACCAGTCGGGCATCCGGACGACGACCTTCGCGCCGGCCCTGGCGGCCTTTGAGGCGACGACCAGCGAGTCGCCCGCGGGCTTCGGCTCACCGTTGGGCAACTGCTTGCCGCCGGGGGCCATCTGCACGAAGGTGTTCGGCTTCAGCGCCTGCGTGAGGCTGTCGGACGGGGTGCTCGCGTCCGCCAGGCCGTAGAGGCTGCCCGTGGCGACATGTGTGACGGACCGCAGGGTCTGGTTGGCGTTGACGACCAGCGTCGTGGACGCGGTGGGGGCGGCCTGGGCGGGCGCGCCGGTGAGAGCGGTCGTGACGGTGGTCAGCGAGGCTGCCAGTGCCACGGCGCCGACGCGGCCGAGCGGTCGCCGTGGGCGGGGTCTCGTGACGGAGGAGGACATGGGTGCGGCTCCCGGTAGGGGTGGGTGGGGGAAGGGTGGCGCTGTGCTGTCAGTCCTTGACCGCGCCCGCGGTGACGCCGGCGGCGACATAGCGCTGGGCGAGGACGAGGAGCGCGGCTGCGGGCACGGACACGACGACGGCGGTGGCCATGATCGCGTTCCACTCCTGGTTGTTGTTGCCGATGTAGTGGTAGATGCCGAGGGTGATCGGGCGCATGTCGCCGCCGCTGTCGAGGGTGTTGGCGAAGACGAAGTCGGACCAGGCCCACAGGAAGCTGAAGAGCGAGACGGTGACCACGGCGTTGCGGCTCACCGGAAGTACCACGGACCAGAAGGTGCGCCAGGTGCTCGCCCCGTCGATCCGGGCGGCGGCGGTCAATTCGTTCGGGATGCCGGACATGAACGCCGTGAAGATCATGACGCCGAACGGCACGGCGATGGTGGAATCGGCGATGATCAGGCCCCACCAGGCGTTGAGCAGGCCGAGGTTGAGGAAGATGCCGTAGAAGCCCATCGCCATCACGATGCCGGGGACCATCTGCGCGATCAGCAGGACCAGGCCGAGTGCGCCGCTCCCGCGCGGCCGCAGCTTGGCCAGCGAGTAGCCGGCCGGCGCGGCGAGGACGAGGGTGACCGCGACCGTACCGAGACCGATGAGCAGACTCGTCCCGAGGTACGGCATCTGGTCGTCGAGCACGGCCCGGTAGCCCTCGAACGTGGGGTGCAGCGGGAACAGGTCGGGAGGCGACTTGCGCATCTTCTGCTGCGGGGTCAGGGACACGTTCAGCATCCAGTACACCGGGAACAGCATCAGCGCGGTCAGCAGCACCCCAATGGCGGTGTAACGGCGGGTACCCGTACGGGACTTCACGCTTCCTGCCTCCTCTGGACGCGGATGTAGAGCAGGCCGAAGACCAGGGCGATGAGGATGAGGATGTTGCCGACGGCCGCTCCCGGGCCGAACTTGGGCAGCAGCGTGCCGAACCCGAGCTGGTACGACCAGGTCGCCAGCGTCGCAGACGAGTCGCCCGGACCGCCCTTGGTCATGATCCAGATCAGGTCGAACACCTTGAGCGTGTACACCAGGCCCAGCAGCAGCGTGATCGCCGACACCGGCCGCAGCAGCGGGAAGGTGATCCGCCGGAACTGCTGCCAGCCGCTCGCCCCGTCCAGCGACGCGGCCTCGTACAGCTCCCCGGGGATGTTCTGCAGCCCGCTGTAGAGGATGACGAGGTTGAACGGGATGCCGATCCAGATGTTGGCGAGGATGACCGACGTCAGCGCCCAGTGCGGCGAGGTGAGCCAGTCGACCGGCGCCACCCCCACGAAGTGCAGGGCGTAATTGACCACGCCGGACTCGCCGTTGAGCATCCACGACCAGGTCGACGCCGACACGATCAGCGGCAGCAGCCAGGGGATGAGGAACAGAGCCCGCAGCGTGGGCGCCAGTCGGAAGTGCCGGTTGAAGAAGACCGCCAGCGCCAGCCCGGCCGCGTACTGGAACGCGATCGACACGAAGGTGAACACCATCGTGTTGCGCAGCGCCGGCGAGAAGGTCGGATCGTTGAGCACCCGGGAGAAGTTGTCCCAGCCGGAGAACGGCGCATCGCCCGCGACGAAGGACCGGACCGTGTAGTTGCGCAGGCTCAGATCGAGGTTGCGGTAGAGCGGATAGGCGTAGAAGGCGGCGAGATAGGCGACGAGCGGGGCGACGAAGGCCAGCGCGGTCAGCCGGTTCCCGCGGCGCCGGCGGCGGGCCGTCAGGCCGTGCCGGGCGTCGGCGTCCCGCGCGGCGGCCGTGCCGGATGCCGCGGTCGGCGACCGTTTCGCGCGGTCGACTCGGGCGATGGTCATGCGAACTCCTGGATACGAAAGACACGGTCCTGGACGCGGCTCGGGCCTGTCGGGCGGATCGGCGTGCCGGAACCCGCTGCTGCGGGATGATCCGCGGGGCAGGCCCGAGCCGCGTCGGATCAACCCTTGGAGGCCGCCGACTGGGCGGTGGAGAGGGCGGCCTGCGGGCTCTTGCCTCCGGACAGGGCCGACTGCACGGCGGTCCACAACGGCTGAGAGATCGTGGGGTACTTGGTGCCCAGGCCGCCACTGGTGCGACCGCGCGCCGCGGCCACGGCCGCCACCCACGGCTTCAGCTTCGGGTTCGCCTTGACCTGCTCGCTCTGCACGGCCGCCGTCGGCGCGACGTACGTCAGCGTGATGTCGGTGGGCAGCAGGTTCTTGTCGCTGGTCAGGCAGGTGACGATCTTCTTACTGACGTCATAGCGTGCGGTGTCCTTCTGCACCGGGACCGTCACGAACTCGCCGCCGGTCGGCACCGGCGCCGAACCGCCGTTCTGCCCCGGGATGCTGATGACGCCGTAGTCGAATCCCGCCTTGTCCGCGTTGCCCAGCTGCCAGGTGCCGTTCTCGCCGAACGCGTACTCCCCGGTGGCGAACTCCTGCCAGCTGGTGGTCTGCGTGTTCTGCAGGACGTCCTTGGGCGCGTAGCCGTCGCCGACCCAGCCCTTCCACAGCGACAGCGCGGCCACGCCCTTGGCCGAGTCGAGCTTGGTGAGGTCGCCGCCCGCGCCCCAGAACCACGGCAGGAACTGGAAGCTGCCCTCCTCCGTGTTGATGGCGGAGAACGTGATGCCCTTCTTCCCGGCCGCTTTGACCTTCTGCAGCGCGGCCGTCAGGGACGCCCAGTCCTTGACGGAGGCGGGGTCGACCTTCGCGGCCGAGAGAATCTTCTTGTTGTAGTAGAGGGCGAGCGTGTTGGCGCCGATCGGGACGCCGTAGGCCGCGCCGTCGAGGGTGCCGGCGCCGATGATGTTCTTCTGGAACGAGGCCGTGTCCAGGCCGAGGTCACTGGTCTTGTTGAGGATTCCGGCCTCCACCATCGTGGAGACGACCGGGTTGTCCACCAGCATCACGTCGGGCGCGTTGCCCTGCTGGGCGGCGAGCAGCGCCTTGTTGCCCAGGTCCGTCGTGTCGTACCCGGTGCGCTTGAGCTTGACGCCCGCCTCGGTGCCGCACTGCGTGACCCGCTTGCCCCAGTCGGAGGAGGCGTCGAACTGCGGGTACGGATCCCAGAAGGTGTACGTGCCCGGCTTGTCGGACGAGCCGGCGGAGTCGGAACCCCCGCCGCAGGCGGTGACGGAGGCGAGGGTGCCGACGGCGACGACGGCGGTCAGGAGGGTGCGGCGGGTGTGCCTCATTGCGGTGACCTCATTGTCAGGAAAGCTCAGGAGTACGGGCGGGAGGGGTGGTTGAGTCAGGAGGTGGGCAGCCAGACGCGCATGCTGCCGTCCTGCCGGTTGGCCCAGGCGTAGTAGGGGATCGCGGTCAGCTCGACCGGCTCACCGCCCTCCGGCGCGTCGGGCACGGACGCGGAGGACCGGTAGGGCCACCAGCCGGTCTCCGGGATCTCCCGGCGACGGCCGGCGGCGACGACCGTGGTGACACCGCCGAGCAGATCCGGGCGGTGCTTCACGGCGAGCGGCCGCGTGGTGTCGAGGACGATGTCGTCGAGGCCTCCGTCGGGGTGGTCGACCTGCTCCAGGCAGTACACGAGCGGACCGCGTTCGACGGCGACACATCCGCGTACGGCGTCCACGCGCGGGTCGGCCGCGGTCAGCCGGGGTTCGAGGCCCAGTTCCAGCACGATCTGGTCGCCCGGCGCCCAGCTGCGCTCCAGGCGCAGCCAGCCGTCCGTGACGGGGGCGTCGGTCTGGTCGTAGACCTCGGTGCCGCACCGCACCCGGTACTCGCGGCACCACTGCGGGACGCGCAGCGACAGCGTCCAGGGCCGGTCGGCGGGGGTCTGCTCGACGGTCAGGGAGATCACGCCGTGCCAGGGGTAGTCGGTCTCCGCGGCGAGGGCGACGGGCGCTCCGTCGAGCTCGGCGGCATAGCGGCCGGTGACGTACTGATGGATCTGCAGGCCCTGTCCGTCGCTCGACGACAGATAGTGCTCCAGGGAGGCCAGCAGCCGCATGACGTTCGGCGGGCAGCAGGCGCACTTGAACCAGCGGGTGCGGCGCGCCGACTGGTCGCCCCCGGTGTCCGTGTGGCCGTCGCGGACCTGGAGCGGGTTCACGTAGAGCCAGCGTTCGCCGTCCAGGGAGACACCGGCGAGGAAGCCGTTGTAGAGGGTGCGCTCGATGAGATCGCCGTAGCGGGCCTCGCCGGTGAGCAGGGCCATGCGCCAGCTCCACTGGACCGAAGCGATGGCGGCGCAGGTCTCGCAGTAGGCGCGCTCGTTGGGCAGCTCGAAGGGGTCGCCGAAGTCCTCCTCCTCGTGGTGCGCGCCGAGACCGCCGGTGAGATGGGTCTTCGTGGTGGTCATCGCCTGCCACAACCGCTCGGCTGCGGCGCGCAGTTCGGCGTCACCCGTCTCGGTGGCCAGGTCCGTCGCGGCGGCCAGCAGATAGAGCTGTCGTACGGCGTGGCCCTCGACGTCGGTCGCCTCGCGCAGCGGCACCCGGTCCTGGCAGTAGGCCTCGCCGCCGAGCAGCCCGTGGCCGTAGCGGTCGACGAAGTACCCGGCCAGATCCAGGTAGCGGCGCTCGCCCGTCTCCCGGTACAGCTCGACCAGGGCCGTCTCGACCTCGGGGTGGCCGTCGACGCCGTCGATGGGCCGGCCGCTGCCGGGCGGACCGAAGACGGAGTCGATGTTGTCGGCGAAACGGCGTGCCACGTCGAGGAGTTCACCGCGGCCGGTGGCCCGGTGGTGAGCCACCGCCGCCTGGATCAGGTGTCCCGCGCAGTACAGCTCGTGGCCCCAGCGCAGGTCCTGGTAGCGCTCACCGCCCTTGACGAGCTGGAACCAGGTGTTGAGATACCCGTCCGGCTGCTGGGCCCCGGCGACGAGGGCGATGATGCGGTCGACGTGTGCCCCGAGGTCCTTGGCCTGCTCCTGGGAGAGCTGCCAGGCCGCCGCCTCCAGCCACTTGTAGACATCCGTGTCCACGAAGGGGTACGCGCCCTGGAACTCGCCCGCGGCCGTGCCCGCCGCCAGCCGCAGGTTGTGCAGGTTTCCCGCCGACTCCAGCAGGTCCGGGCCCTGGGGGATGGAGGTGCGGGCGTTGGCCTCCCGGCGGGCGTGCCAGAAGCCGGTGCGTACGGAGGCGGAGGCGGGGCGCAGCGCGGCGTGGGCATCCGGGCCGAGGCGGACCGGGCCCACCGGGGTGCCGGCCCGCTCGGACGGAGCCGAGGGGTCGGGGGAGGGCACGGCGGAGCGTGTGCGGGGCATGGTTCTCCGGGAGAGTGGAGGGGCGGAACGTTGTTCGACAGGTCGGACGAGGAGCTTGTTTGAGCAACCGTTTTCCTGCCCCGAAAGTAGAGGGCTGGCGGGGGAGCCGGGTCAAGGGGTGCGCAGCAATATTTTTCCGTTACTCAAGGGCTGGAACTCGGGGATGGTGGCTGCAACCATGGGGAGATCGTTACCGTCGACAGCGACGTCAAGGACGACGTCAGGGAAAAGGATTGCTCGTGACCGTTGCTCCAGGTTCTCCTTCCGCCGGCCGGGCCAAGCTCGCGGACGTCGCCGCGCTGGCGGGCGTCAGCGTGGGCACGGCCTCGAAGGCGCTGAACGGCGGCGGGCGGATGCGGCCCGAGACCCGGCAGCGGGTGCTGGACGCCGTGGAGAGGCTCGGGTTCCGCCCCAACCAGCAGGCGCAGAACCTGCACACCGGCCGCAGCTGGACGGTCGGCCTGATGACGACGGACGGCATCGGCCGCTTCAGCACGCCCGTCCTGCTCGGCGCGGAGGACGCGCTCGGCGCCGGGAAGATCTCCGTGCTGCTGTGCGACACCCGGGGCGACACCATCCGCGAGCAGCACCACCTTCAGAACCTGGTGGACCGCCGGGTGGACGGCATCATCGTCACCGGCCGCCGGACCGACGCGCGCCCTCCGCTCAAGGGCATCGAGCCCATGCCCACCGTCTACGCGCTGTCGCCCTCCACCGACCCGGCCGACACCTCGGTGGTCTCGGACGACCGCGGCGCCCACCTCGCGATCGAGCACCTCCTGTCGACCGGCCGCACCCGCATCGCCCATGTCACCGGCCCCGAACACCACGCCGCCGCACGCGACCGCGCCCGGCACGCCGTCGACGCGCTGGAGCGCTCCTCGCTCGAACTCGCCACCGGCCGGGTCCACTTCGGTGAGTGGAGCGAGGCATGGGGACGACGGGCCGCCGACGCGATCCTGCGTACGGCACGGGACACGGACGCCATCTTCTGCGGCAACGACCAGATCGCCCGGGGAGTGGCGGACACCCTGCGCGAGCGTGGCCGCGACGTCCCCGGGGACATCGCGATCGTCGGCTACGACAACTGGGACACGATGGCCCTCGCGTGTCGTCCGCCCCTCACCACGATCGACATGGACCTCATGGAGATCGGCCGCATCGCCGCGCTGAAGCTGTTGGAGGCCATCGACGACGGCCCGGCCCCGGGCGTGCACACCGTCCCGTGCCGCCTGGTGGTGCGCGAGTCCTCATGACCACCGCCGCCTCAGGAAGGCGGCGCCGCTCCCTGCGGAGCTGATGCCGCCGGGTCCCGACTCGCGGGTGCCGTCCGGCTGTTCGGTCGAGTACGAGGAGCGGTGCGCCCGTGCGCGGATGCGGGTTCCAGGCAGGAACGCAGTGGGTGGGAGGCGGGTTTTGTCGACCCAGGCGTACTGCGGTTCCCAGGTGACGGGCGCGCGTTGACGCGCGGACGCCGGGGTGCGGGCGTGACCTTGCCCCGCGCGTTCGGGGCCACGATCCCGGCCCGGTCCGCGATCACGTACGCCAAAGCCGAGCAGGCAACCCTTCGGCCGACGTCGTCCCCGACGGGATCGTCGACCGGTTGTGCCTGCTCGGCCCGGCGTCCACGCAGGTGGACGGGTCGCAGAGCTCAGCGAGCCGGCCTGCTGTTTGCGGTGGCCACCCCGGCGGCGTCGAGGGCCGCGGTGATCTTGCTGGTCATGTCGGTCAGGATGGGGCTGGGCTCACCCTTGCGGGCTCGGACGGCCGTTTCGACGGCGACCAGGACCGTGCTGCGGAAGTTGCCGGCCTCCGTCGGGTCGGCCTTCTCGAGCAGGCCCATCGTCTGCGTCAGGGCCGGCAGCACCTGGTCGGCGATTGCGGCTACGGACGTGCCGTTCAGGTCCGCGCCCCGCTGCTTCTCGGCGAGCACGTGCCCGACCAGGCCCGTCGCGGAGGACAAGGCGATGGAGCCCGCAGTGGCGATCTTGTGCGGTGATCCGGTGGCGTCAGCGGCGGCCAGCAGCGAGATGGCGCCGTACGCGGCGGTCCGCAGGGTGTTCTTGTCCTGGTCGGAAAGGGTGATGGACATGGCGGTGTGCTCCCTTGGCTGAACGGGCGGATGGTGGATCCGGGAATGCGAGAACGCGGAATGCGGAATGCGGAATGCGGTCCTGTGGTGCGCGGGATATCCGGGTCGCTCAGGTCGGGATCGTCCGAGGGGATCTCTCGCCTTCGTCGATCCCGACCTTGGCTGACAGGGCCAGGGCCAGGGCCAGAGCCAGAGCCAGAAGCAGACCTCGCGGAAACATCGGCGGTTCGGCCGCACTGGGGCTGACCGATGGTGTCGCAGGTCGAGGGCGGCGCCTACCGGGACCGGGACGCAGGCTCGGTGTCAGTCGTCGAGGGCCTGGTAGAGCGTGGTCCAGAAGTCGTGCATGAGCCGCACCGGATCCGGGACGGACGCACCGACCTGGGTGAGCAGGACTCCGGTGAGTTGGTTGTGGGGGTCGGCGTACGTCGAGGCGCCGCTTCCCCCGTCCCAGCCGAACTGGCCGATGGGCGCGTAGTCACCGCGGTAGGTACGTACCGCCATCCCGAAGCCCCAGCCGCCGTGCTGGCCTTGGCCGAAGGAGATATGGACGTTGTTGGTGGCCAATTCGTGTCGGGCGGCTTGCTGCTCGGGCGTGAGGCGGTTGGTGGTCATCAGCTCGACGGCGGCCCGGGACAGGATCCGTTCGCCGCCGTGCATCCCGCCGTTGAGCAGCATCCGGAAGTAGGCGTGGTAGTCGTCGGCGGTGGAGTTCAGTCCGCCGCCGCCACCCTGGAACGCCGGAGGCGCGCTGTGGCGTCCCCCTTCGGCCTCGTCCCACACCTGGAACTCTCCGGTCTGCGGGTCGGGAGCGTACAGCGGCGGCAGCCGGTCCATCTTGTCGGCCGGCACGTGGAAACCGGTGTCCTTCATCCCCAGCGGGTCGAAGATACGCTCACGCAGGAACGCTTCGTACGACTGGCCCGTGACCCTGGCGACGAGCACGCCGAGCAGATCGCTGGCGATGTGGTACTGCCAGCGTTCGCCGGGCTGGTGCATCAGCGGAAGCTCACCCAGGCGGCGCATCCACTCGTCCGGCCCGGGCATCGGCTCCGGCAGATTGGGCGTGAGCCCGCGCTCGAAGATCACACCCATGATCGGGGTGCCCAGCGACGTCATATCCATGCCGAGCCCGAACGTGGAGGTCAGCACGTCCCGCACGGTGATCGGCCGTCGCGCCGGCACGGTGTCGTCCAGCGGGCCGTCGATCCGCTTCAGTACCTGCCGGTCGGCGAGTTCGGGCAGCCACTCCTGCACCGGGTCGTCCAGCCGCAGCCTGCACTCGTCAAGCAGGACCATCGCCGCCGAGGCCGCGACAGGCTTGGACGTCGAGGCCATCCGGAAGATCGTGTCCCGGCGCATCGGTGCGCCACCGTCATGGCGCATCGTCCCGAACGCTTCGACATGCGTCTCGTCGCCCCGGCTGAACAGCGCGACGAGTCCAGGAATCTTCCCGGACTCGACATGCCGTGCCAGTACGTCGCGCACGCGTTGGAGCCCTGTCTTGGAGAAGGCGTTGCGGTGGTCCGCGAGGGCGGTGGGCATGTGTGCTCCTTTGATTGAACGCACGGAAGGTGAATGCGGGAATGCGGGAATGCGGGAATGCGGGAAAGTGGTCCTGTTCGCGCCCGGGGCATCTGAATTGCTCAGACCGGTTCGCCCGAGGGGATCTCCCGCTCAGGCGACCGACCTTGAGGCCGGAGCGGATTGTCAGCAGCCGAGCCGGTCGGCGATCACTCCCAGCACTTGCTCAAGATCGCGTGACATGCGGGCTCGCAGGCCGAGCTCCGCGATCCCGGGCGCGAACCCCGGATGGTCGGGGAGAACCCGGTGGACGCGATGGGTCACCAGGGCACCTTCGGGAAAGGCGGTGACGGCGTGCACTCCGGCGTACCAGCTCTGCACCGCCAGCCTGGACCCGACCCGGTCCACCTGGATCTCCACCGGTTCCACCGGTCCGGCAAGCTCGGCGCGGTAGCCGTCGGCGCCGGACCCGGCCACGACGGTCATCGCTCCCTGTCGAGCAGCCGAAGCCCTGGCCAGCACCAGCAAGTTGTCATCGCCGACCCGCCCCTCGGCGACGGCGAGCAGGAGCGCGGCGACTGCTGCGACGGGTGCGGCGAGAGTCCCTCGCACTTCCCACCGGGCGGGCAGCGCGTCCAGTTCGGTGAGCAGGGAAGGCGTTGTGTGCATGGCGGAGAGCCTCGGCGCGGCGGCCTGTCCGGGACAACCCATGCCACGTCTTCCGGGACGGACGACATCCCGCCGGTACCCGGCTGACCTGCGCTGTCACGTCCGCCGACGGTCGCCTTCTCAGGTGTTCCGGGACGGGACGGGACACTTGGGCAACTCCTGGGACAGGTTCAGGACACCCGGGCCAGACCCGTACGCGCCGCCGACACCAGGTAGTTGACGCCGTGCGCGGTGGCGATCTCCAGCGCCGCCCGGAAGTGCCGCGCGGCGGCTTCGCGGTCGCCGGTGGCCAGGCATGCCTCCGCGTACGGGAGGCAGCTGCGCACCATCCGATGCGGCTCACCGGCCTCTTCGAGAATCAGCATCGCCTCGGCGTGCATGGCCGTCGCCTCCTCGGTGGCCCCGAGGTGGCGCAGGGCCACGGCGACGTCCGTGCAGCTGATGGCCTCGAAGACCGGATGGCGTGTCTCCCGATTGATCGCGACGGCCTGCTCGGCCAGGTCGAGGGCGGTCCGGGCGTCACCCAGGCCGAGTGCCGCCCGGCCGAGCACGTCCAGGCACATCCGCTGCTTCTGCCGGTCCAGCTCGCGCGCGGTCCCGAGCAGGGCCGAGACGACCTCGCGAGCCTCGCCGTGCTCTCCCAGCAGCACCAGTGCCCGCCCGAGGCGTACGCCTATGTACACGCGGACGGCGGCCTCGCGGGGTGGCACCAGACCGGTCGCCTGGCGCAGGAGTTCGATGGCGCCTTTGGCGTCAGCGGCGTACAGGCGGACCTCCGCCAGCTGTTCCATGGCCAGGACCTGGCCGATGATGTCGTCCTCCGCGGCCATCAGCACGCGGGCCGCCTCGAGCTCCGGCACCGCCTCTTCCAGCCGGCCCACCCGCAGCAGCGCGGCGCCCAGCAAGTACCGGTGAGAGGCGAGCACCCGGCGCTCGCCGAGCGCTTCGGCGGCGGGCATGCTGACTTCGAGCCCGTGGCACACCTGCGCCATGCCACCGCGCCGCCCGAGGGAGATCACGAAAGCGAACTGGCCGAGCCCGACCGCCGATGAGTCGATGCGCAGCTCCACGGCGAGCGAGAACGCCGCGGTGATGTTGGCCCATTCGGTGTCCAGCCAGTCGAGGGCTCCGTCATGGGAGAAGTCGGGAAGCGCGGGGGGCCGCTGCGACACGATGACCGGCACGGGGACGACGACGAGTTCGACCACCTCTGTCGCGGCAAGCATGCCACTCAGGTAGTAGTCGGCAAGGCGGGCGATCGCCGGTCCGGGGTCCGCCGCGGCATCCTCGGCACGGGCGGCCTGCCGCAGCAGGTCGTGCATCCGGTAACGGCCCGCCGCCGGCTCCTGCAGCAGATGGACGTCGACCAGGTCCTCCAGCAGGGAACGGGCGTTGGCCGGCGGGATCCCGGCCAGGGCCGCCGCGCCGTACGTGTCGATGTCCTCGCCCGGTACCAGCCCCAGCAGCCCGAACATCCGCCGCTGGGCGGAGTCGAGCTGCCGCAGCGACATCTCGAACACGTCGGACAGCGCCAGCTCGCCCTCGCGCAGCCGTTCCACCAGGGTGTCGAGCGTCCATGCGGGCCGGTGCCGCAGGCGCGCGGCGGCCACCCGGATGGCCAGCGGCAGGTTCCCGCATCGGCGCAGCACCTCGCCGACATCACCAGGACGAGCCCCGCCCGCCGATTCGACGAACAGCTCCGCCGCCTCCCGGGTCGACAGGACGTCCAGCGAGATCGGCTGGACGCCGTCCAGCTCCACCATCCGCCGACGGCTGGTGATCACGACGAAGCTCTGGCCGGCCCCGGGGAGCAGCTCACGCACGTGATCGGCGTCGGCGGCGTTGTCCAGCAGCACGATCGCGCGCCGCGTCGCCAGCTCCGACCGCCAGAGCGCGGCCCGCTCGGCGATCCCGTCGGGAATCCTGCCGGGCGGCATCCCGAGCGCGGCCAGCAGCACACGCAGTGCCTCCGTGGGTTCGACCGGCTCCCGGCCCGGAGTGAACCCGTGCAGGTCCAGGTAGAGCCGGCCACCGGGGAAGTCGGCGGTCAGCAGATGCGCGCCGTGTACGGCCAGAGCGGTCTTGCCCACCCCGCCCATGCCGTCGATCGCCACCATCGTCGTGTTCCGCGCGGCGCCGAGGAAGGCGGCCAGCTCCGCCCGGCGCCCGGTGAAGGCGGTGACGTCGTGTGGCAGGTCGTTGCGGACCGGCGCGGTGGCGGCGGTGCTCGTCTGGGGCTCGTCCTTGGCCCGCTCCCACACCTCACGCATCGCCCTGGGGTCACGACCGGCTGCCTTGCACAGCGCAACCACCGTCGGCCAGGGTGGAACGGCCTGGCCGGAGAAGTAGCGCGACAGTGAGGAGCTGCTGCCGCGGACGTCACGGGCCAGCTCCCGCAGACTTCGTCCGGTCAGGTCGCGCAGCTGCCGTAGCTGCCCTGCCAACTCCTCAGACACCCTTGCCCCCGTTCTCCAGCTGCACGCGCTGATCCTAGATGGACTGAAGTGGGCCGGGCAGTCTCGTTCGGATCAGTCGGTCGTCGGTCTGGGGCGCCGTCAACTGATGTGCGGTGGGCGAGAATTGAGCCATTGCTCGCTGTGGTGACGTCTGTCCTGTCGGAGAGGCGAAGGACGAGGACGCGGGCTCGACGGATACGACGACGCTACTGAGCGGCGAGATGTCCGTGCCAGGCGCCCGGTGTCCGTGCCGGTCCAGCCGGGCGGCCGGGTGATCCGCGCCCAGGCGCTGGTGGGCATCGCCCCGTAGCGGTGCCCGTACCCGTCAGGGACGCCGTCGAGGCCGGCGAGGTCGCAGGCGACCTGCCAGAAGGTGACCAGCGGGTACCAGCGCATGGCGGGGGAGACGTCGGGGGCTGGTGGCCGGTCCAGCCAGTCGGGCGGCGAGAGCGCCGAGCGTGGGCCGCAGGAACCGCCGCCCGCCCGGGCCAGGTGGGTGCCGGTTCGCCGGGCCAGAGCCCTCGTCGCGGCCTCCAGTACGGCGCCCACGGCGTACCCGACCGCGGCCGTCACGCCGGCGGTGAGGCCTTGCAGCCACCAGGCGCGCGGCAGCAGCGACGGGGTCAGGGACAGGCAGTAAAGGCGGTCGCCATCGCGGTCCCGCCCCAGGAAGGGGCACGCCGGACGACCCGGTTGGGGCCAGCATGGCGGCGCGCCCAGTCCTTGACGCAAGCCGGTGGTGGCATCTCGCTCAGTACCGCTGGGCCTTGGCGATCTCGGCGGTCAGCTGCGGCTCGGCGGGCTTCCGGCTGATGGCCAGCGGCTGGGCCTTCCCGCCGGGTTTCAGGTCCTGCGCGCCGACGTAGCGGGTCTCGGCGATCTTGCCGTCGGGATCGCGGAAGTCGACCTGCACCGCGTACGACGCGGTCTTGTCCGTCTTGTTGGTGATGTTCACGACGAGCACGAGCAGACCGCCCGTCTGGGACCGCGGTTTGCCGGTCAGCGCGACCTCGGACGTCGCGTTGCCCTTGCCGTCGACGCCCGCGAGTTCTTTCCGCGCGGCCGCGTTGGCGCGTTCGACATCGGCCGAGACCGAGGCCTCGAAGGCCGAGGCGGCGGCCGAGGCCGAGGATGCCGCGGCCGAGGCCGCCGCCTTGACGGACTCCTTCACGGACGCGCCGATCGACGCGAGCGCGGAGGGCGAGGTACCGGAGAACGACGCGGTGTCGGGCCCGGTCGGAGTCGGAGTGAACGACGAACCGCTGTCGCTGCCGCTGTCCGTACTGCACGACACGAGGGAGGCCGCGCCCAGCACCGCCGTGACGAGCCCGGCGATCGCGAACGTGACCGGGTGCCGGCGCCGCGGTCTTTTCCTCCCGGGTCCGACAACGCTCATGGCATACCTTCCTTTTCCTGTCGCATTTGTCGTTCTTATCGTTCTTGTCGTTCCTGTCGGGCAGTGGTTGCGGCCGCGGGGCCACGGAGGGCGGACGGGGAGGGCGCTACGCCGCCTCAGCCGGCCTGGCCGGCGAGGTGCTCGGCGAGTTCCTTCTCGTCCTCGTCCGTGAGCGACGTCTTCAGCACGGTGCCGCCGAACGGCTGCATGGCGGCGGCGAACTTGTCCTCGGTGATCTTCGAAGCCATGACCACGACGGCCGCCGAACCAGGCTTGAGAAGCGCCTGGACCTGGTCGCGGAACTGGTCGTCGATTCCCGACTTGGCGAGTTTGCCGAACAGTCCGCCGAACGCGGCGCCCGCGAGCAGCCCGAGGCCGGGCACCAGGAAGAGCAGGCCGAAGACCGTGCCCCAGAGAGCCCCTGACGCGGCCGAGACGCCGACGAGCCGGTTCGGGGTGTCGACGTGCGTCTTGCCCTCCTGGTCGACCGAGACGAGGGCGAGTCCGCTCAGGTTGACCACGAAGTCCTTCTGCAGCCCCTGGACGGCCTCGTAGGCGTTGTTGGCGACGTCCGGGTCGTCGTAGCCGATCACGATGAGTTCCGACAAGGCGTCCTCCTGGATACAGAAGCGGTCAGGTGCGCAGATTGACACCTTTTGACCAGACATATCCTGCATGCCGGTAGGTGAGTGGGCCACTCCAGGTCGCATCGCGGGGCAGGGCGCGCTCTCGGACGGCATCTGCCAGCGAGTGACAAGAAGTGCAGTACGTCATGAAATGCCGGAAGGTGTCACTGTTCATCGTTGCCCTCGACGACCTTGGGCGCCCAGGCAGCAACCGCCCCGCCGGATCGCACCGAGCAGGTGAAGCATGAGCCAGGCCGAGACCGCCGAGAGCTCCAGCGCTGCGTCGGTCGCGGCCAAGCTGACCCTGCCGACGCTGACCGCGATGGTCGTCGGCTCCATGGTGGGCGGGAGCGTGTTCTGCCTGCCGCGTCGCTTCGCCCAGGAGACCGGCGTCGCCGGCGCGCTCATCGCCTGGGTGATCGCGGGCACCGGCATGCTGATGCCCGCGCCGGCATGCCGAAGCTGCGCTCCGCGATGTACCTCGACACCGTCCTCACCTTCGCCGACCGCGACCTGGTGACGCTCTATCCGGCCATCATGGACGCGGTGCACACCTTCTCCCTGCGCCCCGGCGACAAGGCGCCCGGCATCGAGATCACCGACGAAGGCGCGCGCCCGTTCGTGGACGTCGTGGCCAAGGCGCCGGGGTCTGCCCAGGCTGCGCGTGGTGGAGAACGGCGGAGACGTCTACGCCTCCGAGCGCCAGCAGTGGGACAGCGGCAACGACGCCGTCGCCCTGGAGTCCGGGGTGGTCTTCACCCACGACCGCAACGCCCAGACCAACACACTGCTGCGGAAGGCCGGCGTCGAGGTCATCACCATCGTCGGTGCCGAACTCGGCCGCGGGCGCGGCGGCGGCCACTGCATGACCTGCCCGCTCATCCGCGAGCCCGTCGACTTCTGACCCCGAGCCCGATGGGCGACGTCGTGGATCCTGCCCACCGCGGTCGCTGTCTCCGCCGTGCTCATCGGCATCATGTTCTGGGCCGGTGGCCACTGGGCCGACATCGGCCTGGCCCGGGACACCCTGGGCAGTGGCCTTCGCTGGGCTGCCGCCCTCATCGGGATCGTCGCGGCCGGCTATCTGTGCGCGGGCCGTACTGCCCTTCACCCGCGGGCTGTTCGAGGACCAGCGGACCAGCGGACCAGCGGACCAGCGCGCTGAGCGGGGCGGAGGTTGCGCCCGGGTACTCGTCACGGTCACGCGATCTCCTCCAGCAGTACCGTGCCGACCGGAATCGTGGCCGACCTCGGCGCCGTGCTGTTCACCGCGGCGTCCGGCTGTCCGTTCTGCTACCTGCGCCACCGCAGCCGCAGCCTGCTCGCCCCGATGGCGCTGCACTGGGCGGCCAACGCCCTCGGCTAGGTGTTCGGCTTCCTGCTGCGTCAGACCACGGCGTCGGCGCGCAGCGCCTCGATGGCCTCGCGGCTTCGGCCGAGTTCCGCGAGGATCGCGTCGGTGTGTTCGCCGACGGCCGGTACGGGGTCCATGCGCGCGGGCAGACCCGCCAGGTCGGCCGGCGGGATCAGCGCCTGCACGGTCGCGCCGGGCACCTCGATCTCGCGCCAGCGGTCGCGGGCGGCCAGGACGGGGTGGTCGAGGAACTCGGCGACGGTGTTGACGCCGGCGCAGGCGATGCCGATCCCCTCCAGATCCTTCATGATCTCCTCGGCGTCGGAGCGCGCGAACCGCTCGGCGACGATGACGTTCAGTTCGGCACGGTGGGCCACGCGGTCGGACCCGGTGGCGAAGCGCGGGTCGTCGGTCAGCTCCGGCCTGCCGAGGAAGTGCGCGCACAGCGCCGCCCACTCGCGCTCGTTCTGGATGGAGAACAGCACGTCTCTGCCGTCGGCGGCGGTGTAGGTGCCGTACGGGGTGATGGTGGCGTGCTGAGTGCCCAGCCGCGGCGGCTGCTGACCGCCGTACCGCGTGTAGTACGCGGGCTGGCCCATCCACTCCGCCAGCGCCTCGAACAGCGACACCTCCACTGGGTGCGCCGTGCCGGTGGTGGCGCGGGTGAACAGGGCGGTGAGTACGCCGCTGTAGGCGTACATGCCCGCCGCGATGTCGGCGACGGAGATCCCGGTCCGGGCCGACTCCTCGGGGGTGCCGGTCAGCGACACCAAGCCCGTCTGGCACTGCATCAGCAGGTCGTACGCCTTGCGGTCGGCCCAGGGCCCGGACGTGCCGTAGCCGGAGATCGTGCACGGGATCAGCCGCGGGTAGCGGCGGGTGAGGGCGTCGGCGCCCAGGCCGAGGCGGTCGGCGGCGCCGGGAGCCAGGTTCTGCAGGAACACGTCGGCGCCGTCGAGGAGTTGGTGCAGGATCTCGCGGCCCCGCGGGTCCTTCAGGTCCAGCGTGAGGGACTCCTTGGACCGGTTGAGCCACACGAAATAGCTGGAGTGGCCGTGCACCGTCGTGTCGTAACGGCGGGCGAAGTCGCCCTCACCCGGCCGTTCCACCTTGATCACGCGGGCGCCGAGATCGGCGAGTTGCCGCGTGGCGTAGGGGGCGGCCACGGCCTGTTCGAGGCTGACCACCGTGATTCCGGACAGGGGGAGCTGCTGCACGGTCACGTGTCCTGTTCCTGTCGACATGGGGTCCTGTCGACAGGCCCTCTGCGCTGCTTTGTACGGGTCCGCCCGAACACCTGTCAACGGCAGGCCCCGGCCGACGCCGCCCCCGCCGTTGCGTAGGCTTCCTTCGCTGGAACCCGCCGGTGCGGTGGAGGACGTGCGGCGGCTCGAGGGACTGGCCGTCGCTCGCAGGCGCGCGAAGTCCCGGTGCGGTGGTGAGCATGGCGGGCAGGACGACGGTGCGGTCGGAGCAGGTCAACGCGACCAGGGAGCTGATCCTGACCGCGGCGGAGCGGCTCTTCGCGGAGAACGGGGTGTACGCCGTCTCGAACCGTCAGGTCAGCGAGGCCGCGGGCCAGGGGAACAACACCGCCGTCGGCTACCACTTCGGCACCAAGGCCGACCTGGTCCGCGCGATCGTCCGCAAGCACGCCGTGCAGATCGAGCGGATCCGTGCGCGCAGGCTTGCGGAGACGGGCGACTCCACGGACGTACGGGACTGGGTGGACTGTCTGGTGCGCCCGGTGCCCGAGCACCTGGCGGCCCTCGGCAGCCCCACCTGGTACGCGCGCTTCTGCGCCCAGGTGATGACCGACCCCGTACTCCAGGAGATCATGGTCGAGGAGTCCCTGTCGGCCCCGTCACTCCGGCCGATCATCGAGGGACTGAACCGCTGCCTGCCCGAACTCCCGGCCGACGTGCACGCCGAACGCGGCGCCATGTCACGCCAGTTGATCGTGCACATGTCCGCCGAGCGGGAACGCGCACTCGCCGAGAACACCCCCACACCCCGTTCCAACTGGCACGACACCGCCACTGGCCTGATCGACGCGATCGTCGGACTGTGGCTGGCGCCGGTCACTTCCCGCTCCTGACGGGGTCCAAAGGGTGCGGCGCTCATGTCCACACCACCGCGGCCAGGTGACGCGAGATGAACTTACTTGAGTTACGCAACGAGATGGTAAAGTGGTTCGTATGTCCACACCACCGCTGGGAGCCGGTCCCGCATCACCGGAAGTGACCGAGATCGAGCGGGCCCTGACCCGTGTCACGTATCTGGGCAGCCGGGCGCGCCAGCACGAGCGGTTGATGGCGCTGGCCGGGGTCCCGCTGGACCGGGCGGCCGTGGCGCTGCTGCGGCAGATCGCCGACGAGGAGCCGTTGCGCCCGGGGGAGCTGGCGAACCGTCTGGGTGTGGAGGCCTCGCACGTGACCCGGCAGGTGCAGCAACTGGAGAAGTCCGGGTATGTGACCCGCGTGCCGGACCCCGACGACCGCCGGGCTCAGCGCATCCAGCTGACGGACACCGGGCAGAGCGCCGTGGACCGCATCCGCGAGGCGGGTACCCGCGGTATGCAGATGGCCCTGGCCGACTGGAAGCCCGAGGATCTGCGGCAGCTGGCCACCCTCTTCCACCGCATGGTCGACGACTTCCTCGCCACCGCCGCCGAGTTCGACAAGGGCGCCACGGAGACGGCGGGCACCGCCTGATTCTGCGACGTGTCCTCGACGCCTCGGGTTGAGCTGCCGGAGCTCCGGCATTGAGGGACCTGGTCCTGGCAGGACCTGAGTGACGGCAGCGCCCGGCTCCCTCAAGTGGCGTCGGGCGCCCCGGCGTTGACGGCGCGCCGCACCTGACGGGCAATCAGGGCATAGACATGGCGGGCCTTTTCGTCGTCGTTGCCGTCGTACCCGTGGTCCGCCTCCGGTACGTCGTAGTGCTCGACCAGCGCTCCCGCCTGCCGAAGACGCTCGGCGTAGCGGACTCCCTCCGCCTTGAGAAGGTCGTACTCCGCCGTGACCACCAGGGCCGGGGCGATGCCCGTCAGGTCCGCGGTGTCCGACGGGTGCGCGGGCGACACGAGCCGGTCGGCCCGCTTCCGGGGGTCCGGCACGTACGACGAGTCGAAGACCTCGGCCATCCACGGGCGGAGCAGCGGCTTGGCGATGGCGGCATGCTTGTCCTTGGCGCTCGTCGCGAGATCGAGCGGGGGATAGTGGAGGATCTGGAGCGCGATCGAAGGGCCACCCTCCTCCAGGGCCTGGCGGGCCACGGCCGCGGCGAGGCCGCCTCCGGCGCTCTGGCCGCCCACGGAGAGCCGGCTGCCGTCCCAGTCGTTCTCCTTGCCGTGCGCGGCGACCCATCGGACGACCTCGTACGCCTGCCGGGGCGGTGCGGGGAACCGGTGCTGCGGGGCGACGGCGTAGTCCACGTTGATCACGACGACGCCCGCCTCCGAGGCGAGGAAACGGCAGAACGGGTCGTCGATCTCGGTCAGCGGCATGACGTACCCGCCACCGTGGAAGTTCACGTGCACGGGTGGCGGCGGTCCTTGCGTCTCCGGCCGGTACACCGTGACCCGGGCCGGGGCGACTGAGGTCGGGATCGTCAACTCGCTGACAGCGCGGGGGAATTCGGGAAAGCGGGCGTGCGACGACGCCGCGGACCCGCGACCACCCGGGCGTCGGTCCGCGAGCAAGGCGAGACGCTGCATCGCCTTGGCGGCGAAGGAGGCCACCGTGGGCCGGGCCAGGAGGGACATGTGGCTCCGTTCGGTCGAGTCCGCTTGATTGCCGAATGACTGCCGAGTTGATTGTCGAGTTCCATCATCAGGAAACCTGTTGATGGAACGGGTTGAAACTAACACAGCGGCGGGCCCTGAGGGCGGGCTGTCCCGTGAGTGAAATGCCTACTCCGCAAGTGGCCGCAATGCGGGCCCTGTTGGGGGTGTCCTGTGAGTGGCTATGGGAGTCCTGTGGAGTCAACAGAATTGTTGACAATCGAGAAGGGGGCCGCCTACGTTCGCAAGTGCAAGATCAGAGGGCCAGGCGAAGCGCGCCGGTCCGGAGTCGCGCAGGGGAGAGGCAACCGTGAAGCACAGGGCAGTGAAGCGCAGGACCGTCGTCATGGGGATCGGCGCGACGGCGGGCGTCGCGGCCATCGGCGGCATCGCCGTGAACGCCCAGGCCTCGGGCGAGAGCGGATCGACGTCCGCGGACGCCCTGGTGTTCGACAAGGACGCCTACACGGAACTGACCACGACCATCACCACGGACGCCGGCGACAAGACGGTGAAGTACCACTTCTACAAGGCCACCACCTACGTCACCGACCCGGTGGACGAGAAGTACCAGAGCCTGATCGTCAGCGTTCCGGTCGAGATCGACGGGAAGACCGTCGACGCGACCCACGCCCCGATCCTCTTCGCCAACTCGGTGGGCGGCTACATGCCCTCGTCCGTCGCGGACGCCACCGGCGTGGGCGCCGCCGGGATGACCGGCATCCCCGGCGGCGCGGGCGGCGGCGCACCCAGCGCCTCGACCAGCGCCTCCGCCAGTGCCTCGTCCACCGCATCCGCCGCCGCGTCCGCCAGTGCCCCGGCATCCACCGGCACGGGCGAGGTCGCGTCCGGCGGCAACGCTCAGGTGAACGCCCAGGGCGGGATGGTCAGCAACGCCAAGCTCGCCCTCGCGGCGGGATACGTAGTCGTGGAGCCGGGCGCACGCGGCCGCACCCTCACCGACGCGGACGGCACCTACTACGGCACCGCCCCGGCCGCCATCGTGGACCTGAAGGCCGCCGTACGCTACGTGCGCTTCAACAAGGGCCGCATCCCCGGCAACACCGACCGCATCGTCTCCTCGGGCACCAGCGCCGGCGGCGCGCTGTCCGCCCTGCTCGGCGCGTCCGGCGACAGCCCGCTCTACGACAAGTACCTCAAGGAGCTCGGCGCGGCCGACGCGAGCGACTCGATCTTCGCCAGCGGCGACTGGTGCCCCATCACCGACCTGGAGCACGCCGACATGGCGTACGAGTGGAACTGGGGCGGCAACAAGCTGAGCTCCGGCTCCCTCGTCGACCGGACCGTCTCCAAGGACCTGAGCACGGCGTTCGCCGACTACCAGGCCTCCCTCAAGATCCGGGCCAAGGGCTTCGGCGCCCTCACCGCGCGCAACCTCGACGACTACCTGCTGGAGACCCACCTCCAGCCATCGGCGACGACCTACCTCAAGTCCCTCTCGGACGCCGACCGTTCGACGTACCTGGCGAGCAACACGTTCATCACCTGGTCGGGCGGCAGGGCGACCTTCACCTGGGCCGACTTCCTCACCCATGTCGGGGCGCGGAAGAAGGACACGCCCGCCTTCGACGCCTTCGACCTCTCCGCGGGCGAGAACAACGAGTTCGGCACCGGCACCACCCAGGCCCGCCACTTCACGCTGTACAGCCTGCGGCACGAGAGCGGCAGCAGCGCCCGCCTCGACAGCGACCTGCCCGAGAAACTGCACCTGATGAACCCGATGCCGTTCATCAGGCAGCACAACCCGGGCCGCTCGAAGCACTGGTGGATCCGCGTCGGCACCAAGGACAGCGACACCTCGCTCTCGGTCGTCGCCAACCTCGCCGCGAGCCTGGAGCAGCTCGGCGACGACGTCAACGCCCTCTACTACTGGGACGAGGGCCACGGGTCGAACATCGACGCCGCCGACTTCATCACCTGGATCGGCAAGGTGACGGGCTACACCAAGTAACCCACCGCACATCACCTCGCCCCCTGGACGCGGTGTCCGTCCCGTCATACCGGGCACCGCCGGCCGCGGTGCCGAGCCCTCCCGTCTCAGTCAACGCGGGCTCGGTGCCGCGGTCTTCACCTGCGCCATGGTCGCAAACAGCCGGGGCCCCGCGGCCGACACGTACGGAACGGCGCACTCCGGTCCTGTGTCCGGTCGCCGTACCGGGCGACGATGGTCCCGACGAGTTCCAGGTGTCGGATGCTGCGTCCGCGCGACCGCACCGCGCAGCGGCGATCACCGCACAGCGAGGGCAAGAAGGTGACGACATGACCGGCAAACTCACCGTGAGCGTCCTGGGGACCGGGATCATGGGGGCCGCGATGGCCCGCAATCTGGCCCGGGCCGGACATGCCGTGCGGGCATGGAACCGCACGCGAGCCAAGGCCGAACCGCTGACCACCGACGGCGTCCAGGTCGCGGACACCCCCGCCGAGGCGGTGCGGGGTGCGGACGTAGTCCTCACCATGCTCTACGACGGTGCCGCCGCCCTGGAGACGATGCGGCAGGCGGCGCCCGCGACGCCGTGACACCCGTCTTCGACGCCGTCGGCACCCGCACGGTATGGACCGGCGAGGACGGGGCCCAGGGCAGCGCCACCCGTCTCAAGCTGGTGGCCAACAGCTGGGTGCTGGCCGTCACCCACGGCACCGCCGAAGTCCTGGCGCTGGCCAAGGGCCTCGGCGTGGACCCGCAGGGCTTCTTCGACATCATCGACGGCGGCCCGCTCGACATGGGCTATCTACGCGCCAAGGCCGGCCTGATCCTCAACGACGGCCTCACACCGGCCAGTTTCGCGGTGGCCACCGCCGAGAAGGACGCCCGCCTGATCGTCGAGGCGGGCGAGCGGCACGGCGTCCGCCTCGACGTGGCCGCGGCGGGAGCCGAACGCTTCCGCCGCGCCGCCGCCCAGGGGCACGGCGACGAGGACATGGCCGCCTCCTACTTCGCCAGTTTCGACGAGTCCGGGACGTCCTGAGCGTCACGGGTCCTCCTGTCATGCAGCGCAACGGCTTCCCTGAAGTGCATCAGCAATATGGAGAACAAAATTGTTGACAATCCTGTTGGCCTAGATTTAGGTTCGACAGGCACTCACTCAGGGAGGGCGCAATGCCGAAGGAAGCCCGTCCAGGCACCGGAGAGCAGGCCAAGCAGCACGCGCTCGCGCAGCTGCGGCAGGCGATTCTGCGCGGAGACATGGCACCGGCGCAGCGGCTGGTGGAGAACGAACTCGCCGAGCAGTTCGGTGTGACACGGGCCAGCGTCCGGGCGGCGTTGATCGAGCTGGAGTCGGAGGGACTGGTCGAGCGGATCCGCAACCGCGGTTCGCGGGTCCGGGTGGTGACCGTCGAGGAGGCGGTCGCCATCACCGAGTGCCGGATGGCCCTCGAAGGGCTGTGCTCGGCCAAGGCGGCCGTATCGGCCAGTGACGAGCAACTCACCGAGCTGGCCGACCTGGGCGCGGCGATGTCCAAGGCGGTGGCCGACGGCGAGCCGATGACGTACTCCGATCTCAATCACGAACTGCACGCCCGGATCCGGGAGTTCTCCGGCCAGGCCGTGGCCGTGGAACTGCTGGAGCGGCTCAACGCCCAACTGGTGCGCCACCGTTTCCAGCTCGCGCTGAGACCGGGACGTCCCCAGCAGTCCCTGAGTGAACACCTGGCCATGATCGAAGCGATCACGGCCAGGGACCCGCAGGCGGCCGAAGCGGCCGTCCGCGCCCACCTGGGCAGCGTGATCGAAGCGCTGCGCGACTGACAGGTCGCAGGCGGGCGCGCACCTGTCCAGCTAGGAGAGTTCACCAATGACGCATGGCAACGCGCCCGCCAACCCACGCTCCACACTGGTCGTCACCGCGCACGCCGGGGACTTCGTGTGGCGGGCCGGGGGAGCCATCGCCCTGGCCGCCTCCCGCGGCGAAAAGGTCACCATCGCCTGTCTGACCTTCGGCGAGCGCGGGGAGTCCGCCAAGGCCTGGCGCGAGGGCAAGTCCCTGGAGGAGATCAAGGCGATACGCCGGGACGAGGCCGAGCGGGCCGCCGCCACCCTCGGCGCCGAGGTCCGCTTCTTCGACGCCGGCGACTACCCGTTGGTCGCCACCGCCGAGCTGACCGGCCAACTCGTCGCGGTCTACCGCGAGACGCAGCCCGACGTCGTCCTCACCCACCCGGCCGAGGACCCGTACAACGGCGACCACCCGGCCGCCAACCGCATGGCGCTGCAGGCCCGCGTGCTGGCCCAGGCCATCGGCTACCCGGGCGAGGGCGAGATCATCGGAGCCCCGCCGGTCTTCTTCTTCGAGCCGCACCAGCCGGAGATGAGCGGCTTCAAGCCCGAGGTGCTCCTCGACATCACCGAGGTCTGGGACACCAAGCGCAAGGCCATGGAGTGCCTCGGCGCCCAGCAGCACCTGTGGGACTACTACACCGACCTCGCCGTACGCCGCGGCGTCCAGCTCAAGCGGAACGCCGGCCCGAACCTGGGCCTCGCCCACAAGACCATGGCCGAGGCGTACATGCGCCCCTACCCGCAGATCGCGAAGGAGCTGGCGTGAGCGGCATCGTCGTCACCAACCCGCCGAAGGCCGACGCGCACGACGTCGAGGCGCTGGCCGCCTTCGGCGTGGCCACCGTCAGCGAGGCGATGGGCCGAACGGGCCTGCTGGGCCCGGAGATTCGGCCCATCCAGCAAGGCGTACGTGTCGCAGGTACGGCCGTCACCGTGCTCAGCTGGCCCGGCGACAACCTCATGATCCACGCTGCCGTCGAGCAATGCGGCGAGGGCGACATCCTGGTCGTCACCACCACCTCCCCGTCCATCGACGGCATGTTCGGCGAACTGTTCGCCACCGCGCTCCAGCGGCGCGGGGTGCGCGGCGTCGTGACGAACGCGGGTGTCCGGGACACCCAGGAGCTGCGCGACATGGGCTTCGCCGCGTGGTCGCGAGCCGTCTCCTCGCAGGGCACCGTGAAGGCCACCGGCGGCTCTGTCAACGTCCCGATCGCCATCGACGGCCAGGCGATCCGCCCCGGCGACGTGATCCTCGCCGACGACGACGGCGTGGTCGTCGTCCCGCGCGAGCGCGCCCGCCGGACGGCCGAGGCGTCCGAGGCCCGCGAGGCCAAGGAGGCCAAGTCCCGCGCCGCCTTCCTCCAGGGCGAACTGGGCCTGGACCGCTATGGACTGCGCGACACCCTGGGGCGCCTGGGCGTGGAGTACCGGACCTACGAGGAGTACACCCGCGAGGGAGCGGGCTCGTGACCCGCGGGCCCGAGCAGCTGCGCTGCATGCTCCTGCGTGGCGGCACCTCCAAGGGCGCCTACTTCCTCGCCGGGGACCTGCCCGCCGACCCGGCCGCCCGCGACGACCTGCTGCTGCGTGTCATGGGCAGTCCGGACGAGCGGCAGATCGACGGCCTCGGCGGAGCGCACCCGCTGACCAGCAAGGTCGCCGTGGTCTCGCCCTCCGCCGATCCGCGGGCCGACGTCGACTACCTCTTCCTCCAAGTCGCCGTCGACCGACCAGAGGTGAGTTACCGTCAGAACTGCGGGAACATCCTCGCCGGCGTCGGCCCGTTCGCCGTCGAGCGCGGAATCGTCGCGGCGGGGGAGGGGCTTACCTCCGTACGCATCCGGATGGTCAACACCGGCGACCTCGCCACCGCGACCTTCCCCACCCCGGGAGGCCGGGTGGACTACACGGGGGACGCCGAGATCTCCGGAGTGCCGGGCACCGCCGCCCCCGTGGTGATCGAGTTCCCGGCCGGCACGAGTGCGTTGCTGCCCACCGGCAACGTCCGCGACGAGCTCGACGGCGTACCGGTGACCTGCGTGGACAACGGCATGCCGACCGTGCTGATCGCGGCCACCTCGCTCAAGGTCACCGGCTACGAGACGCCCAAGGACCTGGAGGAGGACCTGGCACTCGCCGACCGGCTGCGCGAGATCCGTCTCCGGGCGGGCCACTTGATGGGCCTCGGCGACGTGTCGGACACCACCGTGCCCAAGCTGACCCTGCTCGCCCCGCCCCGCAACGGGGGCGCGGTCACCACCCGCACCTTCATTCCCGTGCGCTGCCACACCTCGATCGGTGTGCTCGGCGCGGCCAGTGTGGCCGCCGGTCTGCGCATCGAAGGCGGGGTCGGCGCGGGACTCGCCTCGCCGTCCGCACAGAGTGACCGAATCCGCATCGAACATCCCACGGGATTCATAGACATCGAAAGTAGCCTCGGCGCCACTCCCGAAGGCCTGCCCGTCGCGCGCCGCACGGCCGTGGTCCGCACGGCGCGCAAGATCTTCGACGGCACGGTGTTCCCCCGGTCCGCCGAGACGGCACCGATCCCCGCACAACGCCCAGGAGGCCACAGATGACTCCGCCGCTCGGTGACATCGCCCATATTGGCCACGCCCAGCTGTTCACCCCGGACCTGGACGCCAGCGTCGCCTTCTTCACCGACTACCTCGGCCTCACGGTCAACGGACAGGACGGCGACAACGTCCACCTGCGGACCTTCGACGACTACGAACACCACAGCCTGGTGCTCACCGCCCGCGATCAGCCCGGCCTCGGCCGGCTCGCGCTGCGCACCTCCAGCGAGGAGGCCCTCCAGCGCCGGGTCAGGGCGGCCGAGGAGGCGGGGCGCTCCGGCCACTGGACCGAGGACGAGCCAGGCATCGGCAAGCTCTACGTCACCACCGACCCCGACGGTCACGAACACGCCCTGTACTGGGAGAGCGAGCACTACCGGGCCCCCGACGAGCTGAGGCCGGCGCTGAAGAACCAGCCGCAGGCCAAGCCCAACCGGGGCGTCGGTGTGCGCCGCCTGGATCACATCAACTTCCTCGCCGCCGACGTGCTTGCCAACGCCGAGTTCCAGGAACAGGTGCTCGGCGCCCGGCCCACCGAGCAGATCCGGCTCGACACGGGGAAGATCGCGGCCCGCTGGCTGACGTACACGAACAAGTCGTACGACGTCGTCTACACCTCGGACTGGACGGGCTCCACCGGCCGACTGCACCACATCGCCTTCGCGACCGACACCCGTGAGGACATCCTGCGCGCCGCGGACCTCGCCATCGACAGCGGTGTGTTCATCGAGACAGGGCCGCACAAGCACGCCATTCAGCAGACGTTCTTCCTGTACGTCTACGAGCCCGGCGGCAACCGCATCGAGCTGTGCAACCCGCTCACGCGTCTGGTGCTGGCCCCCGACTGGCCGCTGATCACCTGGACCGAGGAAGAGCGGAAGAAGGGGCAGGCCTGGGGCCTGCAGACGATCAAGTCCTTCCACACGCACGGCACACCACCCGTCGACTGAAATCAGCCATACACGGGGGTGGGCGGCACACGGCTGTGTGCCGCCCACCCCTCTTCCACCTGCGGATTCAACGCGAATTCGGCGTCATGGCGCGGGTGTCTGGATTGTTGCTGAGATTGTTGACAAAAGTGTTGACGTTTTTCTTCCGGGTCCTTAGCGTCAAGCGCATCATCGGGTCGGCCGCACGAGCCGCGCCGCCCCTTCCCCCTCATCCCCTCCAGGGACCTGCCTCCCGGACGAGAGGACACAACGATGTCTCCCTCCCCCGCTCCCGCGCGCGGCGCAAGACTGGCCGTGCTGGTCGTCGGCCTGTGCTGGCTGGTCGTCCTGTTCGACGGCCTCGACATGTTCATCTACGGCTCCGTGCTGCCGCACATGCTGGAGACCAAGGCGCTGGGCATCACCCCCGGCAAGGCCGGCGACGTCGGCTCCTACGCCACGTTCGGCATGCTGATAGGCGCCCTGTCCTCCGGCACCGTCAGCGACTGGGTCGGCCGCAAGAAGACGATCATCGTCTCCACGGCCGTCTTCTCCCTCGCCTCCGCGGTCTGCGCCTCCGCCGCCAGTCTCGACGTGTTCAGCCTCGGCCGCTTTCTCGCCGGCCTCGGCCTCGGCGGGCTGCTGCCCAGCGCGATCACCCTGGTCACCGAGTACGCCCCGCGCGGCCGCGGCGCCCTGATCGTCGGTTCCCTGATGACCGCCCACCAGGCGGGCGGCATCGTCGCGGGCTTCGTGGCCCTCGGCACCGGCGACTGGCGTGTCTCCTTCTGGATCTGCGTGATCCCGCTCTTCATCGGCGTCCCGCTCGCCGCCAAGTACCTGCCCGAGTCGATGGCCTTCCTCCAGGCCAAGGGCCGCACCACCGAGGCACGGGAACTCGCCGGCCGCTACGGCGTCGAACTGGCCGACAAGGACGGACGGCGCCCGGCCGCCGCCGACCGCTGGAGCGCGCTCACCGCGCTCTTCCGCGGCGGACTGTGGGTGCAGACCCTGCTCTTCTGGCTGGCGTCCTTCGGCGGACTGCTGCTCGTCTACGGCGTCTCCCAGTGGCTGCCGTCGCTGATGAAGGCCAACGGCTACAACACCGGCTCCTCGATCGGCTTCGTCATCGTCATCAACCTCGGCGGCATCGTCGGCATGCTGATCGGCGGCCGGCTCACCGACAGGTTCGGCGGCTCGCGCATCGCCGCGATCTGGTTCGGCGTCACCGCCGTCGGCGTCTACGCCCTCAGCGCCCACATGTCGCTGGCCCTCACCTACGCCGTCGTCTTCCTCACCGGCCTGTTCCTCTTCAGCGCCCAGGCGATGATCTACGCCACGGTCGCCGCCCACTCCGACGCCGAGAACCGCGCCACCGCGGTCGGCTGGACCTCAGGCATGGGTCGCTTCGGTGCCGTCTTCGGCCCCTGGCTCGGCGGCCAACTGCTCGCCACCGGCTCGACCACCGCCGGCTTCACCGCCTTCGCCGTCGCGGGCGTCTTCTCCATGGTCATGGTCAGCCTCACCGGTCTGCGCGCCCTGGCCCAGCCCCAGCAGAGCAGCACGCCCCAACTGACGACCACCGGCTGAGGCCGCCGCCCGGGGAACGCGCCGCTCCTCGAACGCTGAACCGTGCGGGCCGAGCTGAGGCTCGGCCCGCACGGGATCACGCGGCCAGGTTCAGTTGCCAGGAGACGCCGAACCGGTCGTTGACCCAGCCGAACCTGGGGCTGAAGCCGTAGTCGCCCAGCGGCATGAGCTCCGTCCCCCGCTCGGCGAGAGCCGCGTACAGGCGGTCGAGCTCGGCCTCGTCGGCGCACTGCACGAAGAGCGAGATCGCCGGTGTGAAGGTGAAGTCGTGTTGCGCGGGGCTGTCGATGCACATGAACTGCTCGCCCGCGAGTGCGAACGTCGCATGCTGCACGGTCCCCTCCTTGCCCGGACCATCGGCTCCATAGCGGGTGATGGCGATGACCTCGGCGTCGTCGAAGAGCGAGATGTAGAAGGTCATCGCCTCCTCGGCGTTGCCCTCGAACATCAGGAACGTGGTGATTCTCTGCGACGTCGCGATCTCCATGCTGCTTGCTCCTTCGGCGCTGTCAGGCGGTCGACGTGTGGTCACGGTAGCCGCTTGCCGTGCGTGACCTGACGGCCCGTCATGCGATGCCTCGCGGCGTGTCGGACGGTTGCCGAGCGAAGAGCGAACCGCTACTGACCGGGTAAGCGGGCGGCAACGAGGACGACCGTGTCGCGATCTTCCGCATCCTGGCCGATCCGACCATCAGCGACGCCCTCCGTGCGGCTGAACCACGCTGCGACTTCAAGGCCGGTCGAGTGACTCACGCAGGTCGAGCCCCATGGCGTTGTCCAGGGGAATGTCGCCCGCGCGTACCACGGCATCGGTCAAGGGGCGCAGGAGCCGGGCGAGTTCGGCGGTCTCGCCGGTGGTCAGTGATGCGTAGGCGGTGGCAGCCAGTTGGTCGGTTCGTTCCTCGATCCGGGCCTTGAGCCGGTGTCCACGTCGGGACAGCTGGTCGTCCTCAAGGAGCCCTTTCTCCTTGAGGGTGTCGACTCGCGACGTCCACTCCGCCTCGTCGAAGTCGCGCGCCGACGTGTAGACATCGCGCGGAATGCCTGTCGCGGTCGCGTGGAAGACGTGCGACTCGCGGCCGGTTATCCCGGCGGCGACCAGGGCAGCGACGTGACCGTCGCCACGGTGTTCACGAAGCAGCGTCGCGGCATGCCACAGTTGGGCAACGGGCTCCTGGGGCACCGGCAGGGAGCGGTTGGCGGCGAAGAGGGCTCGGCCCTCGAGCGGAGCCGATTGCGCGGCACGCGTGGCGAGCTCTGAGGAGCGGCCCGTCCGGCGAAGTAGCCCATCCAGAAACCGCGGTAGCCCACCGCCCTGAACTCCTCCAACGGCTCCGGGGCGAAGTAGACGACGGCGTGGATCGGTTCGAGCAGCCGCCAGAGGTCCCGGGCGACGTCGCCCCGGGCAGGCATCGATGTGGCCATGGACAGGGAAGCCTTACGTGGGCAGGGACACGGGGGCGATCGAGGGGCGAGCAGCCCCGAGGCGATGAGCGCATCCGCAGAGGGGTCGCGTGATCACCGCGTCGGGGACTGCTCCGGCAAGCCGGGCCTGCACAGCCTTTAACTACGTCCTGTAGCGGTAGAGGATGCGGCCGCGGGTGAGGTCATACGGGCTGAGTTCCACGATCACGCGGTCGAACGGAAGGATCTTGATGTAGTTCTTCCGGATCTTCCCGCTGATGTGGGCGAGCACCTTGTGCCCGTTCTCGAGCTCCACCTTGAAGGTGGCGTTGCGCAGACACTCGAGGACGGTGCCCTCGAGTTCCAGGGCTCCTGCTGTTCTGGCCAAGTTCTCTCACTTCCCCGTTCGATGACGGTGAGGTCGGTAATGAAACGAATTCCGGTGTACGCAGCGGCCCGGGTGACGTGTCAGCGGCACACCAACTCCAGGTTGCAGCCCGTACGTTGAGCGCCGATACCGTCGAACAACGCCATGGCCGCGTCGTTGGTTTCATCGACTTCGGCCCGTGCTCCGGTGACCCCGGAGCGGTGCAGTGCGCCCAGGACCTGGGCCAGCATCGACCGGGCGATGCCGCGGCGGTGCTCGTCCGCACGGATGGCGATCAGTCCGATCCGCGGCTGCCGGGCCACGGGCGCCAACCGGACCATCCCCACGTAGCGATGGGCCCGCACGGCTACCGCGTACTTCGCCGCGTCCACCACGGTGACCCCGTCCGGGCGCGGCAACACCTCGACGGGCATCCGCCGCCAGCCGACCGTGGCCTCGACCTCGTCGCGAATCGCGCGGTCCAGAGCGCGCAGGGGGACGTGCTCCGCCTCGCCCACGGGCACGATCGTCACGCCCGACGGCGGCTGTGCCGAACTGAGGCCCGTGACCGCCGGGTCGGTGGGCACGAGGTACTCCCACTCCCGTCGTCCGGTCGTGAAACCGACCCGCTGCCACCTGGACGTCAAGTCGAGGTCGTCCTCGTCGACCACCGTGTGGAGCGGCGTCGGCAGGTCCGCCACCATCGCAGCGGCGAGCTGGTCGAACACCGCACCGTGCCACGCGTCGACGCTGATGAAAACGCGCCCGTCGGGCCTGCTCGACGCATCGCCGCGGCCGACCACCTGGCCGTTCTCCACGGCGTGCCATTGGGTCTCCGCGAACCGCGTGATCGTTACGGCAGGTTCGCCCGTGCCAGGAGTGAAATACGTAGGATTCATAGGTTTCGTCCTTTGTGAGTGCCTTGTCGTTGAGGCACTCCCGGCGACACCTACGTCAGTCGCCCACCGTGACGAAAAAGGGGGAGCACCCAGCTGCGAACAGCGTTCATGGGTCCCACCTCCTCGCGGTTTGTCACGTCCTCGCGCACCGTACCAACCCGTCCTCGGCGCGTGCCAACGCTTTTCGGTGGTCGCGACGCGGCCGACGAAGCCGGGCGCCCGTGGTCGGTCCCATGGACATGCCCATCGGCGCACGGGAAGGATGGCGCATGCACGCGGCGGCCGGTCCCCGGCCGCCGACACCGTCCTTCGACCCCCGAGCCGCCCGGAGGCCGCCCGCATGAGCACCCGTCCACTGCCCGCCGGCACGCCCGCCGAACAAGGCGTCGACGCCTCGGGCGTGCACGCGTTCCTCGACGCCATCGAGGCCGCGCCGGACATCGAACCCCACAGCCTGATGATCATGCGCCACGGGCACCTGGTCGCCTCCGGCTGGTGGGCGCCGTTCACCCCCGAGCGCCTCCACCTGCTCTACTCGCTCAGTAAGAGCTTCACCTCCACGGCCGCCGGGTTCGCCGCCGAGGAGGGGCTGCTGCGTCTCGACGACACCGTGATCTCGTACTTTCCCGAGTTCGAGGCCGACATCACCGACCCGCGCAGCCGGGCCATGCTCGTACGGCATGTCGCGTCCATGGCCAGCGGCCACCTCGCCGAGACCCACGAGCGGGCGTTCCGCCGCGACCGCGAGGAGCCGGTACGCGGCTTCCTGCTGACCCCGCCCGACCGCGATCCCGGCAGTGTCTTCGCGTACAACCAGCCCGCCACGTACACCCTCGCCGCGATCGTCCAGCGGGTCAGCGGCCAGTCCCTGACGGAGTATCTGCGGCCCCGGCTGCTCGACCCGCTGGGCATCGGAGAGGTCTCCTGGATACGGCGGCGTCGGGAAAGCCGCGAGATCGGCTTCAGCGGGCTGCACGCCGCCACCGACGCGATCGCCCGGCTCGGCCAGTTCTATCTGCAGAACGGTGTCTGGGAGGGCCGGCAGCTGCTGTCCGCCGAGTGGATCGCGGAGGCCACGCGCGTCCACGTCGCCAACGACGACGGTACGGCGGAGGCGGCGCTGTCGGACTGGCAGCAGGGCTACGGATTCCAGTTCTGGAAGTCCCGGCACGGATACCGCGGCGACGGAGCCTACGGCCAGCTCTGTCTCGTCCTGCCCGAGCACGACGCGGTGATCGCGATGACCGCGGCCACCGACCAGATGCAGGAGCTGCTCGACCTGGTGTGGCGCCACCTGCTGCCCGCGTTCGGCGAGGCGTCACTGCCCGGCGACCAGGACGCGGCGCTGCGTGAACGCCTCGCTCGGCTCGCCCTGCCGCCGGTCGTGGCCGCCGCCACGCCGCCGGAGCGCGCCGAGGCCTGGACGGCCGCCGAGTTCACCCCGGCGGGCGGAACCTGTGAGGACCAGCGCTCTTTGACGGAAGTCGCGGTCACGGCGGGCGAGGCGGGCTGGACCGTGTCCCTCATCGAGAAAGACACGCGATGCGAGCTGCGGATGGGCGCGACCGGCTGGACCACCGGCGCGGCTCCGGTTCCCACGGCGGTGAGCGGCGGATGGACCGACGCCGACTCCCTGCACGTCGACGTGCTGTTCCTGGAGACCCCGCACCGGTTGACCGTGATCTGCTCCCTCGCGGACCGCACGTTCACGGCACGCTGGCACACCACACCGCTGCACGGCGGACCGCTCAGCTCACTTCGGGCACCGGCGCAGGGCAAGGAGCAGGAGTCGCCCGAGGGCGCGCGCACCACCGTCTGAGACTCCGTGCGACCGCACTCAGGAGGCCGGCACGCTCGGCGCGACGGGGATGAGAAGTGCCGTGATGTTGTCCGGACCGCCCGCTGCCAGGGCGAGTTCGACCAGCGACCGCGCTTCCTCCAGCAGTCCTGCGTCCTCGGCCGACGGGGGCCTGCGCCGGGCGAGCGCGGCCCGCAGCCCGTCGGGCTCGGGACGGTGCCGCCACAGCCCGTCCGTGCACAGCAGCAACCGTCCCGCCACCGCGGGCCGGTAGCTGCGCAGCCGCGGCACCGGTTCACCGGCATCGGCGCCCAGCCACGCGGCGAGAGCCTCGTATTCGCCCGTGTCGTCCTTGGTCAGGGCCGTCCCGGGGCCCGCGTCCGGCAGCCAGTAGACCCGGCTGTCGCCGATCCCGGCAGTCCAGATGCCTTCCGGGCCGACGATGCCCGCCACAAACGTGCACGCGGGCGCGGCGTCCACCGACGGCGCCAAAGCGGCCACCGCGCGACCGGCGCGGTGGGCGGCGTCCGTGAGCGCGTCCTCCGGCAGGGCGCCGTCGCGCAGCCGCGCCGCCAGCGCGGATGCGCCGACCTCCGCCGCGACCTGAGCGGCTCGTTCCGCGCGGGGGGACATCGACACCCCGTCGCACACGACACCGATCGTCCACCGGCCGCTCATGGCCAGAGCCATCGCATCCGCGTTGACACCGCGCTGTCGGCCGCGGTCGCTGACCCCCGCGGCACCGCCGTCCGCAGTGATCTCCACATGCGCGCGGAACCCCGGCTGAGGTGCCCCGCAATCCCAGCAGTGGCCGTCGGGAGCCACCGTTCCACCGCACTCGGCACAGTCCGTGGTCTTCGTCATCAGCGGCGCATCCTGCCAGACGCGTCGCACCGGCACCGCGACGGCACCCTCGCCACCCTCCCCGGCGAAGAGCCCCCGAACTTCCGGTGGGCAGGCATGGCCGCGCGCGGGATGCTGGGTGCTCTGGGCATGGCGCGGTCCGGCGCCACTCCTCTGGCGGTGGGCGTGCTGCTCGGTCTGATCGAGATCGCCCACGGCATCCAACTGCGCGTCCATGACCGTCAACCGACCTGAACCGGGGGAGCGATGACCGACCCGACCGAGATCGCCGAGCGCCGCAGGCTGACCGAGGCCGACGAGTCCGGGGTGCCCTGGCGCCGCTGGGGCCCGTATCTGAGTGAGCGTCAATGGGGCACCGTCCGCGAGGACTACAGCGCCGACGGCGAAGCCTGGTCGTACTTCACCCACGACCAGGCACGCTCGCGCGCCTACCGCTGGGGCGAGGACGGCATCGCCGGGATCAGCGACGACAAGCAGCGGCTCTGCTTCGCCCTCGCCCTGTGGAACGGCCGCGACCCGATCCTCAAGGAGCGCATGTTCGGCCTGACCAACCGCGAGGGCAACCACGGCGAGGACGTCAAGGAGTACTACTTCTACCTCGACAGCACGCCCACCCACTCGTACATGAAGTACCTCTACAAGTACCCGCAGGGCGAGTACCCCTACGCCGACCTCGTGGCCGCGAACCACGCCCGCGGCCGACGCGACCCGGAGTTCGAGCTCCTCGACACCGGCGTCTTCGACGAGGACCGCTACTTCGACGTGTTCGTCGAGTACGCGAAGGCGGGCCCCGAGGACGTCCTGATCGAGATCACCGCGCACAACCGCGGCCCCGAGGAGGCCACGCTCCACCTGCTGCCCACGCTGTGGTTCCGGCACACCTGGTCGTGGGCGGGCGGCACGGCCGTGCCCGGCCTGCGTGCCGCGCCGGGAGCGATCCGCGCCGAGCACGAGCAACTCGGCGCACGCTGGCTGTACTTCGCCGCCGACACGCCCACCCTGTTCACCGAGAACGACACCAACAACGAGCGGATCTTCGGCAGTCGGAACACCACCCCGTACGTCAAGGACGGCATCGACCGCTGCGTCGTCCACGGCGACACAGCCGCCGTCAACCCCGAGCACACCGGCACCAAGGCGGCCGTCCACCATGTGCTGACCATCCCCGCCGGCGACAGCGCCACGATCCGGCTGCGCCTGACCGACACCGAACTCGCCGATCCCTGGCAGGAGTTCGGCCAGGTCATCGACGCGCGGCGGACCGAGGCCGACACCTTCTACGAGGACGTCACCCCGGACGGGACGAGCGAGGACGAACAGCGCCTGGTCCGGCAGGCGCTGGCCGGGATGCTGTGGAGCAAACAGTACTACCACCTCGACGTCGAACGCTGGCTGGCCGAACACGGCGTCGACCCGCTCGGCTCCGACCCCCGCGTCCGCAACAGCGCCTGGTTCCACATGGTCAACGACGAGATCATGTCGATGCCGGACACCTGGGAGTACCCGTGGTTCGCGGCCTGGGACCTCGCCTTCCACTCCATCGCCCTGTCCCTGGTCGACATCGCCTTCGCCAAGGCCCAGCTCGGCCTGTTGCTGCGCCGCCTGTATCTGCACCCCAACGGCCAGATCCCCGCGTACGAATGGAACTTCGGCGACGTCAACCCGCCGGTGCACGCCTGGGCCACCCTCTTCGTCTACGAGCTGGAGAAGCACCGCACGGGCCGCGGCGACCGCGCCTTCCTGGAGAACTCCTTCCAGAAGCTGATGAAGAACTTCACCTGGTGGCTCAACCGCAAGGACCCCGACGGCAACAACGTCTTCCAGGGCGGCTTCCTCGGCCTCGACAACATCGGCGTCTTCGACCGCAGCGTCGAGTTGCCCACCGGAGGCCGGCTCGACCAGGCCGACGGCACCGCGTGGATGGCCCTGTACTGCCAGAACCTGCTGGAGATCGCCATCGAACTGGCCGCCGACAACCCCGTCTACGTGGAGCAGGCGCAGACCCTGTTCGAGCACTTCGCGTGGATCGCCGTGGCCACGAACCGCATCGGCAAGGAGAACGAGAGCCTGTGGGACGAGGAGGACGGCTTCTTCTACGACGTCCTGCGACTGCCCGACGGCAGCGCCACCCGGCTGAAGGTGCGCTCGCTGGTCGGCCTGATCCCGCTCGCCGCGACCAGCGTGGTCGGCGGCTGGGCCGACCGCCGCTTCCCCGAACTGGTCGCGGGAGCACGGGAGTTCATCGAACGCCACCCCGCTGTCGAGGCCCTCGTGCACTCCCGGGACGCGCTGGAACCCGGCACCGAGGGACGGCACCTGTTCGCCCTGTTCGGCGAGGACCGGTTGCGTCGCATCCTGGCCCGCATGCTCGACAAGGACGAGTTCCTCGGGCCGTACGGCATCCGCTCGCTCTCCCGCCACCACGCCGCCCACCCCTACACCTTCCAGGTGCACGAGACGACGTACGGTGTCGGCTATCTGCCCGCCGAGTCCGACTCGGACATGTTCGGCGGCAACTCCAACTGGCGCGGCCCGGTCTGGTTCCCCGTCAACATCCTGCTGATCCGCGCCCTGTTGAACCTGCACGCCTACCACGGCGACGCGTTCACCGTGGAGTGCCCGACCGGCTCCGGACGCCAGCTGAACCTGTACCAGGTCGCCCACGAGATCTCCGACCGGCTCACCTCGACGTTCCTGCGCGGCGCCGACGGACACCGTCCGGTGCACGGCACCCAGCCGAAGTTCGCCAAGGACCCGCACTGGCAGGACCTGCTCCTTTTCTACGAGTACTTCCACGGCGACACCGGCGCCGGACTCGGCGCCGCCCACCAGACCGGCTGGTCCGGCCTGGCCGCGGTCACCGCGACCCTGTTCCGCGTCGTCGGCGCGGGCGACTGGGGCGCCCTGCGCGAGGAGCCCCTGTCATGACCGCGATCTACGAGATCAACACCCTCGTCTGGCTGGGCGAGTTGAGCGGCCGCTACGGGCGCCGCGTCACCCTGGGCGAGGTACCCGGCGAGGTCGGGGACGAGATCGCGCGGCCCGGCATCGACACCGTGTGGCTGATGGGCGTCTGGGAGCGCAGCCCCGAAGGCCTGCGGATCGCCCTGCACGACGAAGGCCTCCTGGCCACGTTCCGCCAGGCGCTGCCCGACCTCTCCACGGCCGACATCACCGGATCCCCGTACTGCGTACGGAACTACGCCGTGGACGAGACCTTCGGCGGGCCGAAGGGCCTTGCCGAGGCGCGGGCCCAACTCGCCACGCGCGGCGTCCGGTTGATCCTCGACTACGTCCCCAACCACGTGGCCCCCGACCACCCCTGGCTCACCGACCGCCCCGCCGCCCTCATCCAGGGCACCGCCGACGACCTCGCTCGCGTGCCGACGGACTTCCACGAGGAGTCCGGGCGGATCTTCGCCTGTGGCCGCGACCCGTTCTTCGCGCCCTGGCAGGACGTGATCCAGGTGAACGCCTTCAGCGACGAACTGCGGGCGGCGGCGGTGGACACCCTGGTGTCGATCGGCGAGCAGGCGGACGGTGTGCGCTGCGACATGGCGATGCTGCTGATGAACGACGTGTTCGCCAAGACCTGGGGCGAGCGAGCGGGCCGCATCCCCGAGGAGGACTTCTGGCCATACGTCATCCCACGCGTCCGCGAACGCCACCCGGACCTCCTGTTCATCGCGGAGGCCTATTGGGATCTCGAAGGCGCCCTGCAGCAGCAGGGCTTCGACCACTGCTACGACAAGCGGCTCTACGACCGACTGCTCCACGAGAACGCGGATTCGGTACGGGCGCACCTCGGAGCGGACCTCTCCTACCAGCGCGGACTCGTGCGCTTCCTGGAGAATCACGACGAACCCCGCGTCGCCGCCGTACTGCCGGGCGATCGCGAGCGCGCGGCGGCCGTGGCCGTGGCCACCCTGCCCGGCGCGACGCTCTGGCACGAGGGCCAGTTCGAAGGCCGCCGGGTGCGCCCCCCGGTGTTCCTCACCCGCCGGCCCGAGGAACCGGTCGACGAGCAGCTGCGCGACTTCTACGACCGGCTGATCGCGGCCGGCGCCGCCGTACGGGAGGGCGACTGGCGTCTGCTGACCTGTACGGGCTGGCCGGACAACGACACCCACCGCAACCTGCTGGCCTGGAGCTGGACCACCGCCGACACCCGCCACCTGGTCGTCGTCAACCACTCCGCCGGCCCGGCCCAGGGACAGGTGCCGCTGCCGTGGGCGCACCTCGGGGGCCGCTCGCACCGGCTGACCGACCTGCTCACGAAGGAGACCTTCGACCGCAACGGCGACGAGTTGATCACTCCGGGACTGTACGTGGGCCTCGACGCCTGGCACTGCCACGTGCTGGCCTTGGAGGAATAGACGAAAGATGTCGCTCACCCTGCCGCGAAGAGGCGCAGACTGGGAAGGGGACGAGGAGTGAGGACGATGGCACAAGCGGCAGAGACGATTCCTGCGTGGCGGGTCGCAGGCGACTGGTTCGACGTGTGCAAGTGCGACATCCCCTGCCCGTGCTCGTTCGCGCAGCCGCCGACCACCGGCGACTGCGAGGGCACGCTGGTGTGGCACATACGCGAGGGCAACTACGGCGACGTCCGGCTGGACGGCCTGAACCTGGTGATGGTCGCCTCGTTCGTCGGCAACATCTGGGGCGAGCACTCGGACGCGTACGCGGCGCTCTTCCTCGACGAGCGGGCCGACGACGGGCAGCGCCAAGCCCTGCAGATGATCTTCGGCGGGCAGGCCGGAAGCTGGCCCGCGGAGATGATGAGCGCGGCCGCCATGGAGGTGCGGGGCATGGACTTCGCGCCCATCGAAGTCGAGATCGACGAAGACCTGGGCAGCTGGCGGGCCAGCGTGCCGGGACGGGTCAGGGCCCGCGCCGAGGCGCTCACCGGCCCGACCACGCCGGAGGGCGCCCGGGTGCAGTCGACCAACCTGCCAGGCTGCGAGACCGGTCCGGGCCAGCTCGCCACCTGGGGGCGCGCCACCACCGACGAAGCGGACGCCTTCGGCTTCAGCTGGAACCGTTCCGGCAAGTCGAGCAAGACGATCACCTTCGACTGGTCCGGTCCGGGCTGAGCCTTTTCGTCGAGGGTGCGCACGCAGCCGTACGGCTCACATGCCGCCCATGGACGGCATCGACCCCTGCAGGCCCGGCAGCAGCCAGTCCTGGAACGGGGCGAGCACGGCCAGGACGAGGAAGGCGACGCCGACGACCCGGGCCAGCAGCGGGCCCCGGGACCACAGCTTCTCCACGAAGATCACCACGGCCAGTGCGGCCATCGCCGCCACGTTCATCATGCCGAGCGGAATGAGCACGACCATCAGCCCGGCGCAGCAGCCGACGCAGTAGGCGCCGTGGTGGACACCCACCCGCAGGTCGCGGGCCCGGCTCGGGAAGCCGGCGTAGTGCACCAGATGGCTGAGCGGGTTGCGGCAGTGCCTGAGGCAGACGTACTTGAGCGGGCCGAGCTGATACAGGCCCGCGAGCAGGAACGAGGCGAAGCCGATCCAGCGCCCTGCGGTCGGATGGTCGTCCACCAGGTCGCCGGTGAAGACCAGGGCGACGTACGCGAGCAGTCCGAAGGCGGTCCACACGAGCAGGTACCCGCCGATGAACTCGGTGGTGCGCGCGGCCCGGGCCCAGCCGGAGGACTGCCGGCCGATGCCGCGTACCCAGGTGATGGCCACCGGTGCCATGGACGGCAGCATCATGGCCGCCATCATCGTCACCCAGAGCAGCAGGAACAGTGGCAGTGCCATCCCCATCGTGCCGGGTTCGACGCCCATGTCCCGGGCCTGCCCAATGGTGAGCGCCCAGGCGGGAACCGCGATCAGGACGACCAGGAACCAGGCCGCCGCGAGATCCCTCTTCGGCAACAGTCCTCCACCGGCTCCGGTGGGCGCGGCCGACCGGGGCGGTGCGAAGGCGGAGATCCGGGTAAGGCGCATCGGAACGCTCCCCTGAGGACACTTCCAGGAGACCACTCCTGCGCCGGTGGCGCGACTCCTCCGTGGGAACAACGCTTGACCGGCAGGGGTGAAGGGTTAGGGTACGTACAAAGTGGTTGAATTCAGGATCAGTTCATTCGGTTCGTTCCGTTCATTTCAGTTCATCCGCATGCACAGTGCGGTCCGAGTAACCGAGGAGCTCTCATGGGCCCAGTGGACCTTGCGGCGATCGAAGCAGAGCGTGAGCGGCTGAGGGAGGTGTATCTGGCCCCGGAACGGCCGGCCAGCTCCGCCCGCGGAGTGCACCACGTGGCACTGCTGTCCTCGGACGTCGAGCGGACCGTGCGGTTCTACCAGGGCGTCCTGGAGTTCCCCCTCACGGAGATGATCGAGAACCGCGACTACAAGGGTTCGACCCACTTCTTCTTCGACCTCGGCAACGGAAACCTGCTGGCCTTCTTCGACTTCCCGGGCCTCGACCTCGGGCCGTACGCCGAAGTACTGGGCGGACTGCACCACCTGGCCATCTCCGTCGACCCCACGACATGGCAACGCCTGCGCGGACGCCTGGCCGACGCCGGGGTCGACTACCAGGAGGAGAGCGGTACGTCGATCTACTTCCGCGACCCGGACGGCGCCCGCGTGGAACTGCTCGCCGAACAACTCGGCGAGATGTACGGGAAGTCGGTGCGCTGAGAGTCCTGGTCGTGTTCATCTCCGATGAACAGCTGGCGCGGGCAAAGGGAATCAGGCTCGAGCAGGCGCGCGGCGACGACGGCACCGTCCCGGTGCACGGTCTTCGAAGTGGACCCCGATCAGCACAGCGGCGCCCTGGAGTGGGCGATCGTCGCCCTGGCGCTGCTCGCCACGGTGACGTTCTCCCGGCTGGCACGCGGCGAATACCGCAAGGCTCGGACCCTCTCCACGAGGTGACGCGTCTCCGGCTCGTGCGCCGACAGGAGTCCGGCAACGCTGCTTCGGCTCAGCGCAGCTGAAATCGCTCCGCCCAGGACATGACGTCCGAGGTCGTCGCGTTGCCCCCGCACAGCACCAGGCCGAGGCGCGCCCCTTCGCCGACGCGATCGAGAACGCGGCGTGCCGCCGGCAGCAGGCAGCCGGCGGCGGGCTCGGCCCACACCTTGGCGTGGTCGGCGAGATCGAGGGTGCCTTGCACAGCCTCCCGGTCCGGGACCACGAGCACCTCGGTCACCAGGGCCGAGACATGGTCGTACGTCAGCCGGGAGACGGCCGGTGCGCTCAGGGTGGAGACGATCGAGGACAGCGCCACCGGCACCGGGCCGCCCGCGGTCAGAGCCTCCGACATGGCCTGCGCGCCCTCGGTCTCCACGCCCCAGACCCGCACCCCGGGACGCAGCGCGTGCAGCGCAGCAGCGACGCCGGAGATCAGCCCGCCGCCCCCGATGCTGACGAGCACGTCGGTCAACTCGCCCGCGTCCTCGGCGAATTCGAGGCCGACGGTGCCCTGACCGGCGATCACCAGGGGATCGTCGAAGGGGTGGACGAGCGTCAGCCCCTCGGCGCGCAACTGCTCGACGAGCGCGAACGCGCTGTCCATACCGTCGGTCAGCCGCAGCGACGCGCCGGACGCCTCCACGATCTCGGCGGCCCGTGCGGGCGCCGACCGCGGCATCACCACCGTCGCCTTCACATCCAGGGCGGCGGCCATCACGGCGAGCGCGATGCCGTGGTTGCCGCCGCTCACGGCCACCACGCCCGCCGCACGCTCGGCCTCGCTCAGCGCGAGCAGCCGTACCGTCGCTCCGCGTGCCTTGAACGACCCGGTGCGCTGGAGCAGTTCGAGCTTCACCGTGACCGGAACCCCGAGGAGCCCTTCCAGACCGGGGCTCACCATGGTCGGCGTCCGCACGACATGCCCGGTCATCCGTTGTGCCGCGTCGCGGATCTCAGCGATACCGATCAAAGCCCCCGCCTTCTCCTGTTTCTCCTGCCGGTTCCTCATGACGGGGCTCAGCGCAACATGTCCGTCCAGTTCGCCGGGACGCGCCCCGCGGGCCCGGGTACGGGCTGGTCGGCGGGGTGGCTGACCGGGGGAGCGAGGTCCGGTCCGGACTCGTACACCTCGGAGGTGTCGAAGTTCCAGAACCAGCTCTCGCCGGGCTCGAAGCTGCGGATGACGGGATGACCGGTGGTGTGCGCGTGCGCGGTGGCGTGCTTCGCGGGGGAGTCGTCGCAGCAGCCGATGTGACCGCACTGCGCGCAGCGCCGCAGATGGAACCACCATCCGCCCGCCGCGTCGCACTCGACGCACCCCGTGCCGCTCGGCGGGACGGCCGGGTCGATTCCGGTGGACTCGGTCATGACGGCTCCTCGGAGGTGTCGGGGTCCGTGGCGGTCAGCGGAAGACGTACCTGGAAACGGGTGTCGCCGGGCACGGACTGGACTTCGAGGCTGCCGTGGTGCTTGTTGACGACGATGCGCCAGGAGATGTCCAGGCCGAGTCCGGTGCCCTCGCCCACCGGCTTGGTGGTGAAGAAGGGGTCGAAGATACGGCCGCGGATGTCCTCCGGCACTCCGGGGCCCGTGTCGCCGAACTCGATGAGGAGACGGTCGCGGTCGAGCGCGGTCCGCACGGTCAACGTGCCGTCCCCGTCCGTGCCGTTCATGGCCGAGACCGCGTTGTCGATCAGGTTCGTCCACACCTGGTTGAGCTCCCCGGGGTAGGCCGGGATCTTCGGCAGCGCCCGGTCGTACTCCTTGACGACGGTGACGCGGGAGCCGATCTTCGAGGAGAGCATCAGCAGGGTGCTGTCGAGGAGTTCGTGCACGTCGCACACCTGGTACGGGGCACGGTCGAGCTGGGAATACTGCTTGGCCGCGCCGACGAGGTGGGAGATGCGGGTGGTGGAGTCCTCGATCTCGTTCATCAGCAGCTCGGTCTCGACGGTGTAGTTGAGCCACCCGACGGCATTGGGGAGGATCTCCTCGTCCACGGCCGCCGCGACCTGGTCCAGCCAGTCGATGTCGAGACCCGCCTGCACGAAGGTGGGCGCCACCCGCCAGCCCTCCGTGATGCCGTGGTCGTCGAGCCAGTCGGCGAGGGCGTCCTCCCGGTCGGATGCCTCCAGCGGGCTGAGCGCGGTGGCCTTGGCGACCCGCTCGGCCGTGCGCTCCTGGATCTCGATGAGGCCGGCCAGCGCCTCACGGGTGAACGGGCCCCCGGCGATGATGCCGAGCTTGTGCCGCATCTTGGCCACCCGCTCGCGCAGCGTGGAGGTGGCCCGCACGGCCGCGGCGGCCGGGTTGTTGAGCTCGTGGGTCAGACCGGCCGACAGCGAGCCGAGCGCCAGCAGCCGCTCCCGCTGCCCGATCGCCTGCTGGGTGGTCTTCGTACCGAAGAAGACCCCCTCCAGGAGATGGACGGCCATCGGGAACCAGTCCTGCATGATCGCGGCGAACGTGTCGGCGGGCAGGATGAAGAAGCGCGAGGGCTCGGTGACCCGCAGCGAGCTGGTGTACACCGGCCGCACCCGGTCGCCCAGATAGGCCTGCATCGCCCCGGAGTACACCCCGCGGTGGGACGTGCGGTTGATCTCCACGTCGTCGTTGCCGACCCGGCGCGAGAGCACGAGCGTGCCTTCGAGGAGCACGAAGAAGCAGGTGGCCGGCTCGCCTTCCGCGTACACGGGGCCCGGTTCGAACTTCTCCACGCGGCCCTCGCGGCACAACCGGTCGAGCTGCTGTGCGTCGAGCTTCTCGAACAGGAACAGCGTGCTCAGCTCGGCCACGTTGCACGGCATCGGCTGCCCGCTCATGACTGCTCCAGATAACGGTGGACGAGCATCACGGCCATGGCTCCCTCTCCGACGGCGGACGCGACCCGCTTCGCGGACTCCGACCGCGCGTCCCCGGCCACGAACACACCGGGCACGCTGGTCTCCAGGTGATACGGCGGCCGGTCCAGCTCCCAGCCGGCCGGTGGCTGTCCGTCTGCGGTCATGTCGGGCCCCGCCATGATGAAGCCGCGCGCGTCCCGCAGCACGGTCCCCTCCAGCCAGTCGGTCAGCGGAGCCGCCCCGATGAACACGAACAGCCACTGCGCGTCGACGAGTTCGGTGTGCCCGCTCGCCACGTCGCGCAGGGTGAGCTGTTCCAGATGGTCCGAGCCGTGCGCGGACTCGACGACCGTGCCGGTGCGCACGTTGATGTTGGGCGCGTCGTTGATCTGCTGGATCAGGTAGTGCGACATGGACGCCGCCAGCGACGAGCCGCGTACGAGGAGGGTGACCGACTTGGCGCCCCGGGCCAGGTACATGGCCGCCTGCCCCGCGGAGTTCGCCCCGCCCACGATGTACACGTCGTGGCCCTGGCAGGAGGCCGCCTCGGTCAGCGCCGAACCGTAGAACACCCCGCACCCGGTCAGTTCGGCCAGGCCCGGAGCCTCCAGCTGGCGATACGACACGCCGGTCGCGAGGATCACGGAGTGCGCGGCGATCGCCGAGCCGTCCGAGAAGCGGACCGTGCGCGCCGCCCCCGTGACATCGAGCCCGGTCACCTCGCGCGCGGTCAGGATCTCCGCGCCGAACTTCGCCGCCTGGCGGCGCGCCCGCTCGGTGAGCTGGCCCCCCGACACCCCGTCCGGGAAGCCGAGGTAGTTCTCGATCCGCGAGCTCTGTCCCGCCTGGCCGCCGGTCGCCGACCGCTCCACCAGCACGGTGCGCAGCCCCTCCGACGCGCCGTACACGGCCGCGCCCAGCCCGGCGGGACCGCCGCCGATGACCACCAGGTCGTAGAACTCCGCCGTCGGCGTCGTCGCCAGGCCCACCTGCGCCGCGAGATCCGGGTCCGCGGGCTCCACCAGCGGCGTGCCGTCCGGCGTGATCACCAGCGGGAGCCGTTCGCCGTCCTGCCCGGCCGCGGCCAGCAGGCGCTTGCCCTCGGGTGTGTCGGACGAGTACCAGCGGTAGGGCACCTGGTTGCGGGCCAGGAACTCCCGGACGTCGGAGGAGCGCGCCGACCAGCGGTGTCCGACCACCTTGCAGGCGGCCACGGGCCGGTAGTCGCTGGTCCGCCAGGCGTCCAGGAGGTCGTCCAGGACCGGGTAGAGCTTCTCCTCCGGCGGATCCCAGGGCTTGAGCAGGTAGTGGTCGAGATCGATCACGTTGATCGCGTCGATCGCCGCGTTCGTGTCCGCGTACGCGGTCAGCAGTACCCGCCGCGCACCCGGATAGACATCGAGAGCCTGTTCGAGGAACTCGATGCCGTTCATCTGCGGCATCCGGTAGTCGGCGAGGATCACCGCCACCTGGTCACCGCGCAGCTTCAGCTCGCGCAGCGCGTCGAGCGCGGCCTCCCCGGACTCCGCGCGCACGATCCGGTACGACTCGCCGTACCGGCGCCGGAGGTCGCGGGCGACGGCGCGCGAGACCCCCGGATCGTCGTCGACCGTCAGAATGACGGTCCGCGCTGGACTTGCGGCCTGTGTCATGCGTCTCCACCCCGAGCAGTTCAGTGGCGTCCCGGCGTCACGTGCGCCACGGTGCGCCGCTCGGCCGTACCCGCCCAATCGTATGTACGATCGGTCACCTTTGCTCAGAAATCATGTTCTCCCCGGTCGGCACGGGTGCGTCGGCACGCGGCGGCAGGGCCGCCCGGACCCGGGGGAGGATGTTGTCGACGTAGTCCTGGACGGCGGTGTCGAGCCCGATGTCGTGCTGGGCGCGCTCGGACAGGTACCACCGGTGTTCGAGCAGCTCGTGATAGATCTCCGCCGGGTCCATGGAGCCGCGCAGTTCCAGCGGTACGGCGCGCACGGTCGGCCGGAACACATCGCGCACCCAGCGGTGCGCGAGAACCTCCGGGCGCGCGGCGAGCGGGTCGCCGGGCGCGTAGTCGTCCTGGGTGGCCATCCAGCTCTCCAGGTCGTTGAGAAGCCGGCGGGCCTGGTTCTCCTCGGCGTCGAGGCCGGTCAGCCGCAGCAGCTGGCGCTGATGGTGACCGGCGTCCACGACCTTGGGAACGAAGGTGACCGTGTCGCCGTTGGACGAGTGCGCGATCTGCATCTCGGCGACGTCGAAACCGAGGTCGTTCAGGCGCCGGATCCGGCGGTCGATGTAGTGGTGCTTGCCCGCCGGATACACCGATGTGCGGGTCAGCTCCTGCCACAGCCCCTGGTAGCGCGCACAGATCTCCGTGCCGAACTCGATGGGGTCCACGGACGGGTGCAGCGCCCCGGACGCCTCCAGGTCCAGCAACTCGCCGCTGATGTTGACCCGCGCCAGATCGAGGTCGTACTCGCGCTGCCCGCTGCTCAGCCGGGGATGCAGATCCCCGGTCTCGGCGTCCACCAGATAGGCCGCGTAGGCCCCGGCATCCCGCCGGAACAGCGTGTTGGACAGCGAGCAGTCGCCCCAGGCGAAGCCCGCCAGATGCAGGCGCACCAGCAGGACGGCGAGGGCGTCCATCAGCCGGTGCATGGTGGCGGGCCGCATGGTCGTCTCGAACATCGACCGGTACGGCATCGAGCCGCCCAGGTGCCGGGTGATCAGTACGGGTTCCAGGGGTGCGCCGTCCCCGTCGGTGCGGCCGGTGACGACCGCGAGGGGGTCCACCGCCGGGATCCCGAGCCGGTCCAGGCTGCGCAGCAGCTCGTACTCGCGCACCGCCGGCCGCTCCGCGAGCTCCTTGACGGCCACCACCTCGTCCCCGGCGCGCGCATAGCGCACGACGTGCCGGGATATGCCGCGCGGCAGCGGGACCAGGTACTGATCCGGCCACTCCTCCAACGGCAGCTGCCAGGGCAGTTCGAGCAGGAGCGCGGGATGCTCCGGATTGGTGGCGCTGATCTGCAATGCCATGAACGGGCTGCCCTCACCTCAGGATGGACCGTGAACGTGCACAAGCATCTACGAAGGCGCCGGGAGGTGAAAGACGCGGCGGGCGTTGCCGGAGAGGAACAGCTCGCTCGTCTCGTCGTCGAGGTGCAGGTCGGAGAGGTGTTCCAGGGCTCGGGCGGGCGTGATCATGGGGTAGTTGGAGCCGAAGAGGACCTTGTGGCGGCCGCGGCCGCGCAGATAGTCGACCAGCTCGGGCGGGTAGCGGCGGGCGGTGTAGGCACTGGTGTCGATGTGCACGCCGGGGTGCTTGTCGGCCACCGCGATCATCTCCGTGGTCCACGGGTAGCCGATGTGGCCGCACACGATGGTCAGTTCCGGGAAGTCGATCGCGACCTGGTCGATGTACGGAATGGGGCGGCCGGTCTCGGAGGGGCGCAGCGGCCCGGTGTGGCCGACCTGGGTGCAGAACGGGATGCCGAGGTCGACGCAGGCCGCGTACAACGGGTAGTACAGCCGGTCGGTGGGCGGCAGTTGCCACAGCCACGGCACGATCCTGAGCGCCACGAAGCCCAGTTCGCCGACGGCCCGGCGCAGCTCGCGCACGGCGGTGACCGGCCGGGTGAGGTCGGCGCCCGCGACACCGCGCAGCCGTCCGTCGGACTGGGCGACGAACTCGGCGACCTCGTCGTTGGTGATGAGCGGACCCTGTGGCCCGTACCAGGCGCTGGACAGTCCGATCTCCACGTCGGCGGCAGCCAGCGCGGCCACCGTGGCCTTGACCGGAAGGGGCTCCTCCAGCAGCTCCATTCCCGTCCAGCGGCGCAGCGACTCGAACATCTCGTGGTTGGAGTGGCGGAGCGTGGGGTGCTGCATCCACGCGTCGACGACCGGCATGATGTCCTGCTTTCCCTCCGGCCGCCGCCCGTCGGGCGATGGGCGGCTAAGCGTTCGCTTATCGGGACCCTAGAGGGCGCCGGGCCGCCCCGCTAGTCGCCGACGGCGTCGACGAGAGCTGCCAGCGCGGCGGCGAGACGGGGGAGTCCGGGACTGGCCGGGCCGCCCGGCTCGGTCATGTACGTGTCCCGCCGGATCTCCACCATCAGCGCGGTGACCCGCGGCTCCTTGCCGTAGAACTCCAGGGGGACGTACGTGCCGGAGAACGGGCTGTCGAGGCCCACACTGCCGGTGTGCGCGAACGCCGCCTGCGCGCGGGCGAGCAGCTCGGGCGGCGTGTGGAAGGCGTCGGTGCCCAGGCACACCGGCGGTCGCGGGCCGTCGCCGTGCAGTTCGTAGGGCAGCCGGGCCGTCGGATACGAATGGACGTCGACGATCACGGCCCGCCCGGTGGCGGCCAGCCGGTCGGCGACCGCCTCCGTCATCGCCTGCGCGTACGGGTGGAAGTAACGCTCGATCAGAGGCCCGGGATCGAAGTCCGCGGGCCGCAGCGGCGCGCGGTGCGTGGTCCGTGTGTAGACCGCGCCCATCCCGACGGACAGCATCTCCTCCCGTTCGTCGGGGAAGCGCTCGGGGTCGATCACAAGGCGCGACAGCCGGTTGACGAACCGCCATGGCCTCACCGCCGCCGCCTCCGCCGCGCTCGCGGCCAGCTCCGCGGTGTGCGCGTCGGTGATGTGGTCCAACTCGCCTTCCAGCGCGTCGTCTTCGAGCAGGATGCCACCGCGCACGGACGCCGGGATCGTCCGGGCGGAGTGCGGCACGTGCAGGATCACGGGGGAGTCGTCGGCACCGGGGAGCAGCTCGAAGGTCTTCGGGGCGGGATGCATGAGGGAGATCTTCTCCCGGGACACGTCCCGTCGTTGACGCTTTCCGGCGACTCCTCAGGCGCAGGTGAGCTGGGGTGCCACCCAGTCGGCGTGGTCGTAGTCGATGCCGTCACCGGAGTCGGTGACGCTGAGCCGGAGTTCGAGACCTCCGGTCAGATCGGCGCTGAGCGTCCTCGCCGCGTCGGCGCCGGTGACCCGGCCGCTGTCGGCGACGGTGGTGTCGTCGCGAAGGATGCGGAAGACGACGGATCCGTTGCTGCCCCCGGCCTCGTCGTCGACGCCGACGCTCACTGTCAGCCGGGAGCACGAGCCGCCGAGGTAGTACGTGATGTCGCTCGCCGCGTGGGTGCCGAGGCCCTTGGCGTACGCCGTGCCGTTGATCGTGAGGGTGCGGCCGTCGCCGGCGGCCCGCTCGCCGTTGCTGCTGTCGCGCTCCACCGGGCCCCAGCCGCCGGAGGCCGCAGTCCACGGCAGGTTGCTCAGCGCGTGCGTGCCCGCCGCCGGACCCCTGCCGCAGGCGAGCCGGGCGTCCGCCCAGTCGGCGTGGTCGTAGGTGATCCCGTCGCCGCCGTCCGTGACGACCAGCCGCAGCGTCGTGCCGCCCGTGAGATCGGCGGTCAGTCGCAGCGGCGGATCACTGTTGGTCCGTACGCCGCTGTCGGCGACCTTCACCGCGTCCCGGTAGACCTGGAAAGCGACGGATCCGCCCGCGGTGGACTCGTCGTCGACGCCGACGTCCACGCGCAGCGATGTGCACGCACCGCCCAGGTGATAAGAGATGTCGCTCGGCGCATGCGTGCCGAGCCCCTTGGCGTACGTCGTGCCGCCGATGGTGAGGGTGTGCCCGTCGCCGGCGCCCTGCTCCCCGTTGCTGAGGTTGCGCTCGACCGGGCCCCAGCCGTTCGCCGCCGAACTCCAGGGCAGGTCGCCCAGTTGGCTGATCCCGGTCGGTGGGGGCACGGGAGTACCCGGTGTGACGCGGTACATGACGGTGCCGTGGGCGGGCACCGACGCACTGATCGCGCCCGTGGTGGTGCTCGTCTGCTTCGACCAGAGGTCCTTGAGGGCGTACGACGTCGCACCGCCGAGGCCGATCGCCTCCGCGCTCGTCGCGACGGTCCTGACGGTCGTGTTCTCGTTCGTCAGGGTCACCGAACGGCCGCCGTCGGCAAGGGGTTTGGACATCACGACGAGCCCGCCGCTGCTGGACACGACGGTGCCCTGCCGTCCCAGGGAGTCCTGGTCGACGGCGATGACGTCCGTGTTCTTGAGGACGCCGAGCGTCGCGGAGGACACGGAGCGCAGATCGCTGCCGATCAGCAGGGGCGCGGACATCTGCGCCCACAGGCTGAAGTGGGTGCGGTACTCGGTGTCGGTCATGCCGCCGTTGCCGACCTCCAGCATGTCGGGGTCGTTCCACGCGCCCGGCTTCGCGTAGGGGGCCAGCGGCTGGTTCTGGTGCGCGATGCCGATCATGCTGGACCAGGAGTCGGAGATGTCCCCGGTCGTACGCCAGGAATTGCCGTACTGCGCCGCCCAGTTCCAGGGCTGGTTCTCGCCCCACTCGCAGATGCTGTACACGATCGGCCGGCCGGTGGCCTTGAGGGCGTCACCCATCGCCTTGTAGCGCTGCTTGGCGTCGACTCCGTTGTTGTTGCAGTTGTCGTACTTGAGATAGTCGACACCCCATGAGGCCCACAGGTTGGCGTCCTGTTGCTCGTGCCCGAGCCCGCCGGGGAAACCCTGGGTGTCACAGGTCTTGGTGCCCGCGCTGGAGTAGAGGCCGAACTTGAGCCCCTTGGAGTGGACGTAGTCCGCAACGGCCTTGATTCCGTTGGGGAAACGGACCGGATCGGGCACGAGGTCGCCGTTCGCGGCGCGGTTCGGCAGCGCCCAGCAGTCGTCGATGTTGACGTAGGTGTATCCCGCGTCCTTGAGCCCCTGCGACACGAAGACGTCGGCGATCCCCTTCACCATCGCCTCGTTGAACTCCGCACGGCAGTGCGTGGAGTTCCAGTTGTTGAAGCCCATGGGCGGGGTGCGCGCCAGGCCGTTGTCCACGGAGGGCGCGGCGCGGGGCGCGGACGATGCGGGCTGCGCCGCGACGAGCGCCGAGGCGGCGAGGGAGAGGGC